>VGOD01000001.1 GCA_016876015.1 Chloroflexota bacterium
GACGCTCGTCACGGCCGGCTCTATGCTTTCACGACCGATCCGGCTGCGTCTGGCCTGGGCCAGCAGGGCGACTGGCTGGCCTACGTCTATATCCATGACGCGAAGCACATCAAGGCCGATCGGTCCGTCCACCCGTGGTGCGACTGCCCCACCTGCGCACGCTACTCGATCGGCTATCTGCACCATCTCTTCGACATCAAGGACATCCTGGCGGAGAGGTTGGCCACGCTGCACAACTTGCGCTTCATGAGCCAGCTCATGGCGAACTTGCGGCGTCGGTAGGGCGACCCCGTATGGAACCAACACAGCTCGACCAACTCATTGCGGCCGTGCACGGCAGCGCGAAATATCGCCAGGTATCGCTCGATCTGGTGCGACGCATCGGCGCGACCGAGCTTGCCCGGCGCCGCAGCCTCAAAGACGCGGTCAAGGAGACCAAGAACAAGCTGCACCAGTCGGCCGCCGCGTATCTGGACAGCGCGCCTCCCTACGCGGCCTGGCTGGCGGAGCTGCGCCAGGCTCAACGCGCGGGCGGCGGCGCGGCGGTCAAAGAGGTATGCGCCCAGATCATGGCGCGGCACGCCTCGACGCGCGAGCGCCTGCTGATCCTGGACGAGTTCTATGCCACGATCCTGGCGGGACTGCCGCCGGTGCGCAGCGTGCTCGACGTCGCGTGCGGCCTCAACCCGCTCGCGATCCCCTGGATGCCGCTGGCCCCGGGCGCAAGCTACTACGCGTGCGACGTGTATCACGACCTGGTCGGCTTTCTGAACAGCTTTTTCGAGATCTTGGGCGTGCAGGGTCAGGCCGAGGTACGCGACTTAACCCAGGTCATTCCCGCGCAGGAGGTGGACCTGGCGTTGGCGCTCAAGACGCTGCCATGCCTGGAACAGATTGACCGCTCGGCCGGCGAGCGGCTGCTGCAGGGGCTGCGCGCCAGGCGGATGCTCGTGTCGTTCCCCATCCACAGCCTGGGCGGCCGGCCAAAGGGGATGGCCCAGAACTACGCGGCCCGGTTCGGGGAATTGGCGGCGGGAAGAGGCTGGGCGATCCAACGCTTCGACTTCGCCACCGAGCTGGCGTTCCTGGTCACGAAGGCCGCGGGTTGAGGCGGTGGTCGAGGTTGAGGTTAAGGTTGAGGTGAAAGAGGTAGGCGCGGGGGGCGAGCGGGAGATCGAGGCGACGTTGGCGGCAATCTTGCGCTCCAGCAAGTATCGCAGGCTCGATTTGTGCGAGGAGACGATTCGCGATCTGCTGCGAGCGGAGTTGCCCCGCCGCCGGCCGGCCGAGGCGATCCAGGCGGTTCGGAAGAAGCTGCACAACATCGTCGCGGCCTACCTGGGGGACCCAGACTACGATGTCGCGGCCGCGCAACTGGCTGCGGCGTTCCAGGATCCTGCCCCCGCGGCCGTGCGCGGCGTCTGCGCGCAGATCATGGCAGCGCACGCGTCGACCCGCGAACGGCTGGCGATTCTCCATGACTTCTACCCGCGCATCTTCGCCCACACGGCCGCGCCGCGCTCTCTGCTGGATTTGGCGTGTGGGCTGAATCCTTTGTCGTTCCCGTGGATGGATCTCCCGGCAGCCACCAGGTATCATGCCTACGACATCCGGCCCAGGCGCATCGCGTTGATCAACCACTACTTCGCCCTGCAGGGGCTGGAGCCGCTGGCCAAGACCCAAGACATCCTCGCGCAGCCTCCGACCGAGGCGGCCGACCTGGCGCTCATCTTGAAGGAGGTGCACCGGTTCGAACAGCGGCAGCGCGGCTGCACCGCGGCGCTGCTCGACGCCCTGCGCGTGCGCTACGTGGTCGTCTCGTTCCCCAGCGTCAGTCTCAGCGGCCGCCAAGACCTGGCCGCCAGCTATCGCGGCCTGCTGGCCAAGATCATCCGGGGCAGTGCGAAGCCTCCCTGTGGGAGAGCGTGGCGTGTCGAGGAGCTGAGGTTCGAGGGAGAGATCGTTTTCTGCATTGACAAAGCGTGACGGCCGCGACGATCGCCGCGGCCGTCTCCCTGTGCGGGCCTGACGCGCATCAGGTGCGCGCTATCAGCCAGATGACCCCCTGGCCCAAGAGATAGAACGCGAACACCGCCAGCGGGAACAACAGCGCCCTGGGCAGCCGCCGCGCCAGGATGTCGAGACCGAGGCGTTGCAGACGCGTCTCGGTCGCGCTGCGCCGGCCCGCGGTTCCGCCGCCCAACGCAGCGCGCGCGCGGCGCATGCGCACCGCGGCGATGCTGGATCGGAAATACTCCTCGATGTAGATCATATAAACCACCCAGATGATGGCCAACACGACCAACCCGAAGCGATCCACCGAGTTCGCGACGCCGCCCAACTCCGTCGTGTGCAGTTGATACCAGGGGTTGGGCGCGAGCAGTAGCACCGTGATCGGCGCGAGCACTGACCTGATGAGCAGAAGCGCCACGCCAGCGACCGCGCTCAAGATGATCCAGAGCGAATATGCCAGCAAATAGCCAAGAATATCGGCCGAAGTCAGTTTGTCGGTAGTGCCTTCCATATGCGTATGCCTCTTTGCAATCGAGGTTGCCCGGCAGTCAGAAGGGCAAGCCCTTGACCCCTTGCACCCCCTTGGCCGCGGCGATCTCGCCTGCATGGCCCAGGGCATGAACGACCAACAGGGCCAGCACATCGGCCACGGCGCGCTGGCCGCCGAACAAGCTCACCTGGCGATCCAGTTCTTCCGCCGTGAGGCCGGCTAGATAGGCATCGGTCGCCGCCCGGACCGCCTGCTCATAGGCCCTGGCAGGGGCCACGGCCAGCGTCGCAGCCCTGGTCTCATCCCACGCTCCGCGCCCCAGCGCGCTCGTCAAGCCAACCTTCTCCCCCCAGCCCTCAGCCTCCCACAGGCGCGGCTTGCCCTGGATCGCCCGCTGGATGAAGCTATCCTCAGCCGCGACCAGGTGGATGAATGCCGACTTGATCGGGTTCGCAACGCCGGGCGGCGCCCAGTTGAACTGCTCGTCGCTGACGTCTTGCATGGCCGCATCCAGCAGGCGGCGCGCTGCCGCGATCTGCCTTTTCACGTATTCGACCGCATCCATGATCTCCTCCCCTGGATAGCCGCCCCGACCAGCAGCCCGATCAGCAGCCCCGCGCTGACCCAGGCGGCCGTGGCCACCAGCGGCGCGGCCGCGTGTTCGACCGCGATGCCGGCAAACGCCTACACGAGCACCAACACATAGGCTACATCGCGCCTGGTGAGCCGCATCGCCGCAGCGATGGCGACCCCGGCCGCCAGCATGATGACGGCCCACAGCGTATCGGCGAGGCCCCAGCCGCCCCAACCCCAATAGTCCAACAGCGACGTGGCGTTGGCGATCGTTGCCACGGTGATCCAGCCCAGGTAGATGCTGAACGGCGTGTGCACGAGCCACCGCTCGGCCGGAGCAACCGCCACGCGGCCGATGCCCAGCCTCAGATAGATGGCGATCAGCGATCCCAAGAGGGTGAGCATGGCCACGATCGTCCAGGCGAACTGCTCGTAGTGCCACAAGAACAGCCAGGCCGTGTTCGCGACGCAGTTTAGCACGAACAGATAGCCCACGCGGGCCAGCCGCGGGTTGTCTCGCTGCGCCGGCAATGCCTGGTAGATAGCGAAGAGGATCAGCCCCAGGTAGATGACGCCCCAGATCGAAAAGACGTAGCCTGCGGGCACGAAGTAGACCTGGAACCGATCGGAAATCTCGCCGGTGGTCAGGCCGTTAAGGGGCAAGGCGCTGGCCAGACCATTGACGATGAGCGTTGCGATGACAGCTACGACGTTGACTGCTTGTCGGAGGGTGTTACGGTTCACGGGAGAGCTCCTTGATAGCCGCCTCATCCAATAGCTCCCATACATTCTCCGGCGGCACATCGTCCTGGATGTTGTGCACCGCACCCAGGACATAGCCGCCGGCCAGACCGTTCATGGCGCGCACCGTGTCGCGCACGGCCTGGCGCACCTCTTCTGGCCGGCCGTGGGGCAGCAGGCGCTGTGTGTCAATGCCGCCCCAGAACGCCATCCGGCCAGCGAAGCGCCGATGCAGGTTTTGGGGCGTCATCTGGGTCGCGGCCACCTGCATCGGGTTGAGCACATCTATGCCTATTTCGATGTAGTCTTCCACCAGGTCAACGATGCTGCCGCACGCGTGGTTGAGGATCTTGGCGCCGGTGTGACGCCGGATCGTCTCCACGTAGCGCCGGTGGAATGGTTTGACCATCTTCCGGTAGAGTTCGGGCCGGATGATGGGGCCGCGCTGTGTGCCCATGTCGTCCGAGATCGTGATCACGTCTGCGTAGGGGCCGACTTCGGTCAGGAAGGCGACATGACGCCGGCATTGCACATCCGCGACCTTTTCGAGCAGGGCGAGGCTGAACTCCTGGTCGAGAAGGAGATCGGCCAGGAATTGGGCCATGCCGCGCAGCATCCAGGCCTTGTCGAAGATCGTGGTGTCAGCGGTGCTCACCGACACCGCATAGTCCGTGTTCTCGTGGAGGTCACGCGCCAGGTCTCGCAGGCCGGCGTAGCGCGACGGATCTTCCACAGCAGGCCAATCGTAACGCTCCAGGTCAGCCACGGTCGCCTCGGCCAGCGGGTGCGCAACCGGATCGTACTGGACGCCGCTCTCGGCGCGGCGGAAGGTGATCCCCCACTCATCCACGAAGGAGCGGTCATCCAGCCAGCGCGTGCGGCTCTGGGCGGGTGGTCGTGCGTAGATCGCCCGCGTGTCCACGGGCAGCAGGCGCAGCACGGCCTCATCCATGACGACCGTCTCGAAGACCCGGCTGAGCTCGACCGTGGGGGCGTCCACGCCCAGATACCGCTTGAAGTTGTCATACGCGCCCGCGCACATGGTGCTGTTCTGCGTGCCGCCCAGGTCAATGGGGACACGGTCAACCTCTCGATGGCTCAAGGCCCGTAAGACGCGCTCTCGGGGTTTCATATCACCATTCCTCTATGACTTCTACGATTTCACGATCAGCACGAACTCGCTCTTGCGCTGCGCGAGTTGTTGCAGCACGGTGGCAACCGGGCCGCGATAGACCCGTTCGCCTGGCAAGGTAAGATCGCAGGCGAGGATGATCTGCCGCTGACCGCCGAGGACCTCCGCAACGCTGCGGAGCAGATCGGTCAGGCGATAGGGAGCATCCATGAGTACGATGGGCAAGCCAGCTGCGGCCAGCTCCACAAGCCGTCGCCGGCGCTGGTCTCGGCTGCGAGGCAGAAAACCCTCGAACAGAAACCGCTCGATCTTGAAATCGCACAGCGAAAGCGCGGCGGTCAGCGACGACGGCCCAGGGATGGGAACGACGGCCACGCCGGCCTCGACCAGCCCGCGGATCAACATGTGGCCAGGATCGGAAAACACGGGCGTGCCGCAGTCGGAGATCAGGGCAAACGACCGCCCCTGCTGCATCTGGCTCACCAGGTCGGCTGTGCTGGCCTTTTCCGTGTGCTCGTTCAGCAAGACAAGCTCTTTGGCGATGCCGAGCTGCTTGAGCAGCGCGCTGCCCTCTCGATGCTCCTCGCAGATCACGCCGTCCACCGTCTGCAAGGTCTCGATCGCGCGCAGCGTGATGTCTTTGGGGTGGCCGATGGGTACAGCGACGACGTATAGGCAACCTGGGCTCGCCATCTCTACCTGTCATAGAGCACAAGAATGCATCCCATAGCGTGTCGGATTCTAGCACACCTCAACCGGAAACGCACATCAGGACGATTCACCCTCTCGCGTCTCAAGCGCCGCCCGCATCGCGGCGATGTGCGCGGGGGTCGAACCGCAGCAGGCGCCGATGTAGCGGACACCCATCTCCCGCATCTTGCGCGCATACGCGGCCATCACCTCGGGCGTACCGTCGTAGGTGATCTTCTTGTCGGCCGAGCTGTACTTGGGCAGGCCTGCGTTCGATTGGGCGATCAGGTGGACGTCGACGGGCCTGGCCGCGAGCATCTCGCCCACGACGCGCTCGATTTCGGCCGGGCCGTTGCCGCAGTTGGCGCCCATCACGCGAATGCCCCACTCGTAGAGCGCCTGAACCGCCTGCACGGGCTTGACTCCCATCATGGTGCGGAAGCGCGTGTCGAAGGTCATGGTGGCCGCGATGGGCAGGTCGCACCCCGAGCGGATGCCGGCGATCGCAGCTTCCACCTCATCCAGCGCGCTCATCGTCTCGATCAGGAAGAAATCCACGCCGCCTTCGGCCAGCGCCGCGGCCTGTTCGGCAAAAGCCAGCCGGGCGCTGTCGGGGGTCAAGGCGCCCAGCGGCTCCATGATCTCGCCCGTGGGGCCGATGTCGCCGGCCACGAGCACGTCGTGGTCGGCCTCGTCGGCTGCCTGGCGCGCCAAGCGCGCCGCGGCCAGGTTGAGCTCGTGAACGCGGTGTTGCAGGTTCTCGCGGCCCAGCCGGAACCGAGTGCCGCCAAACGAGTTGGTGGTGATGACCTGCGATCCCGCGTCCACGTAGCTCTTGAAGATGCCCTTGAGCACCTCTGGCCGTGTGACATTCCACTCCTCCGGCGCGCCGCCCGTGGTCAGCCCCGCGGCCTGTAACATCGTCCCCATCGCGCCGTCGCCGAGGATGAAGGGATGAGTGATCAGAAACTGCGTTAGTTTGTCCACAGCGTTTCTTCCTCCAGAGGCGGGGAGGCAGCAACCTCAAGGCGCTCGCCATGCAGAGCCTCATACTGATCCAATAGCGCTTCGACGGAAACCAGCCCTTCACTGACAGCCTTTGCCATGCGCAGGATTTCTTCATCGCGCTCCCGCTCGAGGCGTTCAAGGCGCTCGAGCTCGGCTACACTGATGAGAGCTGCCAGCGGATCTCCCCGGCGCTTCACGATGAATCGCTCTCCGGCATACCGCACCCGATTTAGAACATCACCAAAGTTGTCTCGCATGCGCCCAGCGCTGATGGTTACAGCATTCATATTGCCCTCCAAATCCCGTTGGCACAGCTACCCCAGTGAGACCAGCATATCACCGGCGGCGCGCGCTGTCAACGGGCCTTCCGTACACCCCGACGTTTCAGGTTTCCCGCCTTATCAATGCCCTCGCGGCCGCGACCCCTTCGGCCGCGTCCTTGCAGTAGCGATCGGCGCCGATGTCCTCGGCGAAGGCCGCGTTGAGGGGCGCGCCGCCCACCAATACCTTGACATGGTCGCGCAGCCCTTCTTGATGCAGGCGCTCGATCACGGTCGCCATGTAGGGCATCGTCGTGGTCAGCAGCGCGGACATGCCGAGCAGGTTGGCGTGATGCTCGCGGATGGCCGCGATGAACTTATCGGCGTCCACGTTGTTGCCCAGGTTGTGCACCTCGAAGCCGGCGCCTTCCCACATCATCGCCACCAGGTTCTTGCCGATGTCGTGGATGTCGCCCTTGACGGTGCCGATGACCGCGATGCCCGCCTTTGGCGCGCCGGTTTGGGTCAGCAGCGGCCGCAGGATCTCCATGGCGGCCTTCATCGCGTTGGCCGCGCGCAGCACCTCGGGCACGAACAGGATGCCGTCGCCGAAATCCTTGCCCACGATATCCATGCCGGCCACCAGGCCGCGCGCCAGGATATCGACCGGCGCCTGACCCCACGCCAACGCCTGTCGGGTCCCCTCCACGACCGCGGCCGTCACGCCATCGTAGAGGTCGTCCTGCATGGCCTCGTAGTGCGCCTGTAGATCAACCGTGTCCCCACTCAACTCCCGCATCCCGATCGTGGTCATGGAACGCCTCCGAAAGCAGCGTCGAACCTGTTTCAGTTGAATTCGAGTATACTTGCCGCGTCAGGCTAAGTCAAGATGCCTTCGCCAGTCTGGCCCTTCTCTCACGCGCGCTTACCGTGTCGCTCACCCCGCGGGCGCGGCGACGACCGGCGGCCGCTTGCAGGATCTCGGTCAGGTGCGGGAACGCATCCACCGAATGGGGCATAGGCAACGCCTCGACGAACGCGTCCTGGAAGCGCGGCTCCATGGCGACTCCGATGTAGTTCGTCCAGCGCGCCAGCCGCCGCGCCTCCTCGCGCTGCTGCTTGTTGAGCAGCGCGATGCGCGCGCCGTCGCCGGCTGAATTGCCGACCGTGGTCACCTTCGTCAGATCGCAATCGGGGATCATGCCGAGGATCATGGCGTGCGTGGCGTCAATATATGATCCGAACGCGCCCGCCAGCAGCACCCGATCCACCCGATCCACCCCCATCCGTGCCATCAACAGGCGGGCGCCGGAGTAGAGCGCGGCCTTGCCCAGTTGTATGTTGCGCACATCGTCGCTGGTGACGACGATTGGCCGGCCCGTGCTCGCCTCGTGCGGCCAGGCCAGCACGAACTCGGCCTTCGAGCCTTGCCAGCTCAGTCGCGGTGAGCGCGCCTCGGCTGCGAACCGGCCGTCAGGCGTCAACACGCCCGCCACGAACAGCTCGGCGATCGCCTCGATGATGCCGGAGCCGCAGATGCCGGCCGCGAGAATGGGGGCATCGCGTGGTCTAGCTTTTTGGCCAGGTGAGGTAGATTGGTACGTTGGTGGATTGGTAGGATGGTAGGTGGGCAGGTTGGTACGTTGCGTTGGCAGTCTATCGGCTTCCCAATCTACCGACTTACCAGTTTCCCAATCTACCAATTTACCCATCTCCCACTCGTTGCTCCATTCCTCCCGGCCGATGACCTTGAAGCGTACCTCCAGCGTCTCGGGGTCAATGCGCACACGTTCGATGGCGCCCGCCGCGGCGCGCATCCCGTGGCGGATTTGCGCGCCCTCGAACGCCGGCCCGGTGGGGCTGGAGGCCGAAAAGAGTCGCTCGCGGTTGCCCAAGAGTAGTTCGCCGTTGGTCCCCACGTCCACGATCAGCCAGATCTCGTCGGCTGGCGCGCGGTGCGGTTCTTCGGCCAGGATCACGCCCACATTGTCCGCGCCGACATGACCGGCTTCCACGGGCAAGACGTGCGCCTGCGCGCCCGGCGCCAGCCGCAGTCCCAACTCCCGCGCCTGGATGTCCACCGCATCGCTGACCGCCGGTCCGAAAGGCGATTGTCCCAACTGCCGCGGCGGGATGTTTAGCAGGATGTGGTGCATGACCGTGTTGCCCACCAGCACGATGTCGCTGATGGCCTCTGGGGTCACACCTGCCTCGGCCGCGGCTTCGGCAGCCAGCTCGTTCAGCGCGTTGATCACTGCTCCGCGCAGCGTGGCCAGCCCGTCCTCGCGAGTGTCGCAGTAGCTCACCCGGCTCATCAGATCCTCGCCGTAGGCCACCTGGGGGTTCATGCGACTGGCCGTGGCGAGCACTGCGCCGGTGCGCAGGTCGCACAGGTGCATAGCTACCGTCGTCGTGCCGATATCCACCGCCAGCCCATAGGCTTCCTCCGCATAGCCGGGCTGCACGCGTACCACCTCGCAATCTTGCCACACGGTGACAGTCGCCTTCCAGTTCCCCTCGCGCAGGATCGGCTGGAGGGTGTGCAGCAGGATCGGATCCAGCCGCAATCCCTGGAGGCCGAAGCGCCGGGCCAATTCCGCGGCCAGCCGATCCCAGTCGCCCAACTGGTTTTCCAGGGTTGGCGGCTCGATCTCGACATAATAGAGCCGGATGGCCGGATCTACGACAATGGCGCGCTCGGTGACGGCCTTGCGCACCACCTGTTTGCGCGCCTGGCTCTCCGCTGGCACGCTGATCAGCAGGTCGCCGCGCACCTGGCAGGCGCACGCCAGCCGGCGGCCAGCCGGCCGCGGATGCTGGTCCCAATAGCGCGCCTCGCGGCCATCGGCCGCGCTGAGGTGCTCTGCATCAGAGGTCAGCCCGTGCTTGGCAAAGAAGCCCTCTTCGACAGTCACCTGGCACTTGCCGCAGGTTTGGCGGCCATTGCAGATGGCCTCGATCTCGACGCCAAGGCTGCGGGCGGCATCCAGCAAGTTGCTGCCGGCGGCCGCCTCTCCCTGCCGGCCGGAGGGCTGGAAGACGACGCGATAAGCGGCGCGCCCCTCGTCGGAGGGGCGTGAAGCAGTCGGTTGATGTGGGTTCGATGGTGGTGTCATAGCACGGCGATTGTACGCCAAGTGAGACGGGATGACAAACTGCGCCCCACATTGACTCAACGCGCTCTGCAACTTGCGCCCCCACTGCTTCATGGACTATAATGGCGTTGCAGGGCGGTACGAATTAGCTTCAGGAGTCTTCTTCATGCACACGATTCTTCGTTCCAGGACCGGCGTCGAGGTCATTATCGGCCCGGATCAGCCTTTCGTGATGATCGGCGAGCGGATCAATCCGACCGGCCGCAAGGCGCTGGCCGCGGAGATGTTGGCGGGCGACTACGGTCGAGTGAAAGCCGATGCGTTGGCGCAGGTGGAAGCCGGCGCCACGGTGCTCGACGTGAATGCCGGACTGGGCGTCGCCAACGCCAACGAGCTGGAGCCCGAGGTCATGGTGCGGGCCATCGAGGCGGTGCAATCGGTCGTGGACGCGCCCCTCAGCGTGGATTCGTCGGTCGTGGCCGCGTTGCGCGCGGGGTTGCAGGCCGCGGGCGGCAAACCGCTGGTCAATTCTGTGACCGGCGAGGCGGAGCGGATGGAGGCGGTCTTCCCGTTGATCGCCGAGTATCGCGTCGCGGTGATCGCCATGTGCAACGACGAGACCGGTATCAGCATGGATCCCAAGGTGCGTTTTGGCGTCGCCAAGAAGATCGTGGCGCGCGCCGAGTCGTTCGGCATCCCGCGCGAGAACATCCTGATTGATCCGTTGGTAATGCCCGCGGGCGCGGTGCGCGGCTCCGGCGCGATGGTGCTCGACATCGTCCGCTGGGTGCGCGAGGAGCTGGGCTGCAACACGGTCTGCGGGGCCAGCAACGTGTCATTCGGTCTCCCCAACCGCGAGGCGATCAACGCCAACTTCCTGGCCATGTTGATCGGCGCGGGCATGACCAGCGCGATCACCAATCCCCTTAAGCAGGAGCTCAAGACCGCCATCCTGGCGGCCGATATGCTGATGGGGCATGACGAAGACTGCATGCGTTGGCTGCGCTATCAGCGACAACTGGCTCGCGCGGCGGCCGCCGCTGCCGCAGCCGCCTCTGGCGAGGCCACAGCGACCGATGAGCGCGCTGCCCGTCGCGCCGCGCGCCGGGAGAGTCGCACATCTGAAGGCTGATGTCGTCTGCGTCTCGGTCGCGCGTCTCGAGGGCAGCATAGGCCGTCAATGTCTTGCCTGCATTCCACAAGGAGTCCCAGATGAACCCTGTTCTCGTCAAAATCGGCCCGTTCGCAGTGCACTGGTATGGCTTGCTGATCGTCATCGGCGCAGTGATCGCGGCGTGGATCGCCACGAAGGAGGCCAGGCGTCGCGGGGAAGACCCGGAGCACGCCTGGAACCTGCTGACCTGGTGCTTGATCCTTGGCATCATCGGCGCGCGCGCCTATCACGTCTTCTCGACCCCCGTCGGCAACTTCGCAGGCTGGGCCTACTACCGCGAGCATCCCATCGAGGCGATCGCCTTCTGGAACGGCGGGTTCCGCGGGCTGGCCATCTATGGCGCGGTGGCGGGCGGGGTGCTCGCCGTCGTGCTTTATACCTGGCGGGCCAAATTGAGCCTGCTGCGTTGGCTTGACATCCCCACACCGGGCCTGCTGGTTGCCCAGGTCGTTGGTCGCCTGGGCAACCGCATCAACCAGGAGCTCTATGGACCGGCCACGAATCTGCCCTGGGCCTTTCACATCAACCCCACCTACCCGTGCCAGGAGCCGCCAGGCTCTCCTATGGCGTGCGGTCTGCCGTCCGAGATGCTCAGCGAGCCGGTGCGCCAGTGGTATGCGGCCAACGGGTTCCACCCCACCTTCTTCTACGAGGCGCTTTGGAACATCGTGGGTTTCCTGCTGCTCTGGTTCGGCGGCCGGCGCTTTGCGCGTTGGCTGCGCGATGGCGACATCTTCTTGTTGTACCTGATCTGGTATCCGCTGGGGCGGTTCTGGGTCGAGATGTTCCGGCCGGACGCATGGCGCATGGGCGCCCTGGCCACAGCCCAATGGATCGCCATTGCCTGCATCGCAGGCGCGATCGCCGGGCTCGTGCTCAACCATCGGCGGCCGAGGACAGCGGGGGCGTAGTGCGTATTGCGTGGTGCGTGGAATCTCGTCTGCCGACTGCTGTCCACTATCGGTTGCACAGGTTCCACCAGGAAAGGAGCTTTCTCCATGACTGCTATCGTACAGGATGAACGTCGCCGGCTGGCGGTAGACTATGCGGCGGGAGTCGAGGCGTTGCTGGCGCTCGCGCCCCCGCGCGAGGCCGGTCTGCGAGCCAGGTCCACGCCGCGCGTGGGCCGGCTCCTGGTGAAGTCTCAGGCGCTGAAGAACGCGGCCTCGGCCGCGCTTGCTGGCTCGACCGATCCGCTGGACAGGGCCGCAGCCGAAGTGCAACTGTTGGCGGGCGCGGCGCTCGACCTGGCTGTGGCCAGCCAGTTGGCGGGCGCGCCGGCAACAAGGGCGCGCGATCTCGCGGCCCCTGCCGTAGATGTCGCCGGCCTGCGGCGTCTGATCGAAGCCCCAGAAGCATATCTGGCGGGCGCCGTGGCGGTGACGCGCGTGCGGGCGGTGGAGGATGCCAGGCAGAGCATGAGCGCGGCCGCCCAGTCCGCGCTGGATGGCATCAGCTCTGCGGTCGTCTCGACGGGCGGCGAGGTGATCGAGGGGTTGCTGCTGTTGGACGCGGCGCTGCTCAAGGAAGCGTTGCAGTTGGTCGGCGGCCAGCTTGCCGCGAAGATCGGGGTAGACCTGAAGGGGCTGAGCAAGCGCATCATAGATTTCGTCATCGCGGCCAACGAGAAGATCGTCGCAATGCTCGGCATTGACGCCGTGGCAGAGGCGCAGAAGCAGCTCGCGCAGTGGCTCGAAGAGCTACAGGCCGGCACGCTTTTCCCGCGGCTGGTCGAGCAACTGTATCAGACCGACGCCATCGAGGCAGAGATCATGGGGTGGCTGGCGGGTTACGCGGGCGGTGAGGCTGTCTTGTTGATGGGGCGCGAGGAGATCACCCTGTTGGCGGGTCGCTTCGCGGCCAAGGCCAAAGTCGCCGATCAGCTCACCGCGGCGTTGGCGCTGGTCAAGCTGGCGCCGCCGCTCGCGACCCCCTATGGCCGGCTCGGCATCGCCGTCGCCTACCTGGGCCTGCTGGCCTATCTGGTCGGTTCCGGCTACGATCACGTGGACTCGGACCGCTTGCAGGTGTTGGACTGGGTCGAAGGCGTGCGCGGTATCGCCAAACGGCTGCTGGTGACGTTGCCGCCGGCGTAGCAAGAGCACAGAGCGCCGTGTTCTTTGCTTTGCTTCCGTGGCTGCACGCAGTGGGCTGTGGCTGTTTGGGTGATTGGTTGGTCATTTTTGCTGCCACACCGACAAGGAGTACTTGCTGACAGACGCCATCTCGTTCACAATGATGACGCGCCTGCACCAGAAGACAGCCTTCGCCTTCGACAAGCACTTCGGCCAGTACGGCTGGCAGATCCTCGAACCGGAACGAGATAAGTGACTGGTTATAGAGAGGTCTATTCCATGGCATCAATGACCCTCAGCACGATCCTGGACGACTTGCGCGCTGCCGATGCCGTGCTGCGCAAGTTCGAACAACGCTATTGGTTGAGCTCCGAAATCTTCTACAATCTGTACGCGCGCGGCGTTCTCGACGACGGTGAGCATCTTGAAGATTTCGCCGAATGGGCCGGTTTCTACAAGATCAAGCAGCACCGCGAGGCAGTGCTGCGCCAGTTTTCAGAGCAGCGGGTATCCAGGTTGCGCGCAGGCGGCACAAACGCTTTTGTCCGCTTGGCGCCTGAAGAGCCGTTGATCGAGGTAGCAGCATAACCGTATGCCCTTTCCTTCGCGCGCTGAGTACGAGCACCTGATCTACACGCTGCCGTACAGCCATCCGGATGTTGTTTCGTCATCACTACGCCTTTTCACTGTCAGTGACGGCACGGCCATGGTGAGAGGGAGCGTGTATTTTCGCAACGGCCTCGAATTGCGCGTGGTCGAGGTCGTTGACTTCGTGGCCGGCCACATCAGCGACTACGGCTATACGATCCTCCGAGAACAGGAGCGGATCTGTTGGTATGACCCCCAGGCTCATCCCGAAATCCCCGAGCTGCGCGCCACTTTCCCGCATCATCGTCACGAGCCGCCCGAGATCAAACACAATCGCCGCCCCGCGCCGGGCATCAGTTTCACCGCGCCCAACTTGCCGGCCTTGATCGCCGCTGGCGTTGCTCTCGGCGCCGATTTGTCTTGAGGAGTCCCACCGAGTCGCGGTATAATACCCGCAGCGTAGGACATTGAGCAGATATGCAGACCACCATTACGATTGATCCCATTCCCGAGACGCAGCCCCGGCCTGCGGTCCGCCGGGCGCGACTGCACGTCGAAGATTCCCGTCAGGCGCAGGCCCAGACCGCAGCCGGCCGCAAGCCGGAGTGGCTGCGAATCAAGCTGAACCAGAACGACGAGTATTGGCGTCTGAAGTCGCTGATGCGCGGACAGACGCTGCACACCGTCTGCGAAGAGGCATTCTGCCCGAACCTGGGCGAGTGCTGGGGCCGCGGCATCGCGACCTTCCTGCTGATGGGCGACATCTGCACCCGCTCGTGTAAGTTCTGCAACGTCCAGTCGGGCCGGCCGCTGCCCCTTGACGAGGATGAGCCGCGCCGCGTCGCTGAATCGGTGCATGAGATGGGCCTGCGGCATGTGGTTCTCACCAGCGTTGACCGCGACGATCAGCCTGACGGCGGCGCGCACATCTTCGCTGCGGCCATCCGCGCCATCCGCGACCGCCAGCCCGGCTGCACCATCGAAACCCTCATTCCCGATTTCAAGGGGGATCGCGCGGCGCTGAAGATCGTCGTGGACGCCCGGCCCGAAATCCTCAACCACAACGTCGAGACGGTTCCGCGGCTCTCGCGCTGGGTGCGGCCGCAGGCCAGGCATGAACGCAGCCTGGCCGTCTTGCGGATGGCGAAGGAGCTGGATCCAACAGTCATGACCAAGAGCGGAGTCATGGTCGGCCTGGGCGAGGAATGGGACGAGTTGCTCGCGGTCATGGATGACCTGCGAGAAGCAGATGTGGACATCCTGACGATCGGCCAGTACCTGCAGCCGAGCAAGCTGCATCTACCGGTCGCTCGCTTCTATCACCCCGATGAGTTCGCCGCGCTGGCTGACGAGGCGCGCGCTCGCGGCTTCCAGTGGGTAGAGTCGGCCCCGCTGGTGCGCTCATCCTATCACGCAGACCAACAGGCGCGGGGCATCAGGGGCTGGTAACGTGGTAGATTGGTAGGTCGGATCTACCGGCTACCGTTCTCCCAATCTACCAGTTACCGTTCTCCTAATTTACCAGTTACCGTTCTCCTAATCTACCAACATATGCAAATACTCACAGTAGACATCGGAACCGGCACCCAAGATATCCTGCTCTTCGACAGCGAGCGGGCGCCGGAGAATTGCCTGAAGCTGGCGATGCCCTCGCCGACGCTGTTGATCGGCGAGCGGATCAAGCGAGCCACTGCCGACCGCCGCGCCCTGCTGATCACCGGCGTGACGATGGGCGGCGGACCGTGCGCCTGGGCCGTCGAAGCCCACTGCCGTGCGGGCCTGCGCGTGCTCGCTACGCCTGACGCGGCGCGTACCTTCAACGATGATCTGGAGCTGGTGCAGCATGACATGGGCGTCGAGATCATCGTCGAGGAGGCCGGCCGCAAACTGGCCGCTGGCGACGACCACACCCATATCGAATTCCGGGATTTCGACTATGCCGCGATCCGCAGCGCCTTCGCCGCCTTCGGGCTGGACTTGCAGCCCGATGCCCTGGCGCTGGCGGTTTTCGACCACGGGGCCGCGCCGGCCGGCGTCAGCGATCGGCAGTTCCGCATGGACTACCTGGTCGAGCGCCTGCGCCAGGACCGCCGGCTCAGCGCCTTTGCCTTTCACAGTCACGCCGTCCCAGAGATCATGACCAGGCTGGCAGCCGCGGCCGACACAGCCGTGGCCCAGGCTGATCTGCCGGTCATCGTGATGGATACGGCCCCCGCGGCCGTGCTTGGCGCGCTGGAAGACCCGGTCGTCGCCGGCCGGCCCGATGCCTTGGTGGTCAACGTCGGCAACTTCCACACGCTGGCGTTTCAGTTTCGCGGCCGCCAGCCACGGGCTGCCACAGGGCAGGTGGCGCGGCTATTCGAGCATCATACCGGGCTGTTGACCCCTGCCGCGCTGACCGGCTGGTTGGCCGCGTTAGCCGAAGGGCATATCGCTCACGCCGCGGTCTTCTCGGACCACGGCCACGGCGCGTTGGTGTTGGATGACACGCCCGTTGCGCTGAGTTTTGTGGCCGCGGTCGGCCCGCGCCAGGCGCTGCTGCGAGACACCAGCCTGCCCGTCTACTTCGCTGTGCCGCACGGCGACCAGATGCTCACCGGCTGCTACGGCCTTCTCCGGGCCTGCGCCGATCTGGAGCCCACGTGGCGCGAGCCTATCGAGGACGCACTCTCGGGCAGGGCGGACAAGAGTTTGTGGTGAGGAGGAACCGATGCCTATACCCGATACGACCAAAGATGTCCTGCGTCTCTTCAGCTACGGCCTGTACGTGGCGGCTGCGATCGGGGCTGACGGTCCGCGTGCGGCCACCGTCAGTTGGGTGACGCAGGTGTCTTTTGATCCGCGGCTGTTGGCTGTCGCCATGCGTAAAGACTCGTCCATCTGCGAAACGGTGCGCGCCAGCCGGCGCTTCACGCTGCACGTGGTCGGCGCCGACCAGACCGACTTCGCGCGGGCGTTTTTCAGGTTCAGCCAGGCCGGCCCGGAAGATATCGCGGGCTACCACTACACGGTCGGCCCGACCCGCGCGCCGGTGTTCGACCATGCGATCGCCTGGCTGGCGTGTGAGGTGGTGGAAGAGGCCAACGCCAGCGGAGATCACGCCCTGTTCATCGCCCAGATTGTGGGCAGCGGCCAGCGCGTGCCCGGCGCTGCGGCGTTGACGTTGCGTGATACCCCCTGGCGCTACGGAGGATAAGCGATGGCTGTAGAATCAATGACAGATGTGCGCGATGACGCATTGCGTCTGCTCTCGAACGGCCTGTATGTGCTGACGACTGTGCTGGATGGCATGATCCATGCGGCCGCGGTGTCCTGGATCACCCAGGCGTCGTTTCAGCCGCCGTTGGTGCTGATCGCGTTGCGCACCAATTCGCGGCTTGCGCAGGCGGTGCAGAAGTCGCGGCGCTTCGCGTTGAACATCCTGGGGGCCGATCAAGAGGCGCTCGCCGAGCATTTCCTGACGCATCTGACCCTGCCGGCCGATGCGCTCGATCTGGCCGGCCATGACTATCGGCTGACCCAGGGGCGTTGCCCACTGGTCACCGAGGCGTTGGGATGGCTTGAGTGCCGCGTGGCTGCCGAGCCTCCCACTCCCGGCGATCACGCGTTGATCCTGGCGGAGGTCACGGGCGCCGGAATCCGCCGGCCGGGTCAACCCCTGGTGCTATGGCGCACGCGGTGGTCCTATGGAGGCCTCCGAGATTGAAATGCGCCTGACTGATCCCAACGTGGAGACGACCTGTCTGGCGCTGTTGGGCTCGAGCGCCTATCGGCAGCGCGGAGAGAGATACCCATGACGCTACCCGATTTCCGCAGCGAAGCGGACAACCTGGCGACGCAGTTGATTGCCTGGCGCCGCGATCTCCACCAGCACCCGGAGCTGTGCTTCCAGGAAACGCGCACGGCCGGGCTGGCGGCTCGGACGCTGGCAAAGCTCGGGTACGAAGTACGCACCGGCGTCGGGCAGACCGGCGTGGTCGCGCTGTTGCACGGCGGCCGTCCGGGCCCCACGGTGATGCTGCGCGCCGACATGGATGCGCTGCCGATCCAGGAATTGAGCGACGCGCCCTACGCCTCGCAGACGCCGGGGGTGATGCACGCCTGCGGGCACGATGGCCACGTCGCCATCGGCCTGGCCGCGGCGACCATGCTCGCGCGCCACGCGGCCGAGCTGCCCGGCAATGTGCTCTTTCTCTTCCAGCCGGCCGAGGAGAAGGGCGGAGGCGCCAGGGCGATGATCGCCGATGGCGCGTTGGCCGACCCGACGCCGGCTGTCGCCTTCGGCCTCCATTTGTGGAACTCGCTGCCGGCCGGTCGCGTGGCCGCGCAGGCGGGGCCGCTGATGGCTGCTGCGGACATTCTCAAGATCGTCGTGCGCGGCCGCGGGGGACATGGCGCGCACCCGCACGAGACGACCGATGCGATCGCTGTGACCGGCCAGGTGCTCTCGGCGCTCCAGACGATCGTCAGCCGCAACGTGGACCCCCAGGAGACGGCCGTGCTGACCATCGGCACGGTGCACGGCGGTTCGGCCTTCAATGTCATCGCCGAGACGGTCGAGCTGCAAGGCACGGTGCGCACCTTTTCGCCGGCCGTGAGGGAGACGGTGCTGACGCGGCTGCGCGTGCTGCTGGACGGCGTCACAGCCGGCATGGGCGCCAGCTATACGCTCGATGTGCAGGGGATCGCGCCGGCCGTGGTCAACGATCCGGCCGCCAGCGAGATCGCCCGCGCCGCAGCCATCCAGGTGGTGGGGGGGGCGGCCGTCGCCTGGCGGCCGCCGCTGATGGTCTCGGAGGACTTCTCCGAATATGGTCGCCGCGTGCCGGCCTGCTTCATGCTGCTTGGCTCTGGCAATGCCGGGCTGGGACTGAACGCGCCGCATCACAACCCGCGTTTCGACTTCGACGAAAGCGTGTTGCCGATCGGCGCGGCGCTGCTCGCCACGGCCGCGGCGAAGTTCCTGCACGACAACGCCCTGGCTACGTCTTGTTCAGAAACCTCTCGATCACCGTGATTCCATCTGGCAATTGGATGCGGTCGCCTGGCTTCAGCTCTTCGAGGCCGCGGCTCTCCCAGTTGCGGTGTCCCAGCCGGTAGACCCCCAGCCGCGTGCCGCGCTGCCAGTGCGGGTCCTGCACATAGCCGAGGCCGATCTGTCGCCCTTCGCGGCCGATCGAGCAACTGGTGATGTGGCCGACCACGCGGCCCTTCAGACTGACGATCAGGTCCCCCTGGCCCAACATCGGGCCGCGTTCCTCATCGGTCTGGAAGCGGATTAACCGCGCCAGGCGCGCGGTCTCGTACTCAGCATAGGCCGCCTTGCCCACGAAGAACGGCTTCGACAGCTTGACGTAGGCTGCGAAGCCGGCGTCGGCCGGGTTGAGGTTCAACGGGCCGGCCAGTTCGTGGCCGTAGAGGGGCAACCCGGCCTCGATCCGCAAGCTATCGCGCGCGGCCAGACCGATCGGCTTCAGCGCCCAGGCCGCGCCCACGCGCAGCAGATCGCGCCAGAACGCCGGCAGCTCATCCGGGTGGACGAAAAGCTCGAACGCCATCGGCTCGCCTGTGTAGCCGGTGCGCGACAGCCACACGTCGTAACCCCGCAGCGCGGCGTGGATGATCTCGGTGCGCTGCATATCCATGAGGCGCTCGGCGGTTTGCGCGTCGTCATCCGCCATCGCCAACAGGACATCGCGCGATCGCGGGCCCTGCAGCGCCAGTTGCCCGCGCGTCTCATCGTCCCACTGCGGGTCGCGCAGATCGCGCAGCAGCACCGATTCGCTGCCGAGTGCGCGCGACCAGGGGCGTTGCGGGTCAATCATGACCTGCGACTCGCGCACGGCGTTCAGCCAGGCCCAGTCCTTGTCGTTGTTGGCTGCGTTGACCACCATCCAATAGCGCGTCTTGTCCAGCCGATAAACCCACACATCGTCGAGCACGCTGCCATCGGGCGCCAGCAGATAGGAGTAATGAGAGCCGCCGATCTTCAGCGCGGAGATGTCGTTGGTGGCGACCGTGTTCAGAAACAGATGGACGTTCTCGCCGCTGAACTCGAAGAGGCCCATGTGGCTCACGTCGAACAAGCCGGCCGCGTCCCGCACCGTCTGATGCTCTTCCAGCACTGCCGTGTACTGAATCGGCATCTCGTAGCCTGCAAAGGGCGCCATCTTGGCGTTGGCCTTGCGATGCCAGTCGTAGAGCCGCGTGCGGCGGCCGGGCTGCTCGTCCTCTGACGGCCAGGCGAAGGCCGGCAGCGGCTGCAGATCGCCGGGCGCGGCCGCGTGCGGCCGCTGGCCGATCCAATAGGTCTTGTGGAAGGCCCAGCCCACCGCATCCTGCCCGAAGCTCTCCAGGGCGGGCGGCTGAAGCTCCCACCCATAGGACAACTCATGCGGCAGACGGCGCACGACCACCGGGCCGGGCGACTTGACGAAGGGATCGGCCAGATCCATAGTCACGAAGCCGTCGGAGAGTGCGCGCAGCCAATGGACTACCCGCGGCTCCGCGCTCTTGGCAATGAGCATATGCAGCCGGGTGCTTTCCGGGCCAGGGCGCTTGAGCACAGCCGCAGCCATCGGCCGGCCGTCCGGCTCCAGGATCCAGGTGGGCTGGCTGTCGCCGGACTGCAATGCGTAAACATCGTTGGTCAGCGCGACGTTGCAGAAGCCGCGTGCATGGGGTCCCTCGATCTCGATCACATCCCAATCGGGGCTGGGATCGGTGGTCGGCTTGTGCAGGAAGTAGTGGTGCGGATAGCCGCTCGGCTGATAGTCGCGGCCCAAATCCACACAGCAGGCCAGGTCAACGACATCCCACTTGGCCTGCTCCAACAGATCGAAGTCCAGTTTGGCATGATAGATCGGCCCCTGCCGGCCGACGTAGGCTACTGGCTGGCACGCCTTCAGCACGCGCGCCAGGATTTCCGCCAGCCGCACGACCTGGGGCGCCTCGAAACCGCGTTGGGTGATCCAAGGCGTGCCCAACCGGATGCCGCTCGGCGTGCGCGCGCTGCGGTCGCCGGGGATGGTGTTGCGGTTGCACACCAGTCCGGCCAGGTCCAGGATGCGCGCGGCCGGATCGCCCATCAGCGGTGTGCCTTTATTGCCGTCAGGGCTTAGCCCAGCTTCGCTGCGGATGCTTTTGCAATCCACCAGCAGCATGTGGGTGTCGGTGCCGCCATAGGGAACGCGCAGACCGAGCCGCTGCAGCTCGGCGGCCAGTAGCCTGGCGTTGTCCACCACCTGCTGTTGAAGGCCGATGAACTCAGGGGTGCGGGCCAGTTTGAACGAGACCGCCATGGCCGCGATGGTGTTGACGTGCGGGCCGCCTTGCTCGCCCGGAAACACCGCGGCGTCCACCTTCGCGGCCAGCTTCTTGTCGCTGGTCAAGATGCACGCGCCGCGCGGACCGTAGAGGGTCTTGTGCGTGGTGAAGCTGATGACGTGCGCATGGCCGATGGGGCTGGCCACCACGCCCGCGGCCACCATGCCTGCGATGTGCGAGATGTCGGCCAGCAGGTACGCGCCCACCGCATCAGCGATCTGGCGGAAGCGGGCCCAGTCGGGCATCCAGGGATAGGAGGTGTAGCCCGCGATGATCATCTTGGGTTTGTGCTGTCGCGCCAGCGCCTCGATCTCGTCGTAGTTCAGCCGCTCGGTGATGGAATCAATCCCATACGAGATCACTTTGTACAGCTTGCCAGAGCGATTGGCGGGCGAGCCATGCGTCAGGTGGCCGCCGGCCAGCAGGCTCATGCCCATCACCGTCTCGCCCGGGGACGCCAGCGCCGCGTAGATCGCGCTGTTGGCGGGCGAGCCCGAGAGCGGTTGCACGTTGGCCCAGATTTCCTCCGGCGGCACGCCGTTGGCGGCGAACGCCTCGGCCGCGCGACGGCGAGCAAGCGCCTCGAGGACGTCTACATACTCGACCCCCTTGTAGTAGCGTTCGTCGGAATTGCGGCGGTAGGTCGCCAACTGCACGTCATAGTCCAGGATTTCCGTCTCGGTCAGGCCATAGGTGGCCGGATCGGGGTAGCCCTCGGCGTAGATGTTCTGGAACACCGAGCCGAGCGCCTGACGCACCGCCGCCGGGGCCTGGCTCTCCGAGGGGATCAAGATCAGCTTGCGCGCCTGGCGCTCGGCCTCGTAGCCGATGAGCTGTTGGACGGCTGGGTCGAGGCCGGCGAGATCGGTGTGGAAGAAATCGGACATGGTTGCGCCTCACAATAGGGAAGAAAAAACGATGGACATCTGCCCTGGCCCATACGTCAGCCAGATGATGTCATCCAGCCGGCGGAAGCGCAGGCCGCCGAAGAGACGGCCGGCCAGGATCAGATCACTGAATAGAAAGAGCGCCGCGCCGACCGCAAACGGCACGAAACGTCGCGCCTGGAGCGCCAGACCGGTCGCGAAGCCCGCAGTGCTGGCGAGCAGCAGCGCGTAGGGCAGCGCGACCCAGGGCAAGACCGCGTTGGCCGCGGTCGCTTTGCGATTGCGGAACACGACCAGCAGCCAGCCGAAGCCGCCGATCGCCAGCCAGACGATCCAGGCGCCAAAGCGCGGCCCCGCCGCGTTCAGGCCCGCCGTATTCCCCAGGCTGAGCGCGGCGGCGATATAGGCGACGTGACCCAACCCGAACGCGGCCATCCCGGCCAGAAGATAGCGCCGGAGCGGGAATACCCGCGCCATGAGCAGGTCGCCCACGAAGCCCAGGGTCATGCCCATGGCGATCAGCACGCCAAAGCCCTGATCGGCCGTGGACTGATTGAGCCAGGCCGCGTTCCAGCCGGCGATCACCAACGTGAATGAAGACGCCAGACGAAACCAGCCGGCCAGCCGGCCGCCAAAGAGACTGCTGGCCAGTGTGATCGCCCACAGCCCCCACAAGCCGACAAGCCAGGGGGTCAGACCGATCAATGATCCTTGCATGGCAACGCCTTTCGTCGCTCGGCGGTCGAGCAGTACAGCTACACGAACGATATTATACTCCAGGTAGTCGGTCATACGCCAAACCACTGTCGCCATTGGCGCGCAAGTGCTGAGTGTGATAGGATAGCCCCCAGACGTCATCCATTTCATTCAACCAGAGGAGCGATGTATGAGCCAACCATCCGTCCGCGATCTGCACATGGCCAAACCCGGCGAGGAGTTCCGGATTAAAGATGTTGACCCCGCTGAGGTCCGCTTGCCCGTGGGCAAGCGAGAAGGCAAAGACGCTCTCAAGACCGACCGCCAGGAGCTGGTCCGGCTGCAGGAGATTCTCTACGCGGAGGGGAAACAGGCGGTGCTGATCGTGCTGCAGGCCATGGACACGGGCGGCAAGGACGGCGTGATCCGGCACGTGGTGGCCGGGGTCAACCCCCAGGGTTGTATCGTCACGCCGTTCAAGGTCCCCACGCCCGAAGAGTTGGCGCACGATTACCTGTGGCGCGTCCACAAGGCGGTTCCGCCCAGGCGGATGATCGGCATCTTCAACCGCTCGCACTACGAGGATGTGCTGGTGGTGCGCGTACACAACCTGGTCCCCAAGGCTGTCTGGAGCAAACGCTACGACCAGATCGCCGCGTTCGAAAAGCATCTGGCCGAAAACGGGGTGACGATCCTCAAGTTCTTCCTGCACATCTCCAAGGAGGAGCAGAAGGAGCGTCTGGAGGAGCGTCTGCACGACCCGAACAAGCAGTGGAAGTTCTCGGTCGGCGATCTTAAGGAACGCGAGCTGTGGGATGACTACATGGCCGCCTACCAGGATATGGTGAATCTCACCAGCACGAAATGGGCACCGTGGTACGTCATCCCCGCGAACCGCAACTGGTATCGCAACCTGGCCGTGGGGCGCATCCTCCTCGAGACGCTGCGCGAGTTCAACATGCAGTACCCGGCGCCGAAGGATGACCTCTCGGGAATCGTGATCCCGGATTGACCTGGCCGCATCCGGCCGGCTCAATCGGAGCGCAGCCGCAGATAGAACGCCGCGGTCGCGGGCAGGGTACACGTGCTATCCGCGCAAAGCGCGCGGAACTCCACCAGTTGCCCTGGATTGATCGGCCAGTCAATCTGTCCGTCGGCGTCGTCGGCGATCTGCGTCACCGCGATCTTGATCGTCAGCACCGTTTGGCCTGCGAAGCCAGCGCCGACGAACAACGGGTTGATGCCATCCACCAGCAGATGCCAGCCCGGTTGATCGCCGGGCGTGGCGCCATCCAGGTCCGGCAGCATGATGACCTCATTGACGATGCCCTGGGCGATCAGCTCGCTCGCATTCAGCGGCGTCGTGATCAGATTCAGGACGATCTGCCTGGAAGCGGTGCGGCCGTCGCTGGCGACCGCGCGCAGGACATAGGTTTGGCCGTTTCCCGCCGGGCAGACCTGCTGCGCTCCTTGGCCAACGACGCCCTGTTCGGGCCCATCAGCCAGCAAGTAGATCGCCTGCACATCTTGAACCGCCCAGTGCAGGGTCGTACATTTGTCGGGTTGCAGCGCGTATTGTTCGACCCAGAAGCGCATCAGGATCTTGTCGGCCGCCGCAACCGTGATGGTCAGCCGCTTGGTGGCGATCCCGCCTGAGGCGTCCACCACGCGCAGATCGTACTCGGTCGTCGTCTGCGGACAGACCTTGCGCGAGGCCTCGCCGGCGACCCCCTCGTCATTCAGATATACCGCGCTGACATTCACCGCCCGCCAGTGCAGAACTGTGCACTTGCCCTGAGTGATCTCGTAGTCGTCGGCCGTGAACTCGATGGCGGCCTGGGCAGCAGTGCTCACGGTGATCGTCACCCGGCGATCTTGCGTTCCAGCGCTATCGCTCACGCGCAACGTGTAGATGGTGGTGGCGGTCGGACATACCTTGCGATCCTCGGCGCCCGTCACCGGCCGATCGTCCAGATAGACCGCGGTGACGTTGTCTACCTTCCAATGCAACATCGTGCAGTCGCCCGGCGCCAGCACATAGCGATCGGCCCAGAAGACGCTGGCCCAGGCCGGGCGGGTGGGCGTGGCGGTGGCGCTGACGGCTGTCGGCGTGGGCGACAGATCGGCTGCGGGCGTGGGCGTGCGCTCGCCTGGCGGGATGCGACGCGTCGGCGTGGCCGGGGTCGTCGCGGTCGGCGTCGCCATGCCGCGGCCCGGTTCCTGGCCGATCGGCTGGCTGGTGGGGGTTGACGTGGGCCGCGGCGTGGGCGTGGAGGTGGCCGGCAGCGCCAGCTTGACAGTGACCTCGTTGCTGACAGCCACATAGCGTCCCTGGAACTCAGCCTCCAGGATGATGCGGTAGTCCCCCAGCCCTCCCTGCGCCAGGATCTCGGCCAGGGGCAGCGTCGTTTCCTTGGCAGACAGGTGGCGGAACGGCTGGCCGTTGAGCGCCACATTCCAGCGCAGCGCCGATCCGCCGGTCAAAGCTGGCCGCACCACATCTGCGCCTACGATGCGGATCGGTACGACCAGCGTGTATTCGACGCTGCTGCTCAACTGGCGGGTCGGCGCTGCGGCGTCCTCGACGATCAGCACGGCGTAGAGACGGCTCGTGCTGCCGGGGGCCGCATCCAGGTCGGCCGGCGCCATCTCGAAGACATAGGAGAACTCGATGACCCCCTGGGCTTGAGCAGGGTTGGGCTTGAACCAGAGCACGACCTCGGCCACGGTCCTGTCGAGCGCCTCATCGCCGCTCACCTGGCCGGCGCCGCCCGAGATGTCGCGCTTGAGCAGCAGTCTGGCCGGCACGTAGTCGTGCTGCAGAGCCGGCAAGGCCGAAAAGCGATACTGTCCCGCCACAGCCATTGGCGTGGTCTGGCGACCTGGCTCGACCGGTGGGATGACCAACGCCAACGCGGCGTCGGCCATGCGCCAACGGCCGAGGACGGCGAACACGCCGGGCTGGGCGGCCCCCATCTGCATCGAGGCGTCAGTCAGGCGGCCGCCGGCGCGTTCCCAGGCGCGACCGTTCCAGCGATAGGCTGCGAAGTCATATTCATCCGGGCTGACCTGGGCCGGCAGCGGCAACGTGAGCCGGGCGACGCCGATCAAAGCGCCGCCTTCCAGGGAGAATTGGTACGCCCGACCGATGATGCTGCGCGGGATCGGCGCACGCGGAGGCGCATCGAGCACGCGCAACGTGACCACGGCTGGCTCGGTCAGCGCATCCGGCGGCAGGATCACCTCTGCGCCATCCCGCAAGCCGACATTGCCCCCCTCTTCGGGCCGCACGGCTGCCGTCACGCTCTTTTCGGGCCGCGCCTCAGCGCGCGCGGTCGCGGCCGGGGGCCTGGTCGTGGGCGTCGGGGTCGTCCGGCCGCAGGCAACCAGGATCAGCGGCCCAAGCATCAGGAGCAAGATGAGAGCGGCGATGCGCCGCCGGTAGCGAGACGGATTAGCCATAGCGCAGAGTCTAAAGCGGCTGGGGATAGTTGTCAAGTGCGGCCGCTTGCAAAATCACGCCGCCTGGGTGATAATAACCATATCTGGGCGATGCTTGATACCAAAGGATGTCAAATATGTCGCGTTCTACTCGCGTGCAGTTGCGTTTCAGTCTTTTCCTCATTGCCAGCCTGACGCTGGCTCTGCTGCCGGCCTCGGCCTCGGCCACGGCCAGTCCCCCGCGCACCACGTCTGTCTATGGGATGGATATTTTTGGCCTGGGCTGGCAGTGGTCATTCCCGCGCATAGATGCCTACCCGCGCATGTCGGGCTCGATCCGGTTGGATATGCTCGACAGCGCCATCCGCCAGGCGGCCGAAGCGGGTGTGCGCTGGAACCGCCTGACGGTGTGGTGGTGCATGGTGGAGCCGGAACGCGGCCAGTGGTTTTGGGATGACGTAGATGCAGCCATTCAGATCAGCCGCAACTACGGCATCGAGACGGTTCCCACGATCTTGTATCCTCCCTATTGGGCGGTTGCCGGTGCGCCCTACGCGCCGGAGTGCGTCAACAACAGCCGCAAGAACTACCCACCGACGAATCCGGCCGATTGGGAGAACTTCGTGCGCACGATGGTGCGGCGCTACGGACCGGCCGGCAAGAACGTCGTGCGCTACTGGGAGATCTGGAACGAGCCGGATTTGCCGGAGTTTCTCTCGATGGTGAACGATCCCGGCGATGGAACAGTGCAGGTCTACGCCGACCTGTTGAAGCGGGCCACGGCCATCATCCGGGCCGAGTCGCCCGGCGCGCAAATTCTCATCGGCGGACTGTCAGACATCAGGGGGCCGGAGTTCCTGGACAAGCTGCTGCAATTACGCGGCCCCCTGGACGTGCGCGGGGACTTCGATGTGGTGTCGCTCCATGCCTACAGCAACCACAGCCTCAAGATCAGACTGATTCGGGATGTGCTGGTGAAACATGGTCTGCAGCACCTTCCGCTGTGGGATACCGAGCTGAATTTCCTGGGTTGGTCGTATGAACAGGCGCAGGTCGGGCTGCCGGGTCTCTACCAGCTCATGCAGACCCTGGGCGTCTCGCGCTCGTTCTGGTATCTGGGCACCACCACGCGCTGGGGGCCGGGCATTTTTAACGAGCGCTATCCGGAGTGGGATCCGATCCCATTCACGCCCAGCCCCTTCTACCCGACCTTCAAGGCTCAAGCCGCGCCCTCGCGTTTGCCAGGGAAACCGATCGTGCTGGAGCCGGTCGGCACGCTGAAGAGCGCGCAGCCTCGTTTCCAGTGGCAGGCGCCGCCAACAGGCGTCTATCCGTTGGCGGGCTACAAGCTGCTGGTGGACAACAAGCTCTTTCTGAACGCGACGCTGTTCGCCAATCCTGGCCTGGACGTGTGGGTGTCGGACGGCTTTGCGACCTATCTGCCGCTCGCCACAGGCGGACGCGGGCGCGATCTCATCGGCGCCAACCTGAGCGCGGGAGCGGTCGCGGCCGCAACGCGCGGCCATACGCCGGTCGCGCCGCTGGCCTGGGGGGCTCACTACTGGCGCGTTGCGGCCGTGGACGTGCAGGGCAACGTCGGCCCCTACAGCGACCCCGTGGCCTTCTTCATCCGGCCGGCCCACTCGGTTTACATCCCCCTGCCGTAGTGAATCGTGCGCCAGGCGCTTCGTTCAGCGGCCAACGACCAGCCGCGCCAGCTCTCCCAACCAGCGCGGCACGCGCTCGGCAAGGCGTTTGCGATACAGGACCATCATCAGCAGCACCCAGGCGATGATCAACAGGCCGAGCCGGGGGAGATAGGTAAACAAGATCACGGCCGCGGCCAGGTCTATCATGCGCAAGAAGAGGATCACGACCGACTTGCGCCGATAGATTAGCCCGGCTGCGATGGCCGCGACAGCGAAAGCCAACGCGCCGATCTTCGGGACGAAGCCCGCCAGCGCCAGGTAGGCAAATTCGCCGGCGTACAAGACGACATCCACGGGGAACTCGTGTGCGCCGAGACGGGTCGGCCGATTGGCGCGCCGCGCGGCCCAACCGTCCAACTGATCCGTAGTCCAGGCGCCCCAGAGCACCCCTACGGCCACGGGCAACGTTTCTGGCCCCCGAAAGCCCAACCAGATGAGGATGCTTGCGGCGACGATGCGCGCCAGCGTGAACAGATCGGCTGCCAGAGCTAACATACGTTAGAGTATACCACATGAGATTCCCCACGCGCCAGGCGCTTCGGAAGCGCCTGGCGCGTGGGGGTGGAACTCACCCCAGTTGGCGCGCCAGCCACGCGCAGCCGAGGATTGGGCCGTCATCGCCCAGCTCGGAGCAGACGATGCGCACGCGACTGGCGACCGAGCGAAAGCAGTGACGCGGCACGGCCGCGCGCGCCGGCTCCAACAGCAGGTCGCCGCACCTGGCGACGCTGCTGCCGATCACGTATAGATCCACATCCATCAGCATCGCCAGCGATGCGATCGCGGTGCCCAACGCTTCGCCCGCCTCTGCCAGCACGCCCAGGGCCAGTGGATCGCCCATGGCTGCGCGCTGCGTCACCAGCTCGCCGTGGATGATTTCGGGCCGCTCGGCCTGGGGCGCGTGGCGACTAGCCAGCGCCCGCGCGTAGCGGGCGGCCAGCGCCGGGCCCGAGGTGAAGGTCTCCACGCAGCCGACGTTCCCGCACGCGCAGCGGTCGCCGGCCGGGTCAATGGTGATGTGGCCCACCTCGCCGGCCGAGTTGTGCGGCCCGCGATAGAGCTCGCCGCCGATGATCATAGCCGCGCCAACCCCCGTGCCGACGACGATGTAGACCATGTCGGCTGCGCCGCGGCCCGCGCCATAGTAGTACTCGCCGAGCGCGGCGGCCTTGGCGTCGTGCTCTAGCCGCACCGGCAGACCGGTCGCGTCCGCGACCATCTGGCGCAAGGGGATGTCGCGCCAGCCGGTCAGGTTGGGCGGCTCAATGAGCACGCCTGAGCGGTGATCCAGCGGGCCAGGCGAGCAGATGCCGATGCCCGCCACGCAGCGTTCGTCCGGCGCGGCCTGCCGCAGCTCAGCCACGGCGGCCGCCATGCGCGCCACTGCCGCCTGTGGGCCGGCCGGCGCCAGGGTGGGCAGACGCCGCCGGCCGATCACGCGGTTTTGGGGGTCCACCAGGCCCAGCGCGATCTTGCTGGCGCCCAGGTCAATGCCGATGACCCAGGCCGGTTGTTCGCTGGCAAGGTCGTTCATCTCACCGGTCCCAACGCCGATCGGGCTGCCAAAAGCCGAGCTTGGGCGTGTTCCATTCATCGGTCGGCTCGAAGAGGCCAGGCGTCCGCAGGTTCGCCTCGATGCCCGTGTAGTTCAGGTCTATGCCCAGGCCGGGCTTGTCGGGCACGCGCACGTAGCCGTCTTCTAACAGCGGCTCTGGCAGGCCGGTCGCCAGTCCAGGCCAGAACGGCAGATCCAGGCCATGGTGTTCGAGCGCGACGAGGCTGGGGATCGCGGCCGCGGTGTGCAGGTTGGCCATGAAAGCGATGGGCGACCCGGCGAAGTGCAACGCGGTGGGCAGGCCGTATCGCTCGCCGTAATCCGCGATCTTCTTGGTCTCGGCCATGCCGCCGGCCGTCAGCAGGTCGGGATGGAGGATGTCCACCGCACGCGTCTCGATGAGCTGGCGGAAGCCGTCCCACAGGTACAGTTCCTCACCGGCCGCGGTGGGCACGTTGATCGCCGCGGTGACGTGGCGATGCCCCTCGATGTCCCACCAGGGCATCGGGTCCTCCATCCATGCCAGGCCAAACGGCTCCAGCGCCTTGCCCAGGCGAATGACCTCCTTGGCGGTCATGTAGCCGTGGCCGAAGTGGTCAATGCAGAGCGAGACATCCCAGCCGACCGCCTGGCGCACGGCCGCTGCGATCTCGGCCATGCGAGCGATGCCCGCATCGGTGACGCGGCTGCCGTAACTGCTGCCCGGCGCACGCCAGCGCAACCCCATGGCGTATTCATCGCGCGGGGGTGCGCCGATCAGCCCGTTGGGCGTGGCCGCGAGCACGCCGGGGCCGATGTCGAACTTGATAAAAGTCAGCCCCAGCGCCTTGCGACCCAGAACCCGCTCGACGTAGGCCGCCGGCGTTGGCTCGGCCGGGGTGGGCGTGTCCGCGTAGATGCGCACGCGGTCGCGGTATTTGCCGCCCAGGAACTGATAGCACGGCACGCCGTAGGCCTTGCCGGCCAGGTCCCACAGCGCGATCTCGATGCCGGACACGCCGCCGCCTTCGCGACCCCAATTGCCGAACCGCTTGATGCTGCGGAAAATCATATCCACGTTGCAAGGGTTCTGGCCGACCAGGAGGCTCTTGAATTGGAGGGCGTTTTCCTTGTGTCCGGCGTCCCGCACCTCGCCGATGCCGTAGATGCCCTGGTTGGTGTCCAGGCGGATGATGGGATAGTCGTAATTGCTGCACACCACCGCCACGCGCAGATCGGTGATCTTGAGCTGCGATGGGCTGGAACCGGTCTTCACCTTGTCCAGGCTGCGTTCGGCTGCCTCGTGAATAGGGTCTTTCATGCGGCGCACCTCTGTAGCGTCTCCTCGTAGACCTCGAAATGCTCCCCTTCGGCTTCTTCGGGGTCAACGTATTTCAGCCACATGGCCTGGCCGGGATGCTCGCCCGACAGCAGCCTGCGGCTGGTCAACAGCTCGCCCGTCGTGCTGGCCCATTGCACCTGGCCCATCTGCAACAGGATGTAGTGGCCCGCGTACTGCTCCGCGATCGCATGGCGATGATCACGGTAGAAGAGCGCCTGCTCTGCGGTGGTGCGCCGCCAACTGACGACCGTTTCCTGGGGGTCGGTGGTCTTGGCGAAAAAGCGGCCCAGCGGCGCCTGGACCTCGGAGAGGAAGTCAATTGCGCTCAAGTCAACGGTCCCGAAGCCGCCCTCGGCCGCGACGAGCAGGGCGTTGCGGTCCCGATGGAACGGTTCCGTCAGCCAGTCTGACCGGGGGTCGTGCCCCATCAGGTAGGCAGCGCAGGCATCGGTCGCGATCACCTGGTCGCCCGCGATCAGCGTGTTGCAGATGCGCGGCTGGTCGCCGGCGCCCCACTCCTCGCCGGCCTGGCACACCAACCCATCCACGATGTTGAGCGCGGGGTCGAAGATGCGCCCCAGGTCGGCCAGCATGTAGGGCATGCGCACCAGGTGATGATAGTAGGCGCGCGGCCGGCCGGCCGGCGGCAGCGGCATCAGGCCGAAGAGGTTCTTCAGGCAGAGGGTGACGCCCATGAACAGGTGGTTCTTGAGCTTCTGGACCGATACCAGCGCATCGGCCTCGACGCACGAACGCGGCGCGGGGTAGCGGTCGAACATCCGGCCGCCGGCCGGCGTCTCGACCCACACGACCGGGGCTGTGTGGCCGTTGACGAACGGCACGTCAAATTCGCGCAACACGGGCAAGATGGTGACGCACGACTCTGGGGCCGAATCTGGATCGGGCCGATTCACCCCGACATCAATCGCGAAGAGCTCCGCGCGCGTGCGCTCGCGCAGCAGGCGCAACGTGGCGTGCGCCACCGGATCGCTGACCAACTGCTGGCGATGGCCCTCGTGCATCACGACCTTGCTGGCGGTCCAGTCCTGGTTGAACTTGATGCCGATCCGCCGGGCCTTGCCCAGCCGTTCCCATGCGCGCTCGAGCGGCGCAGTAGCCCGGCCGAGCGCGGCGTACACCGCGTCATCGGCCGACCGATAGTCACAGTGGACAGCACGAACGCGATATGACTTCTCCACGGCTCACTTTCTCCAGATGAGATAGGGTTGGATGCGTTCCCACACGCGATCAATCTCGCGCAGGTCCGACGCGTCGAGCGGCTGCGCTTGCATCCTCATGCGGTGGTTCTTGAAGACCCCGCGGCGCACCATGATCTCCTTGGCAAAGGCCATCCCCATCAGTCCCTCTAGCACCAGCCCCGGCAGCACGCGCTCGAAGAGGTCGCGGCCAGCGTTCTCCTGGCCGGCGTCCAGCAGATCCCAGATGCGCTGCACGATGTCGCAGAACTGGCAGGCATGGATCACGCCGGCCGCGCCCCGCTCGCGCTCGGTGATCAGGTAGCGACCGCCCGCGCCGCCCATCACACCTGCGATCGCCGGGCTCTTGCGGCCCACCAGCGCGGCGATGCGATGGGTGCTGGGCGCCACCTCCTCCTTGATCCAGCTCACGTGCTCGATCTCGGTGCAGAGCGTGACGATCTGATCCACCGACAGGGGAACCAGCCCCGCGTTCTGAATCCAGACCGGGATGGTGACGTTGTCCGAGATGGCCTTGAAATACGTGAAGGTGGTCCGGAAGTCCGGCGCGAGTCCGTAGGGCGGCATGGCGATCACTGCGTCTGCGCCGACCTCCTGTGCATAGACCGCGTGGCTGACCGCCAGGGGGGTGTTGATGGCCGCGCAGTTGGCCACGATCGGCGTGCGGCCGGCCGCCGCTTCGACCGGGATGCGGATCAGCAAGCGGCGCTCCTCCTCGGAGAGCGCCTGGAATTCGCTGACCATGACCGGCGCGACGATGCCGCCCACGCCGGATGCGATGCAGAACTCGATCTCGGCGGCGAGCGCATCCTGGTCTATGCGATCGTCGTCGTCGAAAGGGGTCATCGGGATGGCAAAACTGCCGCGCCAAACTGGGGTTGTCATGCGCCTCTCTCCGTGTGGGATGCGCCGCGTGCGGGCACTGTAACGACTATCATCATAGCGCAGTGATGGGGCTGCTGTCAATAATCCCGATTCTGCGGTATAATCGCTCTGTGATGTATTCTGATTTCGTGCCGGGTCAACCTCTGGCCGAGGCGGATCCGCCGCCGCGTCCGCGTCTCTCCGGCCTGCGCACCCTGCCCATCTTCTTCATTCGACCTCTGCGGATCTTCCGGGACTATCGCCTGGCGGATTTGCGCCCCGATCTCCTCGCCGGGCTGACCGTGGCGCTGGTGGTGCTGCCGCAGGCCATCGCCTACGCGCTGGTGGCTGGACTTCCGCCGCAGACCGGCCTCTACGCAGCCATCGCCGGCGCGATCGCCGGCGCGCTGTGGGGTTCGTCCAACCAACTACACACTGGCCCGACCAACGCCGCCTCGCTGCTGGTGCTATCGGTTCTGCTGGCCGTGGCCGTGCCCGGCGAGCCTGAGTACCTGGCGGCTGCGGGGCTGTTGGCTATCCTGGTCGGCGTCTTTCGCCTGGTGATGGGCCTGGCCAGGCTGGGGATGCTGGTCAACTTCGTCTCCGACTCCGTCATCGTCGGTTTCACCGCTGGCGCGGGCGTGCTGATCGGCGCCAATCAGGCTCGCAACCTGCTGCGTCTGCCCATCCCCTCCAGGCCAGAGCTGATGGACACCGTGGCTGACGCGCTGGCGCACCTGGGGCAGACGCATTGGCCCAGCCTGGCCTGCGGTCTGGGCACGATGGCGATCATCTGGGCCGTGCAACAGCGCAATCGGACGCGGCGAGCGGGCAGGCTGCCGCTTCCCGGTCCGCTGATCGCCCTTGTCGCGGCGTCCGCGGTCGTGGCTGCGCTCGGACCGGCGACCGCGGTCAAGGTTATCGGCCAGATTCCCCACGGACTGCCCCCCCTGGCGCATCTGCCCATGACCGATTGGCAGTTGGTCGGCAAGCTGTCCACGGGCGCGCTGGCGATCGCCGCCATCGGCCTTGTGGAGGCGATGGCCATCGCTCGAAGCATAGCCGGCCAGACGCAGCAGCGGCTCGACAGCAACCAGGAATTCGTGGGGCAAGGGTTGGCCAACATCGCCAGCGCCCTCGTCTCTGGCTACACCTGTTCCGGGTCGTTCACCCGTTCGGCGGTGAACCTGAAGGCGGGCGCGCGCACCGCGTTGAGCAGCGTCTTTTCCGGCCTTTTCACGCTGTTGGCCATGTTGGTCTTTGCGCCGCTCGCAGCGGCCATCCCGTTGAGCGCCCTGGCCGGCGTGCTGGTGATCACCGCCATCGGTCTGATAGACAGACGGGAGATGGCTCGCATCTGGCGCAGCCGTGGCGCCGACCGCACGATCATGGTGGTCACGCTGCTGGCCACCCTCTTCCTGCCCCTCCAGTTCACGGTGCTCACCGGCATCTTGATGTCGCTGGCGTTTCACATCCTGGAGACCAGCACCCCGCGGGTGCGCACCGTGCTGCCTGATGACCGTTTCGAGCACTTCATCTATCAGCCCGGAAAGCCGGCCTGCCCGCAACTGGGGATCATCGAAATCCTGGGCGATCTCTACTTCGGCGCAGTTCATCACGTGGAAGAGTGCATCGAGCGCAACCTGGCCGAGAACCCGTCCCAGCGCTTCTTGCTCCTGCGGATGCAGAGCGTCGAGCACTGCGACATCAGCGGCATCCACGCGCTGGAACACGTGGTGCGCGCATATCGCGAGCGCGGAGGCGATGTGTTCCTGTCACGGGTCCGCGGGTTGGCGTTCCCCGTGATGGAGGCCAGCGGGTTCTACGAGCGCCTGGGCGCCGATCACTTCTTGCCGCAGGACGCCGCGGTGAGCCACCTGTTCCACAAAGTGCTGGACCCGGCGGTCTGCATCTACGAGTGCCCTCTGGCCGCGTTCCGTGAATGTCAAAACCTGCCCAAGCGCCTGCCCGAGGCCGGGCCGGCCGAACGCGTGGCGCTGCCGGCCCTCTGGCATCACGCCGGCCAGCCGGATGGTGGACCGCTGGCAGACGTGCGCAGCATCCCCCCGCGCGATCTGCGACAGGCGCTGCGGTCGGCCGATCCGCCGCTGGTGCTCGATGTGCGCGAGCCCCGCGAGTTCAGGCGCGGGCACATCGCGGAGGCCCGGCTGACGCCGCTGCCGACCTTGTTGCGCTGGCTCGAAAACCAGACGTCAGGGGTCGCCGACCGAGACGACCAACTGGCCGCGCTCTCACGGGATGCGCGCCTGGTCTTCGTGTGTCGCGGCGGCCGGCGCAGCAGCCGGGTGGCCGCCCTGTTCCAGGCGCGGGGCTATCAGAATGTGATGACTTTGCAGGGCGGAATGCTGGCCTGGGAGGCCGAGGCGCTGTTGGAGGCAGTGGACGAGATCGCGTGACGGGTTCTCGTACCGCTGGAGGTGGATCTATGGCGTTACTGTTATCTCGGAATTTCGCCCTTGACCTGGTCCGCGCGACCGAGGCGGCCGCGCTGAGCGCGGGCCGGTGGATGGGGATGAATCAGCCCGCGGCCGCGGACCGGGCCGCCAATGCCGCCATGCTCAACTTGTTGTCTCACATCGAGATGGACGGCCGGATCGTCGTCGGCGAACGCAGCCCGGCCGGGCCAGAAAACTGCTTTCGCCCCGGACAGGCCATTGGGACGGGGAATGGGCCGGCGGTTGACCTGGTCGTGGATGCGATTGACGGCTGCCGGCTGCTGGCCCAGGGCTACGGCGCGGCGATCAGCGTGGCGGCCATCGCGCCGCGCGGGACCATGTGGGCGCCCACGCCTGCGGTCTACATGGACAAGATCGTGGTGGGCGCAGACCTGGCCCTGGCGCTCGCGTCAGAATGCCTGGATGCGCCGGCCGCCTGGACCCTGGCCCTGGCCGCGCGGGTCAAAAAGAAGCCGGTGCGCGATCTGGTGGTCTACGTGTTGAACCGGCCCCGCCATGACGACCTGGTCGCTGAAATTCGCGCGGCGGGCTCGCACGTGTTGCTCAGCCCCGAGGGTGACATTCTCGGCGCGTTGCTGGCGATCACACCGGGCAGCGGCGTGGACCTGCTAATGGGTACGGGCGGCGTCCCCGAGGGGCTGATAGCCGCCTGCGCCATTCGCGCCGCGGGCGGCGCCATGCTGGGCCGGCTGGACCCGCAGAACCAGGCCGAGAAAGAGGCGATTGCGGCCGCCGGGTTCGAGGCCAGGCGGATTCTCACGGCAGACCAACTGGTCGCCAGCCGCGAGATCTTCTTCGCCGCCACCGGCATCAGCGATGGCCCGCTGCTCCAGGGCGTGCGCTATGCCGGCAACCATGCCACCTCCAACTCGATGACCCTGCGCGGGGAAACGCGCACGCGGCGCACGATCATCTCCGAGCACCTGTTGGAGGATTGATTCTCTCGCTACGTCCACTCGCAGCGCATGACCAGGCGACCGGCGCGGCGGTGAATCGGCAGGCTGAAGGCGAACCGATCCACCGCTGTGCTGTGCACCAGGTCTTCGGCCGGGAAATCGGGCTGCGTCAGGACCAGGAACTTGCGGGCGACGTAGGAGTCGTGCACCCGCCGCGCGATCGCGGCCGTGTCGGGCGTCTCTCCGCGCAACAACGCCTCGACGTAGTCGGCGCACGCGATGTCTTCGTCACCGTCGTTTTCGGGGCTGCCGGCCGCGACGCCGGTGATGACGAAAGAGACGGCGGCCGGCGCCAGCCGCTGGATGTGGCGCGCGGTCGCGGCCGCGCAGCACAGGCTACACCCGAGCAGGGCCCCGGCGCGGGCGCTCCCGCCGACCACCCCCTGTGTGCCCGCGCTCGTCCGCTGGATAAGACGCCGGCCCGTCAGGTCGCGGCCGATCAGCGCGGTGGGCGAGTTGCCCAGATCGAACCCCTCCGGTTTCAGCCCACCCACCTCGCCCATGATGAGCGCGTCCGGGTCGGCTTCGCGCAGCACCAACGCCTCCTCCACACTGCTCACCAACACGATCTCGCGTGCGCCCGCGGCGAACGCGTGCGCGGCCGTGGTGAATGCGCGCAGCACGTCAATCACGATGACCGCGCCTGTTGCCTGGGCGCAGTCCCGCAGCGTCAAACGTCTGAATTCCATAAGATCTCCACTACACGGTCGCAGCCTCGTCAAGCTGCATCTGGTTTGCTGCCATTGTCCCCGTGATGTGGTACAATCCTGCCACTCTATTCATCAAGGGACGCGTTTGGAAACATCATACCTGGGCGCGGCGGCCGCACTGACTACGGCCGGTCTCTGGTCAATCTCCTCCATCCAGTTCTCCATCGCAGGCCGGCGGGTAGGCGCAGTGATCGTCAACCGCACGCGCCTGGCGCTGGCGGTGCTGTTCGTCGGCGCGATGCACTGGCTGATGTTGGGCCGGCCTTTTCCGGCCGGCGTCGAGCTGTATCGTTATTTGTGGCTGGGCCTCTCAGCCCTGATCGGCCTGGTGTTGGGAGATGGGATGCTGTTCCAGTCTTACGTGCTGGTGGGGCCGCGCATCGGCGTGTTGCTGTTGTCCATGTCGCCGGTGTTCAGCACGATTCTGGCCTGGCTCTTTCTGGGGGAACGGTTGGCGCCTGGCGAGTTGGGGGCGATGGCGCTGGCGTTGGGCGGCATGACGTGGGTGGTGCTCGAACGCGGCCGGGGCGCGGCGACGCGCGATATTTCCGGTCGAGACTTTGCGCTGGGCATCCTCTTCGGTCTGGCCGCAGCATTTTGCCAGGCCGCCAACCTGGTCGCCGCGCGGCAAGGGCTGGCAGGCGATTTCCCGGCCCTTTCCGCCACGATGATCCGCATGACCGTGGCGATGGCGGCCATGTGGCTGTGGGCCGCGATCGTCGGCCAATTCGGCCACACGATCCGCAGGGTGCGCGCGGATGGCGTGGCCGGCCGCGCCATCGCCGGCGGCGCATTCATCGGACCGTTCCTGGGTGTCTGGATGTCTATGCTCGCCATCCAGATGGCCCGCATCGGCATTGCTTCGACGCTGATGGCGATGACGCCGGTGCTCTCATTGCCCCTGGTGTGCATCATCTTCCGAGAGCAGGTGAGCGGCCGGGCCGTGTTGGGCACACTGATCGCGATCGTGGGCGTCGTTCTGATGATCTTGCTGTGAGTCAGAGTTGCCATCTATCCGCAGCGATGGCGAGCTCTACCATGACAGCAGGACTGCGACGATGCGCGCGCAGAGTTCCTCTGCGGTCCGCCCTCCCTCGTAGGGAACGCCGTTGATGAACAGTGTGGGCGGCAGCTTGATGCCGGCTGCCACTGCCCGTCTGAAATCCTCGTTCACCGCTTCCTGATGCCGGCGATCATCCAGCTCCGCGGTGAATCGCTCGACGTCCAGCCCGATCTCCGCGGCATAGGCGATCAACTGGTCTCGCTCGTGCGCGTCTTGTGCGGCGAACAGGCGGTCGTGCATCGCCCAGAATCGGCCCTGGGCGCCGGCCGCCTCGGCCGCTTCGGCCGCGAGCTGCGCCAACGGATGCGTGGCGCGCAGCGGCAAGTGCCGGTGAACCACCAATACCCGATCCCCAAAGTCGCGCTCGACCGCTTTGAGCGCCGCGTGCAGCGCTGCGCAGTGCCGGCACTGATAGTCGCTGTACTCGATCAGCGTCACCGCGGCGTCGTGCGGGCCGAGCCGCCAATCAGCGTCGGTGATCGCGGCGGGCCGCGGCGCGTCGTTGAGCTTGCGCGCCGTCCGCGCCACGGCCGCGGGGTTGGGGAGGTTGGGATAGCGGTCGGCCTCGTAGGTCGCGCGCACGATGCCCGCTTCGTCCAGCAGGTAGACCGTGGGCATGACCCGGCCGTCCGCGGCCACCACATCGAGCGCCGCGAGCAAGCCGCCGGCCGGGTCGCCCAGCAGCGGGAAACGCAGGCCGTGTGACGCCGTCAGGTCGTCGAGCTCCGCGGCTCGCGCATTAGTGACGCCGATGACTTCGCCCCCGATGTCGGAGAAGGCAGTCAGGCTCTCTTGAAACCTGGTCAGGCCGGCGCGCAGCTCGGCGGGGGCGCCGGATGGGAAGCAGATCAGCACGAGCCGCCTGGCGCCGCCGGCGGATGCGAGGCGGCGGCCCAGGTCCGATGTGGCGGGAAGGCCGGCGAGCGGCCGGCCGCCTGGTTGCAGCATGTTGGTCCTCCATGTCTTTGCTTCTCTTACGATGGGTCTGCGCCGCGTTATGGTTAACCGCATCGCGGCGGAGCCTATCACGTCCGGTTCACGCGGCCAATGGGATCAATCGACGCAGATAGGCGATGCTCTCCACGGCCCAGGCCGCTTCTTTGGCGATAGTGGCGGCCAGATCGAGCTCGGGCGGGGTCCACTGTTCCAGGATGGCGTTAGGGTCACGGCCGAGCTGGCGCAGCCGGCCGAGCAGCCAGGGCAGGTCCAGCATCCCCTGGCCCGCGGGCAGCCCCTCGACGACAAAGCCCATGTTATGGCTCGCCCGGCGCACCACGAACTCCTTGACGTGCAGATTCACGACCCACGGCCCCAGGGCGTCCAAGACGACATCCGGTCCCTCCAGCGCGCCAAAGGAATTGACGGTATCGAGACAGATGCCGATGTGAGAACTGTCCACGCGTTCGAGGATCGCGGCCAGGGTTGCGGCTCTGAAACGGTCGTGGTTCTCGATTGCCAGGACAACGCCGGCGGCTTCGAATTCGGGCAGCAAGGCGCGCAGTCGGGCGACAATCTCGTCTGGGTCAAGGTGATGCTGCGCGGTGTCTATCACCAGGCGCAGGATGGGCGAGGCGAACTGCTGCGCGATGGCCAGATAGCGCCGCAGATGCTCGGCCTCGATCCCGCGCGTGCCGACCTCGATCTTGATCCCCGCCTCGCGCGCCGCGCGTGCGAGGCGGCATCGCGCCTCGGTCGAGAGGCGATCGAGCGGCAGATTGTCGCAGTACTGGACAACGGATACGCCGAGCTCGACAGCGCGGTCGAGCAGGTCCTCGACTGTCAGCGGCCGGGGTGGAGGGTTGTTGGCCACCCCGACGGCCCAGGTGAACGTATGGCTTCCAATGCCGAGTTGCATCTCTGATGACCTCAAAATCCGCGACTGTGTTGGCGTCGGGCAAGGTCACGACCGCGCCGCTGCCCGAACGCACCTCTAGCAGGCTCTTGGCTTCACTTCGCGGCCTATCGGTTCAGGCTATCGGTGATCTCCTTGACGCTAGCGCGAATCGCGTCGAGCGAGAGGACGCGTTCCTTCCAGTCGGGCACGAACAGCCGCTCTTGGGCCTTGCGGATGGCGAGCATGGCGCCATCGGAGAAGGAGAAGCCGGCCCAGCCGAACACGATAGCCAGTTCGATGCGCAGGTGGCCCATCAGCATGGCGTCGCACGCCTCGGCCGGCACGCCCATGCGATTGACCACGTCATCGCGCAGATGCTTGATGGACTGAATCATGGCGGCCGCAAATGTCTCCACCAGCGCCGGCTCAAGGACCGCCATCTGCTCCACTGTGATGCGGTGCGACTTGATGACGGGGCACTCGGCGTTACCGAACATGTCGAACGCCAGTTGCTCGCCCCTGGCATAGTCGGCTTCTGGGCCACGGTGCAGCGCACAGACGATGTGTTGGCTGGCGTGCACACCGCCGAACCAGTCATAGCGCCTGGCCTCCTCGATGTCGTCGTTGAAGAGGGGCGGATGGCAGGGGTGCGTGACAAAGTAGGTCAGGTCGGGGCGGATCGGCATCACCTCGGCGTAGGCCGCGGCCGGATCGAGGCCCACGATCATGACGCCCGGCCGCAGAGTGGGGATGATTTGCTGGCTGATCTTGCCGATCAAGCGATCGGGCAGCGCCAGGACGACGGCGTCGGCCTGCGCCAGCGCATCGGCTTCGGGCGTGGCGTGCAGCCCGCGTTTGGCCAGGTTGACCAGCCCCGGCTCGCTGATCTCCACATAGAGCATCTGATACGCGGGCCGGCCGTGCATGTTGTCCGTGATGCGGCAGCCCATCTTGCCGCCTGCCCCCATGAGTGCGACCTTCATTTCCATTGCGCGTGACTCCTCTCTGTTAACCGTCTAGCCGAGCCACTGCGTAAGGCGGCAGGGTGAGCGCCAGGCGGCCTGCGGTGGTTTCCTGGATGCGGCCGGGCTGAGCCCGGAACGCCGCGGTCGTCTGCATCGCCGCGACGACATTGGTCGCATCGAGCAGCCGCGTGCTGACCTGCCTCGGCAGCCCTCGCATGACCGCGGTCTGCGCCCCCGCGGTCATGTTGGCGACCAGGATGCGGATGCGGCCGTCCTTGCGCAAAGCGAGGCCGTCAACAGCTAATGGCTGATCGCCGCTGAGCGCCAGCACGTCTCCGCCCGCGAAATCGGCCACATCCGCGAAGACGTGGTAGAGCGGGAAGACGCCGCCAGCGAAAGAATGGAACAACTCGGGCAGCGGCGAGCCGCCGGCAGTCTTCATGACCCCGTGCCAGCCGGTGGTTTCGTAGTAGGTGATCGCCGCCACGCCGGTCGCCGCGAGTGAGCGGAGACTGCAAACTGTCCAGCCGGCGCCGAAGAGCGACATCTGGCGCACATCCAGATGAAGATGTAGTCTGCATCGGTTCCTGCGGCGAAGCGAGCGGCCGGCGCCAGACCATCCAGCGCGACGTGCGCCAGCTCCAACGCCTGACGCACCGGCGATCCGCCCCAGAAGAGCTCGCGAGCCGGGTAGACAAGCCATGCCGCCACCTGGTGGCTTGAGCTCAGCCACGAGATCGGCCAGCGCGGAGACCTGGGCTGGGCCATCCTCGACGGCGATGTGCAACGCCAGGTGCAGCGGGACGCCGAGCGCGTCAGCGTCGCCCATCGCCCGGCGCAGACGGGCCGGATAGTCGGGCTGGGCCAGCTCCAGGTCGGCGCGCAGATGGCCCAGCCGCAGATCGCGCAGCCGGCCGATCTCGGGCGCCGAAAGGGGCTGGCCGTGGCTGGCGGCGTCCAGGCCGAGCTCGGGCAATCGCGCCGGCGAGACGCCCAGGTCGAGGGTTAGAGTCGGCGCAGCGGGTTCGGCCCGTGGCGTGACCGGCTCTGCGCCAGAACCCGAAGTGCGGCACGCGTTGGGGCAACATGGGATGGAAAACCTACTCAGAGAGTCCGCATTGCGAGAGTCCCTCCTCCAGCTCTGGCAAAGCAGCGAAGGCCTCTTGGCAACTGCGGGCGTGCTCCAGGTGGGTGGTCATGGAGCGGCAGGCCGCGTCGGGTTCGTGATCGGCGGTGGCCTGGAGAATGGCCGTGTGATCCGGGAGGATCGTGTCGTAGACTACCGGGAAGCGGTGAACCTGCAAACGAACCTCAAGGCCCCTATCCGCGGGGTGTCAGCCTATGGCTAGACTTCGGCCCCCCGCCAGGGAAGAAGTTATCGCTGATTTGTATGGCCAGATGATGGCCAGACCAGTTTGGAACTGGCGGCAGTCTACCACACCAGGCAGTTGTTGTCAACACGACCATATCAAGACGCTTGCAGCCTTTCCTCGTGCAGAGTCATTTCCGTTGCATCAGGGATTTTCCAAGTCGGGGCTGTTGGGAGATAATGGCGGTAGGGGGCTATCATGCACGAACTTGCCAAGTCCGATTTGGAGCGGGTTGCTCCGCTTTGCGCATCCCTGAGCGAGCACCTGGCGGTGTGCGCTGCCCGCGAGGGCAGCGTGCCCGCCCGGGTCTTTGTTGATGACGCCCATGCGCCTCAGGCGGCCTTGATCAACATCCGGCGCCAGCGTTTCTACCTGGCTGGCCGGCCGGCCGCTGCCTTTGCCCGGTCGCTAGGACGCCTCTTCACAGAGGTGATCTATCCCGAAGCGCGCACGGCCGGGGATGCGATGTTGATGCTCTACCATCCCGGCGCCGGGTGGGAGGAGCAGAGCGGCGCCATCCTGCCGGACAAGGCGCCCATCGCCGCCGCTCGCCACTACTATCGCTTCCGGCAGCCCCGGTACGACTGGCGCAACCTGCTGCCGGCCGGCTTCACGTTGCGCGAGGTCAACGCCGCGTTCCTGGCGGCGCCGCGCGCCAATCGGGACGCGCTCCTCGATGAGCTTTGCTCGGAGCAGCCGTCGGCAGAGGACTTCCTGGCGCGCAGCTTTGGCCTCTGTCCGGTGACTGCCGATGAGGGCGCAGCTTCCGGCGAGATTGCCGGCTGGTGTCTGTCCGAATACAACACCGGCGACTGCTGCGAGGTGCGGATCGCCACATTGGCGCCGCATCAGCGCCTCGGCCTGGCGACGGCCACCGGCTTGGCCTTCAGCGAGCTTGCGCGCGCCAGGGGCATCCGGCAGATCGGCTGGCACTGCTTCGCGGCCAACCGGCCGTCGGTCGCGACCGCACTCAAGATCGGCTTCGAGCTGGCTGCGGAGTGCCAGGCTTACATGGCCTGGTATGACGAAGCCGAAAACATGGCCGCAACGGCAACAGCCGTCTCTGGCGCGGCGAGTACGCGGCGGCAACCGCCTGGTTCGACGCTGCGTTCGCCCACGGCGCGGATCAGGCGTGGGCCTACTGGGGCGCCGCGTGCGCTGCCGCCATGCAGGGGGAACGCGCTGCCGCGTTCCGCCATCTTCGCCAGGCGATGGCGCGCGGTTTCGCCGACCTGGCGCGGATTCGCAAGGCGGAGTATCTGGCGAGCCTGCGCGACACGCCGGAATGGGCTGCGTTGGTCGGCCCGTCATGAAAGCAGCAAGCCCCGACCGGTTTCCGAGAACCGGCGTGGTGTGGAGGAGTCACATATGCCCGGCATGATCGTCGCCCCAGAGCCGCTCGCGGTCGAAGCGGGCGCGCGGGTCTTGATGCGTGGCGGCAACGCGATCGACGCGGCCGTGACGTGTGCGTTCGTCGAGGGGGTCGTCAACCCGATGAACTGCGGCATCGGCGGCTATGTGCTCGCCACGCTGCACCTGGCTGATGCCGCGGCCCCTGGGCTTGCCGAAGGGCCAGTCCGCGGTTCGACCGGCTCACCGCCCGTGGTCGGCGGCGCTGTTGCCCTCGACGCGCCCGCACTGGCCGGCTCGCTGACGACGCCGGGCATGTGGGAAGCCGCGTCCCTCGGCCCGAATCCCGAAGGGTGGGGCTTCCTCGTGCGCGACCGCCGCAACTACATGGGCTATAGCTCGATCTGCACGCCGGGCGCGGTGGCTGGGCTGGCGATGCTGTTGTCGCGCTACGGTACGATCTCCTGGGCGGATGCCATTGCGCCGGCCGCGCGGATCGCGCGCGACGGCTTCATGGTCGGGCAGACGCTGGCTGCGTCGTGGCGCTATCGGGCGCGTGATCTCCGGCTGTGCAACACGCTGGACTGCCTGGCGGCCAACCCCGAAGCGCGGCGCATCTATCTGCGGGAGGGCCGCGAGCTGCTCGAACCCGCCGATCTGCTCCGCAATCCCGATCTCGCCGACACCCTGGAACGCCTGGCCGCGCGCGGGCCAGACGACTTGTACGCCGGGGAGTTGGCCGCGGAGATCAGCCGCGACCTGGCGGCTAATGGCAGCTTCGTCACCGCGGGAGACCTGGCCGCCTACGCGGTGCGCGACATCATGCCGCTGGCCGGAACGTATCGCGGCTGGGAGATCCGCACCGCGCCGCCGCCCCACGGCGGGCCGACGCTGCTCGCGGCGTTGAGCATCCTCGAAGGGCTGGATGTGGCCGGCAGGGGCCACAACTCCGCGGAATATATCTATCAGGTGGCGATGGCGCTCAAGGCGGCCTTCGCCGACCGCAACCCCTATCTGGGCGACATGACGTTCGTGGACGTACCCCTCGACTGGATGATCTCCAAAGACCGCGCGGCCGAGTGGCGGGAGCACATCGCCGCGGGCCGGCCGATCATGGTGGACTACGCGCCGCCGGAATCACCCGACACGACGCACGTCAGCGTGGTGGATCGCTGGGGCAACTGCGTCGCCTTGACCCATTCGCTCGGCTCCGGGTCGGGCGTCATCACGCCGGGGCTGGGCTTCATCTATAACAACTCGATGTGCAACTTCAACCCACTGCCCGGCACGGCCAACTCGATCGCGCCGCGTAAGAGCCGCACGACCGGCATGGCCCCCACGGTCATCTATCGCGATGGCAAGCCGGCCCTGGTGATCGGCGCGTCGGGCGGCACGAAGATCATCACCTCCGTGCTGCAAGTCATCCTCAACATCCTCGACTTCGGCATGAGTCCCACCGAAGCCGTGCTCGCGCCGCGCTTCGACTGCCAGGGCGATCTGATCACCTGCCAGCCGCGCATCCCCGGCTATGTGCGCGACGAAGTGGCCCGACGCCACCCGGTCGCGGCCAGTCCTGCGAGCCACGGCGGCATGGGACTGGTGCACGTGATCGCGCTCGATGGCGCCAGCGGCGAGCTGACCGGCGGCGCGGATACGGGCGCGGGGGGCATGGCGCTGCGCGTTTGACCGATGAACGAGAGGAAGGCGTCGAAGTAGCGCGCCAATACCTGTCTGGGATTGTGTTTGAATCCGCTCCAGTGATACTCGACCCAGGCGCGTGTCGAGGTGACGTCAATGTGGCTGGAGGCGGTTGACCTCGGCTTGTTCCGCGGCCGTCAGGGCGCGATCAATCGTCTGCCATTCGTAGTGACCGGCGCCGCCCGCTCGAGCAGATCGAGGTCGCGCAGTGTGTTCAAGTAGTAGCCCAACGAGGTGCCCTTCACGCCAACTGCCTGGCTGATCTCCTCCTGGCGCACGCGGCCGGCGGCGATGGCTGCGAGGACTGCGAAGTAGACCCGCGGCTCGCGCAGTTCCTGCGTGCTTTCGGGGTCGTTGTGGAACAGCTCGCCGTACCGCCGCGCGAGTTCCGCCAGGGTGCTGGCCTCGGTGCCCAGGTCGGCCACGTAGAAGAAGTGGCGCTTGCCCTCGCAGAAGCGGCGCAGCAGCTCGGTCTTGCCCACGCGGCGCCGGCCGTAGAGCACGACCAGCTCGCCGACTTCAAGCGTTGATGGCTCTTCTTCCGCCGCGACGCGTTCCTGCCCGATGCCCGCGGCCGGTCGTTCGTGCAGCAGGTGCGCGAAGGCTCGGCCACCTATGCCAGGCGCGTCAGCGACAAGCTGAAGGAGCTGGTCTTCGACGAGGTGATGCCGGAGATCGCTAACGGCTTTGTGGCCCACCGCCGCGCGCAGTTGGGCATCGGTGAGGAGACCGACGCCAGCCTGCGCGAGATCTACGCCGCGGGGCTGAGCCTGCTCTACAAGCTGCTCTTCGTACTCAATGCTGAAGCACGCGACCTGCTGCTGATGCGCAACCCCGGCTATCGCGAGCAAAGCCTGACCAGCCTGGCGGCGTGGGCGGCCGAACGGCTTGATCGCTCCCTACCGCTCAGCGAGGCCGCCTGCGCCACGCCCCGCTACGACGCGCTGCTGGCCCTCTTCCGACGCATTGACCGCGGGGATCTCAGCCTGGGCATCCCGCGCTACGACGGCGGGCTCTTCAGCGCCGACACGCTCGAAAACCGCTTCCTGGAGCGCCACAAGCTGAGCGATCGCGCAGTGGCAGAGATGCCATCTCTTCGAAGAGATGGCATCTCTGCCGTTGGCGCACCTGGGCCATGGCCGGTTCCTGGGAGTCGCGGATGGCGGTGCGGCGCTCGGTTTCCAATTCCAGGATTTGACGCTGCACGAACTGCCAGCACGCGAACTCGCGGCGCAGGCGGGCGGCCAAGCCGTCCGGCAAAGATGCACCGTCCCAGAGACGCAGTTCCGGCAGGTGCGTCAGGAAGTCGGCCGCCACCTCGAGGCGAATGCCCTGGCCGACCAGCAGCGCTTTGATGCGGTTGACGTAGCGGGTGCGCTCGCCTTTCAGAGCCAGCAGTTGGCGGTGGAGTTGGCGCTGCGCTTCGGCGGCAAGGCTGGGCACTTGGACGACGCTCCAGACCCGCGTAGCGCCGCCATGGTAGCGCAGCAGCATGGACAGCAGCTTTTCGACGTCCAGGCGGTCGGTCTTGGCGTGCTTGCCGCGGCGGCTGACCTCGATGCTGGCCGAGTCCACGACCAGGCTTCGTCGTGAGCTCAGCCGAACGGTTGGTCACGTGCTCGTGTTCCAGGAAGCGGTGCAGCCAAAAACCGTCGCGGCCCGCTTCGTAGCAGCTCAGCACCGGTGCATCGGTGGGTAAGCCAAAGCGCTGTTTGGCCAGCGCGATCTCCTGCTTGAGCGCCGTCGTGTCACCGGCCGTGATCTTGCGCTGCCGTGGGGATTGGCCCAGGCCGACCGTGAAGCCCAGCTTCCAGTCCTGGTTGCTCAACTCGAAGGCCAGGTACAGGGTGGGTTGGGTGTTTTCGTCTTTGGTGTAACGCGTCTGTTTCATGGTATACTCCTTTCTGCGGGGCAGCTTACCATCAATGCCGCGCCCGGCCAAGCCCCATAGTATCTGACGGCTGCGCCGGTACGGTCAGGGGTCGCGAGAGTACGTGAGCCGCAGGCGCAGGTGAACCTGACCGTTGTGCGCCAAGAAGCTTGGCGTTTCTGACAGGGTGCGAGTCCCTGTGGGGCAAGGGCTAACCACCCACCCCTATCGAGTGTTGCAACACGGACGGAGGAACGTAGACCGGTTGGAGGAGTGACCGCCGCAGGGAAAACCTCGGCGTCGGGAGGCGAGCGCGCAGCGCCCCGACGAGCCTGGCAACAGGGACACAAAGCCGCTGCGCCGTGACCGAACCACCGTGTTGAAGCGTACACCCTGGCCTGGCCGCCAGGGCAGGCAGAGTAGCCACCAGGCCGCAGGGGTGATCGCACACCCCGAAGTTTGATACAGCCTCGTTAAGACAATAAAGCAGACGGCGATGCGTTAACGGCCGCAGAAGCCTACACAGAGCGCACGCTTTGGTGAGTGCGCCGAGGGTCTGCCGGGGTCTCCAAAGAGCGCGGCATGGGGCAGAGAAACGTCACAGAACTTGGGAGGCCCCAACCTTTCCTGGGAAGACCAGGCAGGCGGACGCGAAGCACAAGTAGGGAAGCCGCACAGGGTTGGGGAGTCAGATCAGCTCATAGTACTCTGAGCCGGGCGAACCGGGCACATGGGGAAGGGGCTGCCAGAAAGACGGAGCTTGCAAAGGAAACGCTGTCTGGACATGCCGGATCAGAGCACAGTGCCCACCTCCCTGCAAGGATTAGCGAACAAGGCTGCCAACCAGCCGAACTACCGGTTTCGCAACCTCTACGGGCTGTTGAACGAGGACCTGCTGCTAGACTCCTGGACGCTGGTGCGCCAAGACGCCGCCCTCGGCGTGGATCGCGTCAGTGCGCAGGACTACGAGCAGGACTTGGCCGCCAACGTCCAAGACCTCGTGACGCGGCTCAAGGAGAAGCGTTACCATGCCAAACTCGTCAGACGGAGCTACATCCCGAAAGCCGATGGCAAGCTACGGCCATTAGGGATCCTGGCCACGGAAGACAAGCTGCTGCAACCCTAAAGGGGGCCTGCGGCTCCTGGCCGTCAAACGTGTTCTGGAGGCCATCTATGAGCCGGACTTCTTGCGCTGCTCCTACGGCTACCGCCCGCAGGTCGGGGCGTTGGACACCGACGGCAAAGTGCTGCATCCCACCACGGGTACACCGCAAGGGGGCATCACACCTGCACTTGCGCCGGAGCGCAGCGCAGGTGCAAGTGTCTCGCCGATCCTGGCGAACATCTACCTGCACTATGCGCTCGATCTCTGGTTTCACAAAGTGGTTGTGCCCCGCGGTCGCGGCGAAGCCTGCTTGACACCTGCACTTGCGCCGGAGCGCAGCGCAGGTGCAAGTGTTCGCTACGCCGATGACTTCGTCTGCGCCTGCGAGTACGAGGCTGAGGCGCAGCGGTTCTACGGGGCGCTGGGAGAGCGTCTCGCCAAGTTCGGCCTGACGCTGGCGGCCGCCAAGACCCGGATCATTCCGTTCAGTCGCGGCGCGCGCCAGGGCCAGACCAGCTTCGACTTCCTGGGCTTCGAGTTCCGTTGGGGCCATGACCGGGCGGGCAAACCGCAAGTCAAACGCCGCACGGCGCGCAAGAAGCTCAGAAGCGCCCTTCTGAACTTCAAAGTCTGGTGCAAAGAGAATCACCATCGCCGCCTCAAAGACCTGTTCGCACGGCTGAACGCCAAGCTCCGGGGCTACTATCAGTACTATGGCATCCTGGGCAACGCCGACAGCCTGCACCAGTTCTTCTATGGCGCGATGCAGCATCTCTTCCGCTGGCTCAACCAGCGCAGTCAACGCACCAGCTCCACCTGGACGGGGTTCCAGGAACTCATCCAGCAGTTCGGCATCGTGAAACCGAAGATCGTGGCATATCCCAAAACGCGAGCGGCGCGTTCGGCGGCCTAAGCCGCGGCGAGAAGCGAGTCTTTCTGAAGAGCCCGGTGCGGGAAATCCGCACGCCGGGATCTGTGCGGGGGCAGCCGGGCAACTGGCTGTCCTACCGCGATAGGCGCGGAGGGAGAGTTATTCGAGAATGAAAGATTATGATCCCATAATGAGTTTCGGTGAGGATGTCGCCGTGATGTGTCGCGATCTCCAGCGCGGCGACGAGATCGCAGCCGTCGAGTTTCTGGCACAGCTTGCTGAGCATGGCCCCGCCTTGGAACTCGCCATTGGCACCGGTCGCATTGCTTTGCCACTCGCTGCTCGCGGTATTCGCGTGGACGGGATTGACCTTTCACCCGCGATGGTTGACCAGTTGCGAGCCAAGCCGGGCGGTGACAAACTCTCTGTGGTCATTGGCGACTTTGCTGATGTACCGGTGTCCGGCACCTACCACTTGATCTATGTGGTGTGGAATACGCTGTTTAACCTTCTCACTCAGGAAGAGCAAGTCAAATGTTTTATGAATGTCGCCCATCATCTCACCGAGGATGGCTCTTTCGTCATCGAGACCTTCGTGCCAGCCTTTCTTTACCGACTGCGCAATGACCAATATGTAGAAGCGGAAGCGATTGAAGTCAATGTGGTTCGGCTCGATGTGCTTCGACATGATGCCGGAAGGCAGATGATTGAGGAGAGTCATGTGTCACTCTCACCTGCCGGAATCCATCTGAATCCGGTGGTTCAGCGTTATGCTTGGCCCAGTGAACTCGACTTGATGGCAAGACTCGCCGGGTTGCGGCTAAAGAATCGTTGGGGAGGCTGGAGTCAAGAGCCATTCGGCTCCAGTAGCAGTATGCACGTATCTGTTTATGGACGCTGAGCAGGTGGTCGCGCCGAACTCGTTGTAGGCGACATCCTTGCCCGAGTCGAGCAGGCCCTGTACATCGAAGAGCAGCCGTTTGGCCGAGCCGAAGTTGTCGCGATAGCCGGCCGCCTGCGTGGTCGCCATCATGCCCAGGTAGCCGAAGAAGTTTTCGAAGTCCTTGGCCGTGATCGGCGATCCATCCGAGTACTTCGCGTTCTTGCGCAGCTTGAACGTGTAGGTCTTGCCGTCCGCGCTGATCTCCCACGATTCCGCCACGCTCTTTTCCTTGACCACGTTGGCGGCGGTGTCGCCGAAGACCAGGGGCGCCCACAGCAGCGAATGGAAGCCCCAGGTGCCGCGCCGCGCCGGGTCGAGCTCGGCTGCGTCGAAGGGGTTGCCCATGAAGGTAGGGTAGACGATCAGCTCCTGTTTCTCGGCTTTGTCGCCGCCCGCGGCGGCAGGCGCTGCAGTAGGAGCAGCGGCCGCGGGCGCCTTGGTTGGTTCGGGTGCCTTTGCGGGAGCGGCCGTGGCAGCCGGAGCGGCTGCGGCGGGTGCCTGTGTGGCTTTTGCGGGAGCAGGTGCAGGCGCAGGCGTAGGCTCCGGTTGGGCACAAGCAACCAGCAGTGTGCTGGTGGCCGCGCCGGCGGCCAGGCCCGGGAACTCACGGCGGGTCAAAGATCTCTTGCGGGTCATCTGTCTGCCTCCTTGTCAAATCATCAAGAGCATGACGGAACGGTCTTCTCGTGGATGTGGAGGAACAGGGCACAGCCGAATCGATGATACTCGAACACGCCGATGCTGGATGCGTTGATCCAGCAAAGCGTCTGCCTGACCCAGCACTACACGGGTTCGCCGGTCTGCAACCCGTCGCGCGCGGCGCTGCTGACGGGCCGCTACTCGCACCGCACCGGCTCGCTCGACACCCTCGAGTGGTGGGGGCTGGAGCGGCTGGCGCTGCGCGAGGAGTGGCTGCTGCCGCTGGGCGGGTTGGCGGTACCGGGGGATTTGGATCACGAAGCCGCGAAGGAGGATAAAGAACGCGAAGCGCGAAGTGATGTGCACGAACCTTCGCGGCCTTCGCGCTTCGTGAGCTTCGCGCCGCTTCGTGACTTCGTGTTCCAACCCGCCGCCCTCGACCACTACGCCGCCACCGCGCTCTTCCTGGCCTGTGTGCGCCGGCTGCGGCCCGACTTCGCCCCCACGGCCGACGACGCCCGCCACATCGCCCGCATCTGCCGGCTGCTGGAGGGGATGCCGCTGGGCATCGAACTGGCCGCGCCCTGGGCCGGCAAGCTGCCGCTGGGAGAGATCGCCGACGAGTTGGCCGCGGGGCTGGGTCTGCTGGCGACGACGCTGCGCGATGTGCCCCCGCGCCACCGGAGCATGCGCGCGGCGTTCGACCGTTCGTGGGCTTTGCTGAGCGTGCCGGAGCGCGACATCCTGCGACAGTTGTCGGTGTTCCGCGGCGGCTTCACGCGGGAGGCGGCGGAAGCTGTGGCCGGCGCGACGATGGCCGATCTCTCGAACTTGACCGATCGCTCCCGGCTGCGGGTCGAGCCGTCCGGCCGCTACGCGGTGCACGAGCTGATCCGCCAGTACTGCGGCGAGCGGCTGGGGGCCGAGCATGAGGCGGAAGCTGGCGAGACGGCGGAGCAGGTGCACGACCGGCACGCTGCCCACTATGCTGGATTCCTGCGAGTCCTGGAACCGCAGATCAACTGGCGGGCGAGCATCAATTCGGAGGTCGGCCCCGAAACGGGCAACCTGGACGCGGCCTGGCGATGGGTGATCGAACAGGGGCGCTACGAGCTGGTCCAGGCCATGGTCATGGGTCTCTATCACATCGCGGTGGCGGAAGGGCGCTATCAAACCACGCTGCGGCTCTTCGACGCGGCGGTGCAACGGCTGCGGGCGCAGCGCGGCCGGGGCGAGGGTGGGGCAGGGGATGCGCCAACAGACTTGCTGCTGGCGTTGCTCCTGTTCTGCCAGGGTCACATGTGCATTGACCTGGGGCTGCTGCGACGGGCGGAGGCGTGTACCGAGGAGAGCCTGGCCGTACTCGACGGGATCGCGCCCGGTCGGCTACGAGAGGAGCAGACGCTGTATACCAAAGGGCTTGTGGCGTTGCTGCGGTCCTGGCAGGGGGAGTTCGCGGAGGCTCTGCGGCTGCGTGGCGAGCTGCTCTCCTGGCTGCGGACGACCGAGGTGAGCGTGTGGCCGCACGTGCCCCAAGTGGGCACGTTGTTCGTACAGGCTAACGAGTGCGCATCCCTGGGTTTCTTGACGTGGCACTTGGGGCAGTATGATGTGGCGCAGGGCTGGTTGCGCGAGAGCCTGGCGATCCGCGAGCAGCTTGGCGAGGAGCGGTGGAGAGCGTACGGGCTGCGAACGTTGGCCGGCGTGCTCCGGACGATCGGTGAGCTCGAGGATGCCGAGCGCCTGACGCGCAAAGGACTGGCGTTGAGCGAGGCGCATCAAGATCGCATAGGAATCGGCTGGAGCCATTCGGCGCTGGCTGCGACCTTGATGAGCGCGGGGCGGCCTGGGGAGGCGCAGTCCCACTTCGTTGAGAGCCTGGCCGTCGCGCAGGACAGCGGCCATCACGCTCTGCTGATCCTGAGTCTCAACGGCTTGGGTGCGCTGGCCCTGAGACGCGGGAACCTGGACGAGGCGGGGCAGTTGTACGAGGAGAGTCGCGCGTCGTTCGAGCGGCTGGGGATCGCCGGCACGCTACGCTATGCGGAGGCAGTCATCGGGCTGGGGGAGGTGGCGCTAGCCCGCGGTGACTGGTCCCGAGCCAGGGCGCGCTTCCGGGAGGCGTTGGCTGCACGGGCCTGCAGGGCGTGGGAGAAGATGGACGCCGTTGCGGGCATGGCGCAGGTCTTTGCCGGTGAGGGTGATACATCGCAGGCAGCGGAGCTCCTGGCACTGGTTGCGCACCATCCCTTCACCGCGCACGCGACGCGGGAGCGGGTCGAGGCGTTGCTGGCGGAGCTCGAAGCCGAGCTGCCGGCCGAGGTTTTCGCCGTAGCCACGGCGCGCGGCCGGGCGCGTGAGCTGGACGAGGCGGTGGAATGCCTGGCCGCGTAGCAGCGGTTCCGGCACGGCAATGGCGAGGACAGCGCGCTCATGAACTGGTGACGATGGTGACGACAAAGCCGCTCTCCGTCTCCGCATCCACCGCGATCGTGATCCCGTGCGCCTTGTCGGTGAAACGCTGCCCCACCTTCCACATGCTGCCGGTGGCCTGGAGGTTGCGTTCCTCCTCGCGGCTGACCAGCACGGCCGGCGCATCGCGTGCGGTATCCACCTCGTGGATCACCACTGCGTCCGCGGGCAGGCTGGCATCGAACCCGATCCGCCGCCGCGCCTCTACCGTGTAGAAGTGGCTGGTTGCGCCGGCGATCGGGATTTGCACGAGCAGATAGCCGGCTGGCGCGGGTTGCGCCAGCCGCTCCAGCGTGATCGTCTGCGTCCTGGCCGTCGCCGTGAACTTGCGCGCCGCGGGGATGCAGCCGAGCAGGTCCTTGTCGTGGGCGATCATGTGCTGGGGCGCCGGGTTGTAGTACGGATCAGGCCACCACTGGCCATCCTGGCTCATCACGTCCCAGGCGTTGCCGAACTCCTCCTCGCTGGCGACGGTCGAATGGCTTAACCCGAACGCGTGTCCGATCTCGTGCGCTACCAGAGCCCGGTTGCGGGAGTTGGCCGGCCAGAGCCAGAACGCGCCATAGCAGTTCGTTTGGCCATCCAGGTCCAGGCAGACCTTACCGCCCCGCGAGCTGGCCTTGACATCCATGTTGAATGCCATGCCGATGCCGGTGTAGTCCGGGAAGTGGATGTCGGCGTCGGCCGTAGCGGTGCAGTCCACGGCCAGGCGGTAGAGATCCACATCGGCGCCATCTTCGGTTCGATACGCGGCTGCATCCTGGGGCAGCGTGTACCACCCCACGACCTTGCTTCCCGCCAGGCTGATCCGGCCATACGAAGCCTCGCGCCAGTAGGCGTCCAGGCCGTCCTGGCCGAACAGCAGTTTCTCGAAATCAGCGGGTGTCTGCCACGTCTCAGGCGCGTCCGCGAACTTGCACAAGATCATCGCGAAAGGCTGCGCCCCGCTCGGCGCGACCCGGGTCGGCTCGAAGAACACCGTGGGCCGCGGTACCGTGGGGGTCACCGCCTGCGTCGCCTGGGCGGCCGGCTGGAGTGCTGCCACACTCAGCGACACGTGGCCGCCCCATGGCGCCGATCCGGCGATCAGCAGCGCCGCAAAGATGATCCATATCGCCCTGGTAGATGCCCTTGTCAGCCGCTTCATGGTTGCGCCTGGCCTTTCTGGAGCTTGGGGTTGTCTCAACCTGCGCTTCCAGATTAGCCGGCCGCCGGTGCCGGTGCGGCTCAGGGGCGGTGCGGGAGGCGGTGCAGAAACGTTGCAGACAGGAGATTTGCAAATTCGTGGGTGCGTTCGGGCGATTTTGGGTGTACAATGTGAGGTGCAAGGAGGCCCTATGTCTGGCCTGAACGTCTACCTCTTTGGCGCCCCGCGCGTGGCGCGCGATGGGGTCGCAGTGACCGTCGAGCGGCGCAAGACGCTGGCGCTGCTCGCGTACCTGGCGGCCATGCCCGGCGCGCACGGCCGCGCCACCCTCGCGACCCTCCTTTGGCCCGAGCTGGACGAGCGCGCCGCCCATGCCGGCCTGCGCCGCGTCCTGGTCGAGCTGCGCCAGACCATCGGCGCCGAGTGGCTGGCGGCCGAAGGGGATCAGATCGCGCTGCCGGAGGCGGCCGGCCTGGCTGTGGACGCCCGCAGCTTCCGCGCCGGCCTGGCCGCGGTCGCCCGCCACAGCCATGCCCGCGGGCAGGCCTGCGCCAACTGCCTGGCTGAGCTGGGCCGCGCCGCCGAGCTGTACCGCGGCGACTTCCTGGCCGGCTTCACGCTGCGCGACGCCCCCGACTTCGACACCTGGCAGACCTGCCAGACCGAGACCTTCCGCCTGGAGCTGGCCGAGGCGCTCGAGCTGCTCGCCGAGGGCCATGCCGGCCGCGCTGAACCGGACCGCGGCCTGCCCTATGCCCGCCGCTGGCTGAGCCTCGATCCCCTGTGCGAGCCGGCCTATCGCTGCCTGATGCGCCTGTACACCGCGACCGGCGATCGCCGCGCCGCGCTCCAGCAGTACGCCGCGTGTCAGGAAGCATTGTCCAAGGAGCTGGGCATCCCGCCCGAGCCGGAGACGACCGCCCTCTACGAGCGCATCAAGGCCGGGCTGCTCCTCCAGCGCGCACCGCCGGGCAAGGCCCCGCCGCCGGCCGCGCTGGAACCGCCGGCTGCGCCCACCCTGCGCAAGCTGCCAGCCATCTCCGGTGCCTTCTTCGGTCGCGAGGCCGAGTTGACGCTGATCGCCGCGCGTCTCGCCGATCCGGCCTGCCGCCTGCTGACCATCTTGGGGCCGGGCGGCATTGGCAAGACCAGCCTGGCGCTCCACACGGCCGCCGCGGTCGCTGACCATTTCCCCGCCGGCGTCTGTTTCGTTCCGTTAGCCACGGTCGTCGCGGCCGAGCTCGTGCCCTCAGCCATCCTCCAGGCCCTCGACGTACCCCCGCGCGGCAGCATCGAGCCACAACGCCAGCTCCTCGAGCACCTGGCAGAGCGCCGCATGTTGCTCGTCCTCGACAATTTCGAGCATTTCCTTGCCCGCCCTGAGCACGGCCCCCCCAGCCCCCCGACGCCGGGGGGAGGCGCGTTCCCCCCAGGATTGGGGGGTCAGGGGGGCGCTGAGCCAAGCGCGGCCGATCTGCTGCCCGATCTGCTGGCCGCCGCGCCGGGCGTCAAGCTGCTGATCACCTCCCGCGAGCGGTTGGCGTTGCGTGATGAGTGGCTGCTGCCGCTGAGCGGGCTGGCTCTGCCGCCGGACGATAACTCGGTCAGTTCCCTTTCTATGGCGAGCCAGATCGAGATTGGGCCTTCGCGATCCGGAATAGAGGCTTCAGCCGGTTTTCCTGGACAACGACCCCAACCGGCTAAAGCCTCGACTCCGGAAGATCAAGCGGCGGCCGTAGCCGAGGCATGGAGCGAAGCCGAGCTCCTCTCCGAACCCGTCCCCATGCCGCCCGATCTGGAGGCATACGCCGCCACGCAGCTCTTCCTCCACTGCGCGCGGCGCGTCCGCCCCGACCTGCGGCCCGACGCCGACACCGCCCGGCTCATCGCCCACATCTGCCGCCTGGTGGATGGGCTGCCGCTGGCCATCGAGCTGACCGCGCCCTGGGTGCGCGCCCTGCCGCTGGCCGATCTCGGCCGCCGGCTGGCGGCCGGCCTCGATTTGCTCGCGACGACCCAGCGCGACGTGCCCCCGCGCCATCGCAGCATGAGGGCCGCGTTCGACCATTCCTGGCGGCTGCTCTCGGCGCACGAGCGGAGCATCCTGCGCCAACTGGCGGTCTTCCGCGGGGGCTGCACGGCCGAGGCGGCCGAGGCGGTGACGAGCGCGACGCTGCTGGACCTGGCCGGTCTGGCCGACAAGTCGTGGCTGCGCGTCGAGCCCTCCGGCCGCTACGACCTGCACGAGTTGGTGCGCCAATACTGTGCCGAGAAGCTGGCGGTCGAGCACGAAATCGAGACCGGCGAGACTCCCGACCAGGTGCGCGACCGCCACTGCGCCTGCTTCGCTCGCCTGGCCGACGACTACGATGTGTGGTTCAGGGCGCCACGCAACCCGGACTTGAAAGTGTTGACGCCCGAGTTAGCCAACCTGGAGGCCGCCTGTCTGCACGCCATCGAACGCCGCGATGCGGACAGATTGCGTCAACTGCACCCGCTTTTCGGCTTGAGCATTGAGCTTGGTCGCTACCGGGCATCGTTGCAGATCATTGATCCGACCATCCAGAAGCTGAACAGCGAATGGGAGGCCGAGGCCGAAAAAGCTACCGACCGGGCATCCACGACGGCTCTGCTCCTGGCTTACCTGTACTGGGTTCGAGCGTGGCAATACACCTTCCTGGATCAGTTCGCTGAGGTGCTGACCTCCACCACCCAAAGCCTGGCTTTACTGGAGCGAGGGGAACGCGGTGAGCTCTGGCAGGGTACCTACGTCTGGCTGCACGTCCTGCGCGGCGAGGCGATCTGTCACCTGGGCGATCCGGCTCCGGCTGTTCGGGGGTTGCTCGAAGTGTCCGCCTATCTGGAGCAGGCTGATGCCGGGCGCTGGTCTCCCGGGACCGAGGCGGCGCGGCTTGGCTGGCGAGCGTGGGTCGCCAATTGTCGCTCCGGTCCTCTGACTATGCTTGGCCGCTATGAGGAAGCGCAGCGCCTGCAAGAGCAGGCGCTGGCCCTGTACCAGGCTGGTGGAGGAGGGAAACTCTGGAGCGCTTTCACTCTGGGTTTGCTGGGAAGCACCCTCTATCTACGCGGCCAATACGGTGAGGCTCGCCAACGCGAGCTCGAAGCCCTGGACATCTATCAGGCGGGCGGAAGCCGATTCGGAATCGGCCAGGTGCTGGCCTTCCTGGCGGAGATCGAAGCCGCATCGGGAGAAGTCGCCCAGGCGCGCGAGCACTTCCGGCGCAGCCTGGCGATCGCCCATGCGATTGACCGGTATGGGCTGGTGTGCTTCAACCTGGAAGGCTTGGGGCGACTGGAACTGGAGATGGGCAGGCCTGCCAGGGCCGCCGAGATGTACCGTGAATCGCTGGCTTTCGGCGAGCGCACCGGCATGGCGCACGATTATCATACGCCCATCGCCCTGGGCGGCTTGGGACGCGCTGCGCTGGCGATGGGAGATCAGGCGGGAGCCAGTGAGTACCTGCGGCGCTCCTTACGCTGCCCGGTGTATTTCGTGCATGATCGGATCGAAGCCATCGCGACCATGGCCCAGGTCTTCGCGGCGGAAGGGGATGTGCTGCGAGCGGTGGAGCTGCTGGCTTTCGCCGTCGCCCATCCCGCCACGGCCCATCGGGTGCGCCAGCCTCTGGCCCGGCTGCTGGCCGAGCTCGAAGCCGAGCTGCCCGCGGAGTTGTTCGCCGCCGCGACGGCTCGCGGCCGGGCGCGCGAGCTGGACGAGGTGGTGGCGGAGCTCGTGGGCGAACCGGTGAGGCGAGCGGCGGATGAGGAATGCTAACGAAATAAGAATGAGAGGGAATTCTCCATGCTTTGCTTCAGACAGTTCTTCGCCTGTGGACTTGCTTTCATGCTCGCTGCGCTGGCACTCATAGGTTTCGCCTTGGCGCCTACCGGGACGGCGGCGTTGTCTCCGGCGGGCTATCCGCGGCCGGTCGCCACCGCGCTTCTGTACACCACCCTGGACGAGCCGGCCGCGATCACCGCGCCAGCGGTCGGCATGGGCGGTGTGAGCACGCTGCTCGCCAGCGACTTCGTGCCAGCGCGCGTCGGCAACGGTGCCCGATTCCTGCCCCAGGCGCAACCCTGCCATGTCCTCCAGTACGTCAGCTTCCCCGCCGCCAACGGCAGCGCGCAAAACGTCGAGTTGGACCGGGGCGAGCTCGAATTCTGGTATCGTCCCAACTACAACGCCGGCTATGGCGACGCCGGTCACACCCTGGTGCACATCGGCATTGACGGCTATAACCCGCCGTACTTACACCTCGTAGAAGGCGACGATTTCAATCTCTCGGTGGTCGAGGCTGACTGGACCGCCCACAGCACGGCGGGCGATTGGAACGCACCGCTGTGGAACGCCGGGGAATGGGTCCACATTCGCGCGTCCTGGGACGCCGCTGATCCGACCGACAGCCTGCGCCTGTACGTCAATAACAATCGCGTGGATAACAACCGTGCGCCGGGCGGCTGGAGTCTGGGGCCTGAGACCGCGGACTTGCGCATTCTCGTCGGCTCGAGAGACACTTGCGGCAGCTTCATCGCCGACGGGATCATAGACGAGCTGATCATCCGCGATGCGGCGCAACCGCCCGCTACCGCGACGCCCACACCGACACCGACGCTCACGCCGACGCCAACCGCAACGACCGATGGCAGCCTGCCCACCGCCACCCGTACAGCTACGGCGACCATCACCCGCACGGCTACGGCGACCGCCACGCCAACGGGCGGCGGCGTCGGCATCACGGACCCGAACCGAGTCGTCACGCCGGCCGCGCTGCCTCTCCAGCCGGCGGGGGCCCGCTTCGTGGACCCGGTCTTCGGCCTCACTCTGCGTCGCGTTTCCGACACGAGCGATAGCGGCGGCTTCGAGACCCACGAGTATTCTCAGTTACAGGCTTTCTCCGCTGACAACGCCTATCTGTTGCTGACCGGGTCAAACGGCTACCTGGTGCGTCGGGTGAGCGATCTCAGCCCGGTCGCCGGCCTGGATACGTCAGATTGGAACGCGGCCCGCTGGTATCGGCCCCAACTCCACACACTCATCCACTTCGACAGCAACGCCGACACGACGATCCGTGTGCAGCTCACTAGCGTGGACGCGCAGACCACGACGACCATCTTCACCTTCCCGGCGCCCTATCAACGGATCGTCGCCAACCGTTCCTCCGATGAGCTGTCCGAGGATGGCCGCTGGCTGGCCGGCGTCGCCACGCGCGGCGATGGGGCCTGGGTCATTTTTGCGCTGGATACGGTCAGCCGAACGTTGGGCGCACAGATAGCGATCCCGGATCTGTACACCGGCCCCTGCCAGCCGGACCCGCAGTGGGGCGCGGTGGTGCCCGATTGGGTCGGCGTCTCGCCGCTGGGCCGCTACCTGGTGGTGCAATGGACGCGCGACGGCACGGCTCGTTGCAGCGGCCTGGAGACCTTCGACCTGCAGAGCGGCGCCTTCATCGGCCGCGTCTACGACGGTCATCAGCATGGCGACCTGGGGGTGGACGCGGACGGCGGCACCGAGTTTTTCATGACTTTCGAGCTGGCCGCGCCGCCGCCGAACAATGATCGCCCCGCCATTGGCCTGCGCAGGCTGCCCGGCAGTTCCACCGTCAGCCCACCGACCTACCTGCAAGTGCTGGATTGGGGGAACAGCGAACACATCTCTTGCCGGGGACCCAACGGCGCTTGCCTGGTCACGGCCGGTACGTGGGATGTGAACGGCTGGACGTCCTTCGAGGGCGAGTTGTTTCTCCAGTACACCGATGGCCGTGTCTTGCGGCTGGCCCATCACCGCTCCAGCAGTTGCGGTTACTGGGTGGCGCCCCGCGCCAGCCTTTCCCGCGATGGCCGCTATGTGGTCTTCGCCTCGGATTGGGGCCGGCAATTGGACTGCGATGATTTCGGCCGAGGCGACCCCTACATCGTTGATCTGTTGGCCGCTCTGCCTGCTGGCTGTTCGCCTGACACGGACGGTAATGGCCTGGTGAACATCCTGGACATCCAGCGCCGCGCTGCCGATCTGAACTGCCGGTTCTACCTTCCCATGATCGTCCAATACTGGCGTCGGACCTGGCCCGAAGTCACGCCGACTGCCACCGCCACTCCTACGGCGACGGTCACGCAGACCAGTTTGCAGGTCACGCTGCTCATCCAGGAAGCCATTCCTGACGATCCGATCCAGGAAGGCTTCCAACTCCTGCCTGGAGTGGACCGCAGCCAGGAGCCTGTCACCTTCGGCCTGCCTCTGCCGGAGGACTCTGGCATTTCCGATGTGAACCAGCTCGGCCTCGCGGGTGCGCAGGTGGGCCAGTTCCGCGTCCTGAAGCGCTGGCCCAATGGCAGCATCCAGTGGCTGCTGGTGGACCTCCAGGCTGACGTCCCAGCCGGCGGCCAAAACACCGCTATCAGTCTGACCTCTGGTTCTGGCAACCCTTCGACAAGCTCAGGCCGCGACTTGGGCGGGCCGAATCTGGCCAGCGATCAAGGGGCGACGATCGCGGTTGACACCGGGCCAGCCCAGTTCATCATCAGAAAGCAGGGGTTCAATCTCCTCGAGGCGGTCACGGTCAACGGGGTGGCGTTGGTGTTGCCTGGCGCCTCGCCGGGGATCGTGCTGACCGGCGACGACGGCACGGTCTACCGGGCGGCCGATGACTTCAGCGTGCAGGTTTCTATCGAAGAAAATGGCCCGATGCGGGCGGCGATCCTGGCCAGGGGCGCGCATCGCTCGAACGCCGACGGGCGCAACCTCGATTTCACCGTGAGAATGCACTTTTACAGAGGTAAGAGCCGGATCAGGATCTTCTACACTCTCCGGAACGCCAGCAAGGAGCAATTCATCAATGCTCCCCTCCGGTCCCTCGAGTTGGTCGTGCGGACGACGTTAGCCCGGCCGCAGACCGTTTTCGCCCTCGACAACACGGAGCATACCGATTCCTTGGCGTCCACAGATTCGATGCATCTCTTCCAGGGAATTACTGCATTCCCGATCGAAGCTTCAGGCTGGGGCAACCAACTCGTCCAGCCGACCTTGCTCGAAGGCTACCGGTTGAGCAGGAACGGGACGACGATCCGCACTGGCGCGCGGGATCAGATCATCAACCTTTTCTACGCTCAAGCGCGGGATGCCCAAGATAACGCGGTGACCGTCGGAACCCGATTTGCCGCGGGATGGTATCCCCAAGGGTTGGGCATTGACGGTGACGGCGCAGTGCGCGTGGGGCTTTTCCCGGCAGGGAACGACAAGACCTTCTACGTGCGCTTCAATTCCTGGAACACCCGCGAAGTCCTCTTCGACTTCACCGGGGCCGCTCAGACCAGCCCGCGGCATCAGTTCTTCAGATTCCAGTACCCGCTGGTCGGCAGAGCATTGAACAAAGAGTGGTACAACCAGACCGGGGCGATCTGGGAACGCCTGGCCTCATTCACCGACGAATACAACTACAACGTCGCCCAGGGTTGGGCCGATCCCAACGTGCCGACAACGTACTGCAATCCGGGGGACACCAATGCCTGCGCCAGTCTGCCGCGCGATATGCGGCCCGAGTTGGTTATCTGGCGCGCGTGGGGCTGGCCGGCAGGCGGCGGGGTGAATCAGTACGATTCTACCAGGCGGGGTTTCATCAACTTCCTGCGCGAGGACGCCATCTATGGGGCGGCCTATTTTCTGAACGCCGAGCAGCGCGTCCTGTTCACCGCGGACCGGGCCATTTTGCACGCTGACGACTTCGACATTGGCGACGGCGATCTGGAACACGGCATTCCAGGGTATACTGGCAACAATGCACCCTACGCGCAGGCTCCCAACTATGCCCAAGTCGAGATCTACGGCGACAACTTCGATTTCGAGCATCCCCATGCCTCCGGTATCGGCCTGAGTTATTTCCTCACCGGCGATGAACGCCTGCGCGAAGCGTATCTCCAGTGGGGCGAGGTTATGCTGACCCCCAACGACTTTGAGCAAGGCGATCGGTCGTTGGCCTGGCTTCTCTTCAACCTCACCGATCTCTATCGCTTCACGGGCCAGCGGAGATTGCGCGATCAGGCATGGGCGTTCTTGCGCGACGAAGTGCTCAATCGTAGTGCGGTCTACCTGCAATCGTATGGCACCGACTGGCAGCGCGGTTTCTATGTCGCGCTGCGCGATCAGTGGGATTGGGGGAACGAACTCTACACGGCCCGGTCCATGGCGCCGTTCATCAAGAGCGCCATGTACCCGCGATCCTATGCCTACTTCCATGCCTTCGGCGCCGAGAGCAATCTGGAGGCCGACCGCACCCGCGATGTTCTGGAAGGCATCGTCCGGTATTCTGCAGGCGAGCTCTGGTACGAATTCTCGCCAGAGCCAGGGGATTTCGGATTCCCCTATCGCGACTCGCCGGACACCCTGGTGCGCGATGTGCGGCAGGATGAAGACTGGTATCAGGGCATTCGGGAGTGCTTTGCGACCTTCATCTACGGCTACCTGTTGACCGCCGACCAGGAGTTCTTGAGGAAAGGACGACTGCTCTTGAAGGGCGTAGCTCTGGGCGAGAACCACTGGAACTACAACTTCCCCGAAAAAGAGGCCTTGACCCATCTGTTGCAGCATACAGACGACTACCCGGTCTGGCGCGACCTCTCGCTGACAGTACAAGGCAATTCCGGCGGCTCCTACACCCTTTCCTGGACCGTGCCGCCCGGCGCCCGGCAGTATTGGATCAAGTACTCTGACAGGCTGATCGTCCCATGGCTGAATTTTGACCGCTACACGGGGCAATATCAGTACGATCCGGCCCAGTACGTCGCGTTCTTCGCGGCTCAGAATGTTTCTGATGAACCAGAACCGGCTTCACCTGGAACGGTGCAGACCTACACGATCTATGGCCTTGACCCTGGCAAGACGTATCGCTTTGCGGCCCGGTACAATACAGGTTGGTGAGACATATGAGGCCTGATTCGGAATTCGCCGTCGCGCTCATCACGGGCGCATCGAGCGGGATCGGCGCGGCGTTTGCCCGCAAACTGGCGGCGTCGGGCTACGACCTGGCGCTGGTCGCCCGCCGTGCTGACCGGTTGGCGGCCCTGGCGCAGGAACTCCAGCAGGCCCATGCCGTCCACGTCGAGGTCATGCCCGCCGATCTGACCGATGCGAACGACCTGGCCGACGTGGCCGGCCGGCTGGCGGAGCTGCCGGCGCTCGCTTTGCTGATCAACAACGCAGGCTTCGGCGGCGAGGGGCGGTTCGCCCAGTCGGATATCTGCTTGCAGCTTGACATGATCCGCCTGCACGTGGCGGCAAGCGTCAGCCTGACGCACGCGGCGCTGCCCAGCATGATCGCCCGCGGATGCGGGAGCGTCATCAACGTCGCATCGCTGGCGGGGTTCGTTGCGCTGCCGGGCGCTGCCAACTATGGCGCGACGAAGGCGTATCTCATCGCCTTTTCGCGGGCGCTGCAGCTCGAGCTGATCCGCACCGGCGTGCGGGTGCAGGCGCTCTGCCCTGGCTTCATCCACACCGAGTTCCACGCCCGCGGGTCAGACGGCCTGGCGGCGCGCCTCCCGAAGTTCATGTGGATGTCGGCCGAGGCGGTGGTGGAGGCATCGCTGCGCGGGCTGGCGCGTGGCCAAGCGGTTTGTATTCCGGGCTGGGGAAACCGCATCCTGAAGCTGTTGGGCAGCAATCGGCTGGCCGAGTTGATCTTACCCTACATCATCCGCTGAGGATCCCATGTCCACCGATAGGCTTCGCCCCAACGTCGTCTTCATCCTGGTAGACGACATGGGCTACGGCGACTTCAGTGCGTTCAACGGCGGGCTGTCAAATACGCCGGCGCTCGACGCGCTGCTGGCCGAGAGCGTCTGCCTGACGCAGCACTACACCGCCTCGCCCGTCTGCAATCCGTCGCGCGCCGCACTGCTGACCGGCCGCTATCCGCACCGCACCGGCTCGATTGACACGCTCGAATGGTGGGGGCTGGAACGACTGGCGCTGCGCGAGACCACGCTCGCCGACCTGTTCAAGACGGCCGGGTATGCGACCGGTCTGGTCGGCAAGTGGCATCTGGGCGCGTTCGACCCCCGCTATCATCCCAACCGCCGCGGCTTCGACGAAGCGGTCTGTTTCCGCGGAGGGATGCACGATTATATACCCTGTATCTTCTCAATAATCCGGGGTAGGGGCACGGCCTTGCACCTGCCCACCGGGGCGACCGCGAGGGTGCGCCCCTACAAATTGAGAAGATACTATACCCTCTTGCTGGTTCCAGCTTTTGACATGTTACCGATGATAGTGATACAATGTTGTTCGAGCTTCGCAGCCACTTCGCAGCAGAACGTATGCACACCAGTCGCTCTTGAGCTACACATCTACACCCTCGTCAGGTAGTAGTCTCAAGCACAGTACAACTGAACACGCAGCAAGGAGGACATCATGAATCAAGGACAGATTCGATGCGGACGGTCTCTCAGCCGCAGGGATTTCCTCAAAGGTGCGCTGGCCGCAGGCGCGGTCAGCGCCCTCGCCGGTTGCGTAGCGGTTCCATCGGGACCGTCTCCCGCGCCTGCCAAGCCAGCGCCTGCGAAGCCTGCCGAAGTCACCAAGGTCACCTTCCTCATCTGGGGCGGCGAGGCTGAGCAGAAGGCATGGGAGGCGCGACGCCAGGGATTCCTCAAACGCTACCCCAATCTCGATGTAGAGATCATCTTCCCGCCCGGGAACTACACCGAGAAACTCACCGCCATGATCGCCTCTGACACCGCGCCCGACACCTTCGTGTCCAACAATCTGCGTTGCGACAGCCAACGCAAGATCCTGCTGCCCCTCGATAACCTGATCGCCAGCGATCCTGACTTCGACAAGCAGGATTGGTTCCCTGGTGGTCTCGATGGCGGCAAGGTGAAGGGCGTACAATATGCCATCCCTGGCGGCTTGGGGCCGCAGGTGGTCTTTTGGAACGTGGACTTCTTCCAAGAAGCCGGTCTAAAGAACCCGAACGAACTGCACGACAAGAACGAGTGGACCTACGATCGCATGTTGGAGTACTCTCGCGCGCTCAACAAGAAGGAAGGGAACAAGATCACCCGGTTTGCCTTCCTGCCCTACACGCAATGGTGGACCTACATCGCCGGCTTCGGCGGCGAACCCTTCAACGCCGACTACACCGCCTGCTACATGGATCAGCCGAAGAACTACACCCCCGTCCAATGGTATGCGGACCTGTGGCTCAAAGAGCACGTGGCGCCGCTTCAGGAAGAGCGCGGCGAGTTCGGTTCGTGGCCCGGCTTCCGCGATGGCAAGTACGCGATGTTCATCAGCGGCCCCTGGCAGCAAGCCCGGCTGGCCGACTCCAAATACCGCTGGGACATCGCCTGGCCGCCCTTACAGGCTGGCGGTCGCCCCCTGATGAACTCGGGCGGCGGCGGCTCGGTGATCTATCCCAAGTCCCAGAAGATCCAGGCCGCTTTCAAGTGGATCTCCTACATCGAGAGCGCGGAAGGGCAGGCAGTGTGGGCTGGGTTGGGGTTCGATCTGCCCAGCCACCCGTCGCTCGTGACAGACTACATCGCCGGCAAGTTCTTCACCAATCCGAAGGCCATACCGCCCTCTGTGCGCTTGTGGTACAAGGTGGTGGAGGCGTCCGTGAAATCGCCGCACACGTACATCACCGCCCAGGCAGGCGATCTGTTGAACCAGGCATTCAGCCAGATCAACACCGGCGCGGCCACGGCGCAGAAGGCATTCACCGAGGTCAACAAAGACGTCAACACGGCGCTGAACGCCTGTTGAGCGTCTGTCGCGAATGCGGTCTACCTGACGAGAACAGCGGGGCATGGGGATGCTCCGGCCGAGTGAGGGTCCCCATGCCCTTCTTCATGTATGCGAGACAGCCGGTGATGCCCCAAAACGGCCGACCAAATCGCTTGCGCACCTCCACCCCGCGCGCGCGGGGCGTGTTGGCGCGACGCGAGGAGCGCGAGTTCTACCTTTTCGTTTCTCCGTGGATCCTGGGGTTTCTGTTTCTCACCGCAGGGCCGATGATCCTCTCGCTGATCATCAGCTTCACCGATTGGGATGTCGTGACTTCGCCCAACTGGCTGGGCCTGGAGAACTACCGCCGGTTGTGGAACGATCTGTGGAACCCGAGCCGGCTGGTCTTGTTTCAGCAGTCGCTGAAGGTGACCACCATCTATGCCCTGCTGGAGGTGCCGCTGCGCCTGGCTGTCAATCTGTTCGGGGCCATGCTGCTCAATCAGAAGCTGCGCGGGATGCCGGCCTTCCGCGCTATGCTCTATTCTCCGACCGTTGTGCCGGCCGTGGCCAGCGCGATGGTGTGGATATGGATCATGCTGCCGCACGGCGGATTGCTCAGCCTGATCTTGAATGTCTTTGGGTTGCCGGACCAACGCCTGCTGTTCGATCCTGCCACGGCCCTCATCACGATCATCGCCATGGGCCTATGGGGGTTCGGGACGGGCATGCTCATCTTTCTGGCGGGCCTCCAAAGCATTCCCCAACACCTCTACGAGGCCGCCGAGATTGATGGAGCCAGTGTATTCGCCCGCTTTCGCTACGTTACCCTGCCGATGTTATCCCCCGTGATCTTCTTTAACCTGGTCACCGGCGTAATGGCCAATTTCCAGGCTTTCGATGGCGCGTTTCTCATCACACAGGGGGGGCCCAACTACGCCACCCACTTCTACGTGCTCAACCTCTACAACTTCGGCTTCCGTTACTTCAAGATGGGCATGGCGAGCGCCATGGCGTGGGTCCTCTTTTTCATCATCCTGGCCTTCACACTGCTGATCGTGAGATCGTCGGCCGCCTGGGTCTACTACGAGGGGGAGGTGCGAGGACGATGACAGTATTGGCCCCACACGCGGCGTGGCGGAGTTCCAAGCGCGTGCGCCGGCGGTTCCACGCCGGCCTGGTCTACACATGCCTGTTGTGGCTGACGGCATTCAACATCCTGCCGCTGGTGTGGATGATCTCCGGGTCATTCAAGAGCAACGCGGAGGTATTGGCGAGTCCACCGATCTGGATTCCGCGCGTCTGGCACTGGGAGAACTATGTGAATGCCTTGCGCGCCTTGCCCTTCGCCCGTTTTTTCCTCAACACCATGATCGTCACGAGCATCGTCCTGGTGGGCACGGTCTTCGCCAATACCATTGTGGCCTTCGGCTTTGCCCGTCTGCGCGCTCGCTACCGCGACATCATCTTTTTGATCCTGCTGGCCACCATGATGTTGCCGCGCCAGGTGACCTGGCTCTCGGTCTACATCATCTTCGCCAAGTTGCCGGGGCCTGGCCCCAGCGGCAACTGGATTGACACCTATCTGCCGCTGACTGTGCCAGCCTTTTTCGGCAGCGCCTTTCTCGTCTTCATGCTGAGACAGTTCTTCCTCACGGTGCCGCTTGAACTCGACGAAGCGGCGCGCATTGACGGCGCCAACACGCTGCAGGTCTACTGGCACATCTTTCTGCCGCAGGCCCGGCCAGCCCTGGCGGCGATCGTCATCCTCGTCTTTATCAACGAGTGGAAAGACTACTTCACCCCGCTGATCTACCTGAACACGCCCACGAAGTTCACCCTGGCGCTGGGGGTGCAGTATTTTCGCGGCTTCGCTGATTACGCCACGCAGTGGCACTTGCTGATGGCTGCGGGAACCGCGCTGACGATTCCGCCCTTTGTCGTTTTTGTCTTCTTCCAGAGGTATTTCGTCGCCGGCCTGGCGCTGACCGGCCTCAAGGGGTAGGAGCCGGAGTAGAACCCTGGTTGAGCAGCGGCCGCAGGTGCTCGATACAGCCTCGCGCCGCGGTCTCGCTGTCGGGCAGCGGCTTGAATTCGCCGGAGAGATACGCGGTGTAGCCGATCGCACGCAGCACGGCGATGATGCTGCGAAAGTCAATGTGCCCCGCGCCGGGGCGCCAGCGGTTCGAGTCGGATACGTGGAAGTGGAACAGGCGGTCGCCGGCCAGCCGGATGCCGTCCTCGATGCTGGCATCTTCAATGTTCATGTGGAAGCTGTCGAGCGCCAGCCCCACGTTCTCGTATCCGATCTGCGCCAGCAGCTCCACGCCGTCCCGCGCCGAGAAGATGGCGTCAGCCTGAAAGCGGTTGATCGGCTCGATCACCAGCCGGACGCCGCGGTGCAGGGCGAAGTCCGCGCATTCCCGGTACGCGTCCAGCAGCCACTTCATGGCTTGCTCTCGGCTGGGCGCTCTGGCCAGCAACCCGCGGATCAGCCCCAGCATCACCATGGCGTCGAGCTGGCCGGCCAGCTCGATGTGGCTCTTGATCCTTTCCACAGCCGCCTGCCGGATGATCGGATCGGCGTCGGTGAAGGAGAGACGATCCTCGCCCCAGGCCTGGCCGGTGGCGAGCATGGGCGCGGCCAGCCCATTGCGCCGGAGCAGAGCCACCAGCTCGTCGCCGTTGACCTGCCGGGGATCACGGATGGCGAGCTCGACGCCGTCGTAGCCCATGCCGGCCAGCCGCGCCAGGGTTGCCTCCAGATCGCCGGCAAAGGCCACGTCCGGGTTGCTGGTGGGATGGATCGAGATGGCGAGGGCGAGCTTCATGGTTCGGGTCAGGTTCCGGGCCGGAACAAGTCTTCGGCCAGCGCGCACAGATATTCGACGAGCCGATCCTGGTATGCGCGATAGAACTCCGGCGCGAGGCTGTAGAGAGTTTCCCGGTTCAGGTAGCCGCCATCTGGCCCGCGGCGGCCGACGAAACCAAACCCGAAGTTGTGGAAGATCGGGTCGGTAGACGATGGCGCCTGGCCCGCGGCCTCTTGTTGGCGGATGCAATCGGCGGCGAACTGCGAGCCGACCGCGGCCTCTCGCCGCGCGTAGGCCAGCGACTCCTCCCACCAGCGCCGGAACAGGTCGGGGTAGAAGTCGCGCACCGTCTTGCCGAACAGCATCTGCGGCTCCGGTGCGATCTTGAAGTGATTGCGACCGCTCGTGGCCCGGCCGATGACCCGGCAGGTGGTGGACGACAGGTCGTCGCCCGAATGGAAATCGAGCAGCACGCCGAACTCTTCGGCGATGCGGTACTGCGTGCGCACGCGGCTCTCTAGCTCCGCCAGGCCGCCGCCGCAGCGGTAGTCTACCCCCTTTTCCACGCCGAAGTTGGGCGCCACGTGGGTGAAGCGCAACCCGCGACGCTGCGCTTCGAGCAAGACAAACGCTACTTCTTCGTCGCTAGTGATGCAGGCGCACGTCTCCACGTCGGGCGACCGCTCGTCAATGGCGAACTCCAGGTCGAAGGGCTGGCTATCTTTGAGACTTGCGATGTGCGCGGCCAGCGCCTCGGCCGCGGCCAGCGCCTCCCAGTATTTGCCCACCAGCCGGCCGAGCGCCGGTCCGTCAAGCCGGTAATCGCTCCCGCCGATCCTTCGCGGCGCGGCGTGATACGCCAGCAACGCCTGACGCTGCCTGGCGTCCGGCAGCCTCGCGGCCAGGTAGTCTTCGGCTGCGCTCGCGCCAGCCGCCAGCGCGGCGTAGTCGAGCGCCGCGGAGACGTCCAGGGTGAAGAAGGTGTAGTAACGGGCGCATTCCAACACATGCCTGGCCCAATCCAGACCCCGCGGGCCGGGCAGCACCTTGATGTGATCGGCGTCCGCGCCATAGCGAAAGCGTCCATCGCTCTTGAGCGCCTCCAGCACGCCATAGGTCCAGAGGCCCTCGAAGGTAGCGCCGGTGTGCCCTGATTCGACCACGCCGAAGCCGGGGTAATAGATCGCCTCTGGCGGCTTGCCGGCCAGGATGTTTTCCAGCAGCTCTAGCTCTCGCACCGAGTTCTGGATCGTGTTGGCTGCAAAGCGGCCCTGGTCCATGGCCCGATAGGCGCCGGGCCACATGGCCGTGGACATGCGCGCGCCGATCCCCAGCCGCGGGATCGCGGCCAGCGGCCGCGGCCCCTTGTCCGGCCGGATCGTGCGGCAGTAGCGGTCAATGAGCGCGGCGTCGGTCCGGTAGGCCGCCACGCGCTCGCCGGGGCCAAGCGGGATCGTCGCGCAGGCAGGGCCGAGCGGCGACTCGCCTCCCTCTGGCCCGATGGCGACAAACAGTTGTTGCGCATCGGGCAACCCTGCGAGGAACCACGCGCTGCCCCCCAGCACGGCCGCCGAGCCAGAACAAAGGGTCACGGGCCCGGCTGGCGGCGTCGCGTCGCTGCGGCCTGCCTCGCGGGCCGCGCGCCAGAAGGCTGCATCCACCGCGGCCAACACCTGGACCGCGGCCGCCTCATCCCAGGTGGCGGTGTCCAGGATCGCCGGGTTGTGCGCCGGGTTGAAAGCGATCTTGCCGAATCTCATCACGCGGTCTCCTGCTGCAACACCTCAACCTTGCCCCCATCACGCCATCACGGTTCCACCGTTGACATCGAGCGTTGCACCTGTGATCCACGCCGCGGCGTCGGATGCCAGGTAGACCACGGCTGCCGCGACATCGCTGGCCTGGCCGAGCCTGCCCAGCGGCACGCTCCGACGCAGATTCTCGCGCACCTCCTGCGCCCAAGACGCGGTCATGCCGCCCTCCATCGTGCCCGGCGCCACGCAATTGGCCGTGACGCCGAAGGGCGCCAACGTGCGGGCCAGCACCTTGTTCAGGCCGATCAGCCCGGCCTTCGATGCCGAGTAGTGCGCGCCGACTGCGATGCCGCCCGTGCGCCCCGCGATGGACGCGATATTGATGATGCGGCCGTGTTTGCTCTGCTTCAGATGGGGCAAGGCAGCCTGCGAGCAGAGGAACGCGCCGGTCAGGTTGACGGCCAGCACGCGGTTCCACTCGCCCAGGGGGATATCCTCGAACCTGTTGAGCGGACAAAGGCCGGCGTTGTTCACCAGGATGTCCAGGCCGCCGAGCTCCGTGACGGCCACGCGGACCGCGGCCGTCACGCCTTCGGCCGACGCCACATCCATCGCCAGCGCGATGGCCCGGCCGCCGCGGTCGCGGATTTCGGTTGCCGCCCCTTCGGCCGCGGCCAGGTTGACCTCGCCCAGCGCCACGGCTGCTCCTTCGGCCGCCAGCGCCAGCGAGATGGCCCTGCCGATCTCGCCGCCAGCGCCTGTTATCAGCGCCGCTCGCCCCGATAATGCGTTAGTCATACCAAATTCCTCAGATCAGGGGCGAAACTGTTCCAGCAGCCGCCAGCCAGCCTCGATGAACTGGGTCAGCGTGCGCTGCGTCAACCCCCACGAGATGAATTCCTCGGGGGCCATGCCGTCCGGCTCGTAGGCCCGCACGAAATCGGGCAAGGCGCGCAGCCGGCCGATCGCATCCGCGGGGACCGGCGCGGCGATCCGAACCTCGCGCGGGATGCCGGGCACCAGCAACGGCCCTTGCCACGAAGGATGCACCGACATGATCAGATCGCCGCCTACCAGTTCCAGCAGATGATACGCGCCGCGCAGCGCAGCGACCAGCAGCGTGGCTTCGTAGCCGTGTTCCTGGTAGATGGCGTATGCGCGCTTGGCGACGGCCAGCCCGGCCCATCGGATGTCCGACTCGCTCACCGCAGCCCGAGAGTCGGCCGCGACATCGCGCAGATAATCATCCAGCCGGCCGATCATGATGACCGCGAAGCAGCGACCCTCGGCGATCGCGGCCTGCCGCACACGCGCCAGGCCGCGGCGGTAGCGTTCCGCGATGGCGATCACCTGCGGTACGCAGAAGCTCACCGTGAGCGTACAGGTGATCCCCTGAGCCGCGCATTCCTCCAGCACGTCCAGCCCGGCCGCGGTGACTGGCAGCTTGACGGCGATGTTGGGCGCCCAGGCATGAAAGCGCCTGGCCATGGTCAGCATGGCTTCCCGATTGCCCGCCTGAGCCGGGTTCACCTGTGCGCAAACGTAGCCCTGCTTGCCTGCGGTGCGCTCGAAGGTCGGCAGCAGCCTGGCGGCCGCGTCCCGGACTACCAGCCCCATCCACTGTTGGGCGCGCTCTTCAGGCGCGGCGCCGTCCAACGAGGTTTGTAGTTTGGCGGCCCACTGCGCAGGATGGCTGCGCAGCGTCAGATTGCTCAAGAAGGGATTGGTGGTCACGCCGACTGCGCCGTGCGCCAGCCCGAACTCCAGCTCGAGCGGATCAGCCGAATCGTGCCACCAGGCGGTCGGCGTCGCCTGGCCCAGCCATTGCAGGTAGCTCAGTTCTTCCATGCGTGAGTTTCCTTGTATTCATCATGCATCGTGTCGCTCACGCCAACAGTATAGCGCAGTTGACACGCGAGCACAAACCTACCGCGCATCAAACCCGAACAGATGCACCCGCTCGGCGCCCCAGCTCGCGCGCGGGATCAGGCGCAGGCCGGCGGTCTCGACCGCCAGCGGCGCTTTCACCAGGCGCTGGTAGTTGTTCTCCTCCCGGAAAGCGATCTGCCACTGCCCGGCGCTATCCAGGATCTCCAGATCGAAGGCGCGCGTCATCATCTTGGGGATTTTGACATCGTGGCCCGCCAGCGGGTAGGAGCACGGCATCCGCTTGAGGTTGTGCAGGTCGCTGTCGAACACTAGTCGCACAGAGCTGAGCTTCATCGGCGAGCCGAAGTAGTAGGTGACAGACTCGCCCGGCGGCGCCCACCAACCGTTGTCCTCCTTGCCCAGCGTCCGATCAATCCCGTTGCGCAGCGGCTCCGGGTCGCCCACCGAGGCGAAGAGCTGCGCCTCCTGGCAAATCTCCGGGATCGGCCGCCGCAGCCCCGGCAGCCACGAGTCGTCGTCCATCAGCCGCGCTTGCAGCTCAGCCAGATGGCGCTCGTAGACCCCATGCGGCGAGGCATCGTGCCGCGCGGCCACGGCCGCGGCGGTGCCGGCCGCCTGGCCCAGCAGTGCGGTCGTGCCCATCACCCGCGTTGAGCTGAGCGCCATGTGCGTTGCGGAGATGTTGCGGCCGGCAAAGAAGAGGTTGCCGATGTTGCGCGAGTAGAGCGAACGATACGGGATGCCGTAGGGTGACGGCGCCTTGTGGAAGATCGTCGGCTCGCCCGGATAGTGGATGGCGTCGGGGTGATGGTCGTCCATCGGCCAGCCGCCGTACGCGACGATGTCATCGAATTTTCCACCCGCCAGCACATCGTTCTGCGTCAGGATGTGGTCGCCCACGTAGCGCACATTTTCGCGCTTGCCGGGCAACGCGCCGATCCATTCCAGCTCCCAGCGCTGGCCGCGGCCGTCGGGATGGTTCTTGATGTAGGCCCAGATGCCGTAGGCGATCTTGAGCAGCTCATCCCGGTTCGCCTCGGTATCGGCGATGGTGTCGCCCGTGCCACCCACCTCCAGCCACCAGAAGTTGTGGCCTTCGGGCTTGAGCGGACGGTTCGGCAGGTTGCTCTCGTCGTAGCGGATGGCCCACGCCGGCGGGGTGAAAGGCCGGTGCTCGCCCTCGGCGATCTCGCGCAGTTGGATCAAGATCGAGTTGCCCATCGTCTTGCGGTCGGCGACCGCGGGTGCGTGCGATTCGTCGAACTCGTGGCGGCTCTCGCGGCCCCAGCGATACTCCGCGCCGGAGATGCGCAGCACCGAGTCGCCGGAGCAATCGGCGAAGTAGCGCGCCTTGACGATGTGCCACGTCTGCGTGTTGAGCTGCCAGGCGCGGATGCTGGCGATGCGGTCGCCGTCCATCCGCACGTCATTGCACGTGCAGGAGAGCAGCATGGTCAGCCCCGGCTGGAAGCGCGCCTTCTCGTAGAGCACCGTGTCCCAGATCAGGTAGTTGAGGGTCGGGTTGCGGTAATAGTTGTCGAGCATGATCTCTTCGAGGATGCCCGCCTCTTTGTTGTCCGGCCCGCGCGCGCCGCAGATCCACATGCGGACCTCCGACGAGGCGTTGCCGCCCAGCACCGCGCGATCCTGGATCAGGATGACCTGCGATCCGTTGCGCGCCGCAGCCACCGCCGCGCACAGCCCCGCGATCCCCCCGCCGACCACGCACAGGTCGGCGTTGTGTTCGATGATGTCGAAGTGAGTTTTGGTTGTCATGATTTGCCTTTAGTGATGTGAAGAGGTTCACCGCCAAGGACAGAGATTGGAAATCCCCGGCTCAATCTGAGAAGCCCCATCAGGGGCTGGAGACCAGCGGCTGAGGCCGCTTTTCAGCTTCAGACGGTGAATTGGATTCACCGGTCTATTTCGTGATGAACCCGGATTCTCTATCCGCGATACTCCCACGCAGTCTGCATGAACGTCAGGTAGTTCTCCGCCAGCCGCTCCGAGATGCTCTCCTCATACGGCCCGGCGGAGGGCGAGAGGATCAACCGCTTGCCCCGGCACTCGTCCAGCACGGCGAGCACGGCCTGGCGCATCTCGGCCGGGGTCAGCGCGCGGAAGTCATCGTACTGGATGTTGCCGATCAGCGCAATTTTGTCGCCAACGATCTCGAACGCCTCGGTGAAGGTGCAGTTGCCGATGGGCGGCGCCTCGATGGTGTGCAGGCCGTCCGGCCCCATCTCCAGGAAGTCGGGCAGGATCAGCTTGATCTGGCCGTGGTAGTGTTGGATCACTTTGCAGCCGTGGCTGTGGATCAGCTCGATCAGCTCGCGGGCGTAGGGCACGATCCAGCGGCGGAAGGTCGTCCGGCTGACGAGCGGCGGGCTGGCGAGCTCGCTGCCGACCAGGAAGTACACATCGGCCAGCTTGCGCTCCAGGAAGTAGCGGTAGACGAGCCGCTTCTGCACCATCACCCGGTCGAACCAATCCACGATCAAGTTGGAGTGCGTCAGCGACCAGATCGCGTATTCCTCCAGCTTCGACACGCCGTACAGCGCGCCGACCGGTTCCCCCAGGTCGAGCATCATCGCGCCGTATTCCTCCGGGAACTCGGCGCGCTCCTGGAGGTAGTTCGGGAGTTGGGCGTCGAGCTGGGCGGTGATGGCGGCCCCATCGGTGTTCAGCGGCAACGCGCAGTAGAACTCCAGATCGTCGGCCGAGCAGAGCAGCCGCTTGACGGTCGTGCCCCAACGCCCGCGCCGCGTCTCGGCGGTGAGGCGGCGCCCCCGGTATTCCAGGCTGTCGCGCTCGACCTGCTCGTCATCTTCGGTCACGCGCTCGCGCCACTGTTTGACCTCTGGCCCGAAGAGCGACACGCGCGGGTTGCGCCGGTCGAGCATGATCGCGTATTGCTTGGACGCCTCGAACACGGGGCGATACGATGGCTCATTCCGCACGTCACCGTAGTAGCTGGTGCGATGATACGGGAAAAGCAGCCAGATGGGGATGCGGTCGGTCGGCTCGCGGTTGAGGACGGCGAAGAGGCGTTCACGGGCATTCATAACGACTCCCAAGACCTGAGAGGTTTCTAAAACCAGTCAGGTCTGCACTCGTCAGGTATACATGAACTGCGCGCTGGCCATGCACGAGGCGTTGGGCGTGATGCGAACCCAGTGCGCGCTGAAGCCGGTGGGGAAGACATGGTAGCCGTAGCCGCGCTTGCCGACCTTGATCTTGTCGTAAACGCACCATGTTCCGTTCCCCAGGAAGTCCACTTCCACGGTGAAGGCGACCTTCTCCGCGGCGTTATGACGCAGATGCAGCACCTTGTGCTCGAAGCCGGTCATCAAGAAGGGGTCCGAGGGACGGCCTGCCTTCACCTCCGCCTCCCACCACGGCCCGCCCCAGCCCTGCGGCTTGCCGAAACCCCACAGATCGTCCGACTTGCCGAACCAGAGCCCGGCCTGCGGCTGCCCCACGAACGGGTTGCTGTCGCCGATGGGAGTGGTTTGGTTTCCCGCCAGCACCAATAGCCCACGCCACGAGCAGAAATCGCCGATGATGCGCAGGTGGGTGCTGACCGGCCGGATGCCCCACACCTTGCCGCCGTATTGCATGGCCGGCAGCTCATAGAACATGCCTGCGCAGTCCATCAGCCACCGCTCAGACTCGATCTCACGGATGCGCGGCCATTCGGTGGTCCACGAGTGATCCTGGGTGTGCGTGGCTTTCGGCAGGCGGTATTTGTCCCACTTGCCGGCCAGACACACGCGCAGGATCGCTGAGGCGTTGTCTGCGCCCATCGCCAGCACCCCAGGGCCGATCTCGGATGCGCTGGCGGTCACCGCGTTGAACTGGCACGTCTCGATGATGCGCCATTCGCGGCCATCCCACTCGGCCAGCCGGCCTTGCGACGGTCTGCCCAACGCATCCACTTCGGTGTACGTGTTGTTGGCGACGACGAGCCGGCCCTGGCCGGTGCAGGCGTCCTTGAAGTGCAGGTGACGCACGTGCTGCAGACCCAGCTCCTGGCGCAGGTCGAAGAGCTGGCGCGCCTCCAGCGTGCGCAAATCCACCTCGAACAGCAGCGCCTCCATCGTCAGGAAATAGACCTTGTTCTCCGGTTCCTCCAGGTGGGTGGCGGTAGCCGTCAGCCGATAGGGCACAAGCGGCTCGACCGTGCGGACGTTGCCCTCGATGTCAATCAAGTGCGGCCCCATGATGAGTTGGTTCGTGGCACTATGGATGATGCGGTTGGCATAGGTCCCCACGACACTGGCAGGATGCTTGGTCAGCCGCATGTCGCCGTCCAGGGTGAAGAGGCCGGTACCGGCGCCGCTGCGCGCGCCGCTGGACGGATAAGTGATGAGCCAGAGGCGATCGGCCCAGGGCATTAGTGCGCCCACGCCCGTCTCGGTGCGCGGGATATGGCCTGCCACGAGCGCGAGCTGGGGGAAGACGCCGTGGATGTTGATAGGGTGCTGACAGCAGTTATGTTCGCATTCGGACACGGTTTTTATCCTTTCAGACCGGTGAGCGTGACGCCCTGGATGAAGTAGCGTTGGAAGACGGCGAAGACGATGAGCATGGGCAGCACCATCATCACCGTGGCCGCCATCATCTGGTTGATGATCGAGCCCTGCCCTGGCAAGCCGCGGAACATGTGGAGCGAAAGGGCCATGGTGTGCAGCTTCTCGTTGTTCAGGTAGATCAACGGCCCCATGAAGTCGTTCCATGCGCCCTGGAACGAGAAGATGGCGACGACGATGATGGCGGGGCCAGAGAGGGGGAGCATGATGCGCGCCCAGATGTTCAGCTCGCCGGCGCCGTCAATGCGCGCCGCGTCTATCAGTTCCTCCGGGATGGTCATGAAGAACTGGCGCAGGAGGAAGATGTAAAAAGCGCCGCCAAAGAAGGCTGGCACGGTCAGCGGCAGGAACGTGTTGACCCACTGAATCTTGCTGAACAGGATATAGAGCGGCACCATGGTCACGACGCCTGGCAGCATCATGGTGCTCATCAGGACGATGAACAGGAAGTTGCGGCCGGGGAAGCGCAGCCGTGCGAAGCCATAGGCCACCAGCGTGCACGAAAGCAGCTCGCCTATCATGACGGCGGAGGTGACGATGGCCGTGTTGCGAAAGCTCCGGGCGAAATTCCAGAACTTAAGGGCCTTGATGTAGTTGTCGAACTGCACCGGATTCGGGATCCACTCTGGCGGAAAAGAGGTGGCCTGTTTCAGTGTCATCAGGGAGGTCAGGAACAGCCAGGCCAACGGAATCAAGAAGAGCAGGCTTAACGCCGTCAGGGTGATGTAAGCCAGCGTGTTGCCGATGCGCCGTCGCCATGTCTTCCCCAGGATGCCGGCGCGCGTGCGCGGCGCGGAGATAGTGCTCATCTTTCCTCCCCATCAATGGCCGTAGAAGACCCAACGTTCCGACGAGCGAAGCGTCAACAGCGTAAAGATCATGATGATCACGAAGAGCACCCAGGCCAGCGCCGAAGCGTAGCCCATCTCGAAGAAGCGGAAGGCATGATCGTACAGGTAGAGCATGTAGAAGCGCGTCGAGTTGAGCGGGCCGCCGCCGGTCATGATGAATGCCTGAGTGAAGACCTGGAAAGTGCCAATGATGTTCATGATCAGATTAAAAAAGATGGTCGGCGTCATCATCGGGATCGTGACGTGGATCAGCCGATGCCAGGCGTTGGCGCCGTCCAGCTCGGCCGCCTCGTAGAGGTGCTGCGGAATCCCCTGCAGGCCGGCCAGGAAGATCACCATGTTGCCGCCCACCCACCAAAGGCTCATCAGAAAGAGCGCCGGCTTCGACCAGGTGGGACTGGTGAGCCAGGGCAGCGGCTCGATGCCGAGCAGCGAGAGGGCATAATTGATCATCCCGAAGTTGGGGTTAAGCAGGAAGAGCCAGAGGATCGTCGTGGCGACGATCGGGGTGACGGTCGGCATGTAGAAGAACGTGCGCCACGCGGCCAGGCCCCGCACCTTGGTGTTGAGCAGCAAGGCCAGCAGGAATCCCAGGACGATGCGAGTGGGTACCACGAAGACCACGTACCAGGCCGTGTTATAGAGCGATGTCCAGAAGAGGGGCTCGCGCGTGAACGCGCGGATGTAGTTCTTCAGCCCCACCCATTCACCCGCGCGCAGAATGGTGTAGTCGGTAAGGCTCAGATACATGGAAGCCAGGAAGGGGCCGAGGGTGAAGAACAGAAACCCCAACACCCAGGGCGAGATGAAGAGATACCCCAGGATGGCCTCTCGCCGGCGCAGCGGAGACAGGCCCCGATGCGGAACCCTGGCGACCGCCTGGGTTGTCACGCTAGACAACATAGAGTACTCCTTGGTCGCCGCTGCGGCGCCTGTCCTGAAAATCAACGCAAAGACGCAAAGACGCCAGGAAAACCATATATCAAAGGCCGATCGCCGACCGACGACGTCTGACCCCGTCTGCTGTGGCCGGTCTGCGACCGAGCCACCTCGTACCCCCAGCGGGCGGCGCCTGTCCCGAAAATTGCCCCGCCAGTCATTGCGAGCGCATCCTTCGACAAGCTCAGGACATGGTTTGCGAAGCAATCTCCCCGTCAACGTAGGAGATTGCTTCGTCCTGAACGATGCTGGCGCAATCGCACACTACGCTCCTCGCAATGACATTCTCATCTGCCGTGGCGGCGCGGCCGGCATGAACGACTGTCCCGAAAATGGCCCGGCTGGCCTCACGCAAAGGCGCAAAGGGCGCAAAGGACCGTTGAGTTCTTCGGGCCGCCCCTGCGTCTTGGCGTCTTTGCGTGAGCTTCTCAGCCTCAACCTTAACCTCAGCCTACACTCGTCGTTCCTACGCCTTCTTCTTCGCCCAATACGCGTCGAGCAGCTTTTGACACTCGGCCTCGCCCCACTTCAGCCCCTCTTCCGGCGTCTTGCGACCAAAGAGGACTTCCTCCTGCATCTGGCTCATGATCTGCTCGATCTTGGGTTGCACCGGCGTGATCGGAATCCAGATGTCTTGGGCCATGATGTCGGTGATGTTCTTGAAGTAGGGGTTGCCCTCGGCGGTCTTGGGGTCTTCATTGCACGACTTCAAGGGCGAGGGGCGCTTCTGCTCCTGCATGAACCAGCACGCGGCCTCTTTGTCCACACACAGCCACTTGGTCAACAGCCAGGCCGCCCGGGTCTCCTTGACTCCGCGGGGGATCACGTAACCCCAACCGCCGTAGGCCGCGCCCTGCGACTTGCCTTTCGGCCCGTGCGGGATGAGGCTAACGCCGAGGTTCGGAACCATGTCCGGCGCAAAGTCCTTGATCTTGAAGAACTCCCACGAGCCGTTGATCATCATGGCCTCGAACAGATTGTAGAATGGCCCGTTCTGCCACTCGCCGGTCTGGGAGTAGAATGCCCGCACCTCCTCGATGCCCACGGTCACGTTCTTGACGTAGTCGGCGACCCACTTCATCGTCTCGAGGCCTTCGGGCGTGTTGATCGTGATCTTCTTCAGATCGTCGGTCACATACTTGCCGCCGTTGGTGTAGAGCCAAATGACGAACCAGCCGATGCCGCCCTGGACCGCTGTGACGTTCACGCCGACCTTCTTGAGCTTTTTGCCGTCCTTGATGGTCAGCTTCTGGGAGACTTCGGTCAGCTCAGCCCACGTGGTGGGGACCTTGTTGGGATCGAGGCCGGCCTGCTTCAGCCAGGCCTTGTTGGTCCACAAGATGTTGAGCGCGCCGCCGGTTGGGAGCGGCAAGATATAGGTCTTGCCGTTGTACTGAGAGCCGCGCGCCTCGGCCGGGTAGAACAGATCCAGGCCCACGCTGTCTTGCTTCATGAAGTCGTCCAACGCCAGGAGGGCGTTGTCCTCTACGAACGCCGGGAGGTCTTGCCGGCCGAGCATGCTGACGTCGGGTGGGTTGCCGGCCGCCACACCGGTCAGGATCTTCTCCAGGCGCTGCTCCCACGGCTGGAGGGTCATCTCGACGGTGATCCAGGGGTTCTTCGCCTGGAAGCGCTTGACCATGTCCTCCATCAGCGGGACGCGGTTGCCGCCCCAGTGATGCCAGAAGCGAATCGTGGCTGGCTTCTGTTCTGCGGGCTTCGGCGCAGCCGGCGCTGGCGCCTTGGTCGCTTCGGCCGGGGCCGGCGTAGCCGGCGGCTGAGCGCAGGCCGCCAGCGCGGCGCCTGCACCGGCCAGACTGGACAGTCGCAGGAAATCACGCCGCGACAGCCTTCCGTTGTTGCGAGTTGCCGTTGACATGTTGCTTCCTCCTTGAGAACTGAATGGGGATGGATCGATTGACGAAGGGTCTTTTTAACTTCGTGCCGTACCGGGAAGGCGCTGAGTTAAGCCGATTCCCTGACGATCAATTGCGTCGGCAGAGAGATACACCAGGCCTCGCCGTCGGGCCTGCCGATCAGCATGACAAGCCGCCGGGCCGCGACTGCCCCGATCTTTTGCATATCGGTGCGCACGGTGGTCAGCGGCGGATCGGTGAACCGCGCGATCTCGTAATCCATGAAACCGACCACGGCCAGGTCGTCAGGCACGCGGCGGCCGCTCTCTTTGATGGCCCGTAGGCCGCCAAGGGCCATGTGGTCGGCTGCATAGAGGATGGCGTCGAGATCGGTCGCTTGCGTCAGCAATCGCTGCGTGCCGATATAGCCATCCTCCGGGTCGAAGTCTGACGTGTTGACGACCTGACCTTGTTCAAACGGCAGGTCTTGCATAGCCAACGCGTAGCGGTAGCCGCGGAACTTCTCCTCGCTGGTGGATGTGACGGGCGAGCCGTTGACCAGGCCGATGCGCCGCCGGCCGGTCTTGGCCAGGTGCCGCACGGCAGAATCCGCGCCGCGCGCATACTCGAACGTGGCGCAGTTGATGGCGAAGGGATACACCGGTGCGGCCGCCACGACAAAGGGGACCCCGGCCGCCTGCAAGCCGCGGATGAAGTCGCGGTTCACAACCCCGCCCGAGATCAGCAGACCTGCTACGCCTGGCTCGTGCGCATAGAGCAAGGCCTGATCTGGCGACATGCAGGTGTGCTGCAGACGCAGGGTCAACTCGTGCTCGGCCAACACCGGCTGCGAGCCGGCCGCCAGCAGCCTCTCCAGCTCGCCGCCAATGATGGCGCCATCCGCGCAGTTGTCCACAGGGCTGCGCGTCAACAGGAGCGCCACACGGTTTACAGCCGGCGCGCGGCGTTGCTCATCCACCGCGTACTTGAGCTCGCGCGCTGCATCCATCACTGCTGTACGGGTTACATCATCCACGAAGGGGTAGTTGTTCAGCACACGCGAGACAGTAGAGGGAGAGACGTTAGCTCGTTGGGCGATATCCCGCAAGGTCACGCGCATGGTGTCCACCTGGAACGATGGGAGACGAGAGATAGAGACGAGAAACGTGAAGTGCGAATGCGCAGCATACGCGCGCTCACGACGCCAGTATCGCGCTGTTTCTGCAACACGTCAAGGGCTCTCTGCAATCTTGCAATAGACTTGCAAATGGCCTTCTGTCCGCGGCCAGAGGCTGCAAAAACCCCGCTCCGACAGACACGGACGGCGTCGCCGGCTTTCGACTCCCTCTTCGGCCTCCCTGTGCTTCGCTCAGAGTCTACTCAGCGTCTGTTCTGAAAACAGGACGCCCACTGCCTTGGTTTCGAGGCTTCAGCCGGTTTCTGCCGCCGACCACCAAACCGGCTAATCCCAAAGGAGGCTTCGCACCGCCTCGAATCCAGCTCGCCTGTTTTTCATGCACCGTCCCACAGGGAGGCTTCGCACTGGCGCCGCGGCCGGCATGGGCAACTGGCCCGGAAATCGTGGGAACGTAGCGCAAGATGGCATCCTGCGCTACGTTTCCATGTCGCTCAGACGAGCTGCCCATCCCGGCGCAGCATCTCCCGCAGCCCCGTCACATCCACCGCCGCGGGCGCGATGCCTTGCTTGACCGCCAGCGCCGCGGCCGTCCCCGCGGCCTGGCCGAGCGCCACGCACGTGCCCATCACTCGCGAGCCGGCCATCCCCTCGTGCGTCGCCGAGATGCAGCGGCCCGACGAGAGCAGGTTCGGCGCGCCCACCGACAGCAGGCAGCGGTAGGGGATGTCGTACCAATCGCCCGCCGGCGGGTAAAGCTCCTCGTAGCTGCGCATTCGCTCGTATTCGGCGGCGAAGAAGGGGCAGTCGGTCCCTTTGGGGCATTCCTTCCGGCACAGATGCACCGGGTAGGTGTTGCCGAGCGGGCAATGGATGTCAATCCACCACGAGCCGCGGGCGATGGCGTCGGGATATTTCCGGCCCAGGTGGATGTCGTCGCCGTTCAGCGCGTAGGGGCCGACGATCTGCCGGCTCTCGCGCGGACCGACCTGCGGCGAAAGCTGCTGCACATAGCAGTTCTCGAAGCCGGGCACGCTCGTCCGCAGGAAGCGCACCAGTGTCCAGACGTCGCGGCGGATGCTCAGCTCGGCCCGCGTCATGTCGGCCGCGTTGTCCGAATCGCCGCCGAAGCGGGTCATGTTGGCCGAGGTGTGATCGAGCTGGTTGTCGTTGCGGTTCAGGAAGCCGGGGTTGTAGAAGCTCAGCCGGCCGGCCGCCATCTCCGCCTGGACGCGCGCCGCGATCTCCTTCTTGCGCGCCTCATCGGGATGGGCGAAGCCAGCCAGGTGGATGAACGACCCCATGGACTCTGGCCGGCCGTCCCAGGCGCGGCCGTGCGTCGTCGGCGCGCCCGCGCGGAACGCCACATCCGCGTCGCCGGTCGCGTCCACGAACACCTTGCCGCCGACGGCCTGCCGGCCCGACTTGTTCTCGACCAGCACGGCCGCGATCTCGTCGCCATCCCTTGCAACGTCGGCGATGTAGGAGTGCAACAGCAGCTCAACTCCCGCCTCCTGGCACATCTCGTCCAGGACGATCTTCAGGCACTCGGCGTCGAAGTTGATGCCCCAGACCTTGAGGGTCTCTTCCCAGCGGGGCGCGCCGCCGAGCGCGTGCATCCGCTCGGTGATCTCGCGCAGGATCCCCTCGACGATGGCGAAATCGGCCGCGTGCGCCTTGTGCGCCAGGATCGGCGCGACTAGCCCCGCGGTCGCCAGGCCGCCCATGAAGCCGTAGCGTTCGATCAGGACGACCCTGGCGCCGTGGCGCGCGGCCGCGATGGCCGCCGGGACTCCGCCCGGCCCGCCGCCGCAGACGACGACGTCGGCTTCGGTGACGATGGGGATTTCGCGAGCCGGTTCGGTGATGGTGCGTGATTTGGACATAGCATGCTCCTATTGGAATGGCGGCCATACGGGCCGCGGGACAAACTCGGTGACTGGAAGTCACCGTCTGAAGGCGAAAAGCGGCCTCAGCCACTGGATGCTCAGCCCCTGAGGGGGCTTCTCATCTTGAGCCCGGGAATCCCATTCCCTGCACGCGAGTGCGCATTCGGCAGATACGCGCCCAACTCCTGCAACCTGGCCTGTAACTCCCTGACATCCAGGCTGTGGACAGAAACATCACGATCGGCCGAGAGCGCGGCCGCGACCCCCGCGGCCTGGCCCGTGATGAAGCAGCCCGGCATCACGCGAATCGAGCCCTGGATGGCGCGGTCGCAACTGACGCAACGCCCGGCCACCAGCACGTTGTCGAGTCCGGCCGGGGTGAGAATGCGATAGGGAATGCCGTAGTTCTCTCCCTTACCGTAGCGCAGCCGTACCCGGAACTCGTCCTCGAACTGCGCATAGAGCGCCTTGTCGGGCCGGTGCGGATGGATGTCCACCGGGTAGTTGAAGCGGCCGATTTCATCCTCGAAGACCGCCTGCCGTCTGAAATCCTCCACATTCAACACGTAGTCGCCCGCGATGCGCCGGGTTTCACGCACACCCAACAGCGAACCGGTCGCGACGAGCGCCATCCGGTCGAATCCATCGAGATAGCGACCGTAGTAGCGTTTATACTCCGCCATCCCCCGGCGACCCCAGAGCAGCGCCCGCGTCACCGATCGCTCATCCGTCGCGTCCACATCGAAGGTATGCACCAGGTTGCCGGAGCCGAGCCGCTCGCCGATGCGGAAGATGCCGGGCAGGTGGCGGTCGTGTTGGGTGAAAATCCCCGCGGCGAACGCCTCCTCCAAGAAAGCATCCTGCCGGACGGGATTGGCCTCAGCCGCGTCCCAGTCAATGTCGGCCCACAAGCTGCACAACGAGCCGGGCATCAGATGGCCGTCCGCGTCCCCCTTCTCGAACGCCGCGCCCGCCCAGGCGGCCAGATCGCCGTCGCCGGTGGCGTCCACAAAGATCTTCGCATTGATCGCGAAGATGCCACTCTTGGTCGCGCAGAGAGCGTGCTCGACATGCCCACCCTCCGCTTCCACCGCGATGAGCTGCGTGTGAAACGCGAAGTCCGCAGCCGACTCAACCATCAGGTCATCGTAGACGCGCTTGAGCGCCTCAGGGTCAATGCCGACCGCGGCGTGCGGATCGTCGAGGTAGAGCGCCGGGGTATAAGCCTTCAGCCGGCGGTAGATCTCTTCGCCGATGCCGGCCGCCAGGAAGTTGACCCCATCGCCGAAGTGCAGCAGGACGGGAACGAGCGCGGCCGTGCCCATCCCGCCGAAGCAGGAGTGCCCCTCGGCCAGGAAGACGCGCGCACCTCCGCGTGCAGCCGCCAGCGCCGCGGCCACGCCGGCCGGCCCGCCGCCCGCGACGAAGACATCCACCTCATGGCGCATGGGGATAGATCGGGTGAAAGAGAGCGTGGTCATCATCCACTCCAGCCTTGCGTTCGGTCATCCACCTCTGCGGGCGCGCCGTCGCTGAGCTTGTCGAAGCGACGCGCCCTTCGACAAGCTCAGGGCGCGTCCCCCTTGTCTACTTGTTTCCTTGTGTACTTGCTTCCCCCTCTACTCACCTGCCGCGTCGTCCCCTTCGACAAGCTCAGGGCGCGTACTCACCGTACTCCCGGCACACCTCGCAGGCGTACCGATACGACCGGTAGTCCACGGTCGGCGGCACAGAGTGATCGCTGCCCCAGATGAAGCGGCCGCCGCGTTCCTTCATGCCCGTAACCAGCCGGATCACCTCCCGCTTGATCTCCGCCAGGTCGCCGGTCTCCAGGATGCGGACATCCATGCCGCCGATGAAGGCCAGCCGGTCGCCGTACTGCTCGGCCAGCGCCAGCGGATCCATGCCCGCCTTGCGCTCCAGCGGGTTGAGGATGTCGAACCCGGCTTCGAGCAGCAGCGGGATGGCCGCCCGCGCATCCCCGCAGACGTGCAACTCCACGGGCAGGCCGTAGCCGTGGAGGAAGTCCACGATCTCCCGGTAGAACGGCAGATACATCGTCCGCATCGTCTTGGGCGAGGCGAACAAGCCCCCGCGGTAAGCGAAGTCGTCAATTAGCCGCACGCCATCCGGGATGCCGGCTTCGTCCAAGAGCAGCTTCCAGTGGGCCAGGTAGAAATCGGTGTAGACGCGATTGATGTCGAGGATCCAGTCGGGGTCGAGGACGAGCGCCTGCCAAAAGTCCACATCGCCCATGAAGCCGGATGCCAGTTGGAAGAGCAGCCCGGCCTGGAAGTAGGCGTAAAGCCCCTGGCTATGGCGCTGGGCCAGGCCCTGCCGAGCGCCTTCGATGTTCACCCGCGCCCGATCCAGATGGAGGAGGTGCGGTCGGTAGTCGCGCTCCCAGATCGCCCGGCTGGTCATGCGATGATCCACGTGCTCGCGCGCGCCGGCGCGATGCTTCCACGCCTTGACCGCCGCGCCCGCGCCGTTGCGCGTGATGATCCACTCGTCGGTCTCCGCGATCACCTCCGAGTAGCCGCGAATCGGCTGCGAATCGAGCAGGAAGGCCGGGCCGGCGCGGAAAAGGTCGAAGCCGAAGTGGGATACCCAGTCAACGGACTGGCTTCTGACCATGCCATCCTCCGTTACGACTTCCTCGGTCGGGTAGCCTTGCTCGAGCCAGGCCTGAATCGTCTCGGGCCAGATTTCGACCTCGCGCAAGCCCACACGGATGGGCTGGCGTTCAACCAGCAAGGCGCGGATGATGTCGCGAGATGTGGGCATGGGATGAGTCCTGGATCGCCGAATGAATTCGGCGCTGAGAAGCCACACCCGTTGAAACGGGTGTCGAGCCGCGCTGCTGGTCAACCCGTTTCAACGGGTTTTTCGTATCAGCATCGGTTTCAACCGATGCCATCATCGCGGCGTGATGGCCGCGTACTCTGGCCACGCCAGCTCGAAGCCCAGCGTGTTGACCAGCATCGCCTGGAAATCGGCTAGATGCGTCGCGTCGCCGCGCACCTGGCGCGGGGCCAGCCCTTTTGCCAGGCAGTAGGCCGCCAGCGCGCCGGCCGCCTCGCCGATGTTCCATTCGACCGGGTGCAACCGGTAGCAGCCGTTGGTGATGTGCGTCACGCCCAGGTTCTTGCACGCCGGCAGCAGGTTCTCGACGCGCACCGGGATCAACGCGCCGAGCGGGATCTGGAACGGGTAGTTCGAGATGTCAATGTAGTTGCGCACGCCGGTGCTAACGTGCAAGTCAATCCGGTAGCTGCCGACGCCCACGCTGTCGGGGAAGATCGCTGCGCCCACCAGTTTGCCGCGTTGCTCCAGGCCGACGTGCTGCTCCAGCACCGTGAATTCGGCGCGAATGCGCCGGCTCTCCCGGATGTAGACGTACTTCGCCAGGCCGTCGGCCGTGCCCACGATGTCGTGACGTAGCCGCAGGCCGGGGTAGCCGATCCCGCCATCGTGTCGCGGGGCCTCGGTCTGCATCCAATAGAGCAGCGACAGGCTCAGGTTTTTGCCGCCCGCCACGTGTCGCGCGGCCTCCTCCCGGCTCACCCCCACCAATGGCCCGGTCCAGTAGTCGTTGTGCGGCCAGTTCACCAGGGTGATGTCGCTGGGGTAGAACCCGTCGGGGTAGTACTCTTTGCACAGGATGCGGCGGTAGAGCCAGAAGGAGCTGACCGGCCGGCCGCTGGCGAGCGGTTTGGCGTGGAAGACGCCCCGGTCGCGCGGTTCCAGGGTGATCGGATCCACGTCGCGCCAGCCCAATTGCGGGCCGGGCCAGAACGGCGCCTGATATTTGCGCCAGGTCTCGTAGTCGGGCGGCCTCGCGATGGTGTGATCCTCGCCGGGCAGGTAGTCCATGGCGAAGCACGCGGTGAACGACTGCTGATCCAGCGGGTCGGCCGCGCCGGGCAGCGCGTGCAGCTCGCCGGTCTGCGCCTGGCTCTCCGAGCCGATGACGTGCTCGACGCGGGCCAGCTCCAGCAGGTCGCCCAGCTCGGTCGCGTCGAGGATGTAGGCCGCGCTGATGGTCGTCTCCTGGCCGGTCTCTTCGTCCAGCAGCCGCACGGCCCGCACCCGGTCGCCGTCCGTCTCGCAGCCGACCGCCCGATGGCGCAGCAGCACCTCCAACTGCCGGCCTGAGCGGTAGGGCGCCAGCATCTCCTCCAGCACGGCCAGCGCAACGCGCGGCTCGTGGCACAGCCGGCTGACGTTGCCGTTGCCGGGGTTCAGCAGCATCCGCTCCCGGAGCTCCTGGCGCAGCGGATAGTTGCGCCGGTAGTAGTCGCGGATGCCCTGGCGCAGGCGACGGTAGGAGTTGGTGCAGCCAGTCGTCTCGATCCACGGATGTTCGTCGGGCGGCACAGCCTGCTGCGTGAGCTGCCCGCCGATCCAGTCGGTCTCTTCGGTCAGGATGACGCGCTGGCCCAGGCGCAGCGCGGCCAACGCGCCGGCCACGCCGCCCAGCCCGCCGCCAACGATCAGGATGTCAGTCTGTTGTTCGGTCATCGTATCTCTTCCTCTTCCTGGTATTCCGTTTCTTCCGGCGCGTCCGTGTCGCTCTCGAAATCGAGCCGGTAACCATCCGGGTCAGCCAGGGAGACAACCCACATTCCGTTTCCGACGAACGGCCTGGCAGCCTGAATCCCGCGCGCCCTGGCCTCGCGATAGATCGCCAGGGCATCGTCGCAGATGAAGCAGATGGTGACGCCCACGCCTGCCTTGCCCGTGGGCGTCCAGGAATCGTGCCCCTCGCTGGCGAACTCTTGCAGCATCAGGGCCGCACCGCCGCGCTGCAGCCAGCACCAGCGCAGCCTGCCCTCCGGCGCCCAGCGATTGGTCATCTCGAAGCCGAGGCCCTCGACATAGTAGCGCACCGACGCTTCGATGTTGGCGACCGCGAAAAACGGCACGGCCTGTCTGATATTCGCGTCGGCTCTCGTTTCTGTCATCATCGCGCGCTCCACTATGCGCCTTCTCTGGTCGCCGCCAGTGCGGCATCCACCTGGCTGCGCAGCATTTCCGGCGCGCGCAAATCGGCCAGTTGCTCTCGCAGCGCCTGGCCCAGACGCGCACGCGCCATCTCCGCGGTCGCCGGGTCTTCGGCCAACGCCGGCCGCTCGTAATTGAGCAGCACAGGTCGCGCCCCGGCCCGCCAGCTCAGCGGCACGCCGAACTGCCACTCGCCGTCGTAGACATGCGCCGACTGGCCGTGTTGCCCAAAGATCGCATGAGCGCGCCACGGGGCCGCCGGATCGGCCAGCCGCGGCAACAGGCTGCGGCCATGGATGCCTGCAGGCGCCTGCGCGCCCATCGCATCCAGGATCGTCGGGCAAAGATCAATCGTCTGCGCCAGCGCGTTGTCGCGGCGGCCCTGGCCGTCGAGCCGGGGATCCCAGACGATCAGCGGAACGCGGGCGACCTCCGGGTAGAAGAGCGTGTCGGGGTCTTTGCCCACGCGGCCGTGCTCGCCCAACATGTGGCCGTGGTCGGATGTGATGGCGACCAGCGTGTTGTCGAGCAGCCCCAGGTAGTCGAGCTTCTCCAGGAAGAAACCCAGCCAGCGATCTACCATCGTCACTTCGCCCGCGTACAGCGCCCGCATGTGGCGCAGCTCGGCCGGCGACATGATGTCGGCCGGGCCGTAGGGCGGATAGCCGACCTCCTCGCCCCGGTAGCCCGGATCGTACAGCTCGGCGTAGTAGCGCGGGGGATCCCACGGCTCGTGCGGGTCGAAGCAGTCCACGACCAGACAGAAACCATCCTTGGTGTGGTTGCGCTCGGCCCAGTCGGCCGCGGCGCGGAAGACCTGGGGCGCAGAGTAATCCTCCTCGCGCTGGCGCTGCCGGGTGTTGCGCTGATGCTGTCGGAAGCTATCCATGAACTTGATCTTGGCCGGATCACACGGCAGTGGGACGTCCTCGATGGAATCTGTGCGCCACGGATCGTGCGCCTGGCCCCGGATGTGCTCCCAGCCGGTGAATGCCCGGTGATAGTTGCCGTTGTACGCACTCCCGCTGCGCGCCGCATGACCCGGCCGCGGCGCGCTCTGGATGAACATATGCACCTGGTCGCTGATCAGCATCGAGCGCCGGCCGGCCTGCTCCAGATAGATGGGGAACTCGATGTCGGCATCGCTCAGGCTCCGCCACGGCCCGTCCAAATAACTGTAGCAGCCGGTCCAGCAATCCTGCCGGTTGGGCATGCACGCAAACGACCCGACGATTGCGCGGTCGAATACCACCGACCGCGCGCCGAACGCATCCAGGTGCGGCGTCCTGATCCAGGGGTTGCCGTACAGCCCCAGGTGATCGCGGCGCAGCGTGTCCGCGATCACGATGACCGTGTTCTTGATCTCTCTTTCTCTCATCTCTATCTCTACCCCCGGATACCCGTGGTCGTCACCCCTTCGGTGATATGGCGTTGACCCCAGGCAAAGACCAGCAGCACCGGGATGACCATCACGACCGTCATCGCCATGACGATGTTCCATTCGGGCGGCCCGAACGCGTTGTTGGATTGGCCGGTGACCGCCAGCGCCAACGTCCAGTTGGCCTTGCGGCTGCCCACGTAGATGAGGGGCCACAGGTAATCGCCCCAGGCGTGCTGAAACGCGAAGATGCCGACGGTCGCCAGCACGGGCTTGGACAACGGCAAGATGATGCTGCGCCAGATGCCCAGCTCGGATGCGCCGTCCACACGCGCCGCATCGAAGAGGTCTTCGGGGATGCCGCGGAAGAACTGGCGATACAGGAAGATGAAGAACGCATCATGTCCCAACAACCGCGGCAGCATCAGCGGCCAGAAGGTGTTGATCAACCGCGCCTGGTCGAACATCAGATAGAGCGGGATGAGCCGCACGACATAGGGCAGCATCATCGTGCTGAGCACGACCAGAAACAGCGTGTCGCGACCCGGAAAGCGGATGCGCGCAAAGGCATAGCCGGCCAACGAGCAGGTGACGATGCCGCCAAACAAGGCAGCCCCCACTATCTTCAGTGAATTGCCCACATAGGAAAACATCGGCATTTCGCGGAAGATGCGGACGTAGTTCCACCAGGCGACTGGGTACGGGATCAACTCGATCTCGCTGAATGCAACGCGCTCAGGCGTCTTCAGCGAGGTCGAGACCATCCATGCCAGCGGGAACAAAAGGAGCAGCGCGCCGATCGTCAGGATGAGATAGCTGGCCAGCCTGCCGGTGCTTTGCACAGGAACAGTGTGCCCCCTCTGGTGTGACATGCGCTCAATCCCCGTCTCTGTCTCTCGTCTCTATCTCTCGCCTCTATCTCTCGTCTCTATCTCTCGTCTCTATCTCTCGCCTCTATCTCTCGTCTCTATCTCTCGCCTCTATCCCCTGATTCCCGTCATCGTCGTCCCTTCGACAATGTGGCGCTGACCCCAGGCGAAGACCAGCAGCACCGGGATGATCATGATCACCGCGTAGGCCATGAGCTGCTGCCAGAGCATCTCCCCCTCCAGCGAGCGCATCCCGTACAGCCCCAGCGCCATCGTCCAGTTGATCTTCTTGGCGCCCAGGTAGATGAGCGGGAACAGAAAGTCGTTCCAGGCATACTGGAACGAGAAGATGCCGACCGTGGCCAGCACCGGTTTGGAGAGCGGCAAGACGATGCGCGCCCAGATGCCGAGCTCTGACGAACCGTCCACGCGCGCCGCGTCGAACAGGTCTTCTGGGATGCCGCGGAAGAACTGGCGGTAGAGGAAGATGTAGAACGCATCGTGTCCCAGCACACGCGGGATGATCAACGGCCAGAAGGTGTTGATCATGCCTGCCTGGTCGAACATGATATAGAGCGGGATGAGGCGCACCACATACGGCAGCATCATCGTGCTAAGCACGATCACGAAGATCACATCGCGGGCCGGGAAGCGGATGCGTGCAAACGCGAAGCCGGCCAGCGAGCAGGTGACGATCCCGCCAAAAAGCGCCGGAATCAGGATTTTGAGAGTGTTGAGGAAGTAGGTCGGGATCGGATGCCTCTGGAACAGCTCAGGGTAGTTCCACCACGCGACCGGATCGGGAATCAGTTCGATGGCGGTCAGCGTGACCTTTTCGGCGATCTTGAGCGACGTGGAGACGGTCCAGGCCAGCGGGAAAAGCAGCAACAGCGCGCCGGCCGTGAGGATGATGTAGGTCAGCGACACCCTGACGAGTTTGAGCGGATAGGCGGCCATGGCAGTCATCATCAGGCCTCCTCATCGGCCGCCGCCGGTGTAGAACACCCAGCGGTCGGAGGTGCGCACCAAAATGATCGTGAAGATCAAGATGAAGATGAAGAGGATCAGCGACAATGCGGTCGCATAGCCCATCTTGAAGAAGCGGAACGCGTTGTTGTAGATGTGCACCATGTAGAACAGCCCAGAGTTCAGCGGCCCGCCGTCGGTTCCGAAAAAGATATAGGCTGGTGTAAACACCTGGAAGCTGCCGATGACGCCCACGACCAGGTTGAAGAAGATCACCGGCGTCATCAGCGGGATCGTCAGGTGGATCAGCTTGCGCCAGGCGCCGCCGCCGTCAATCTCCACCGCCTCGTAGAGCTCGCGCGGGATGTCCTGCAAGCCGGCCAGGAAGATGACCATCTGCGCGCCGAAACCCCACAGGCTGACGATGATGACCGCCGGCTTCACCCATTCGGGCCGCGAAAGCCAGCGGATCGGTTCGATCCCGACGACGCCGAGCAGCCGGTTCAGCGCGCCATAGTTGGTGTTCAGGATCCAGAGGAAGATGAGGGACGCGGCGACCGCCGGCACGAGCGACGGGACGTAGAACGCGGTGCGATAGACGCCCAATCCCCGCACCTTGCTGTTCAGGAGCAGGGCGATTGTGAAGGCGCACAGCAAGCTGAGGGGGACCGCGCCGAGGGCGTAGTAGAGGGTGTTCCCCGCGCTCTTAAGAAATCGGGGATCGGTGGTGAAGATGGTGGTATAGTTCTCCAGCCCAATCCATTTGGCCCGGCCGAGCGGCCCCACGGAGTAGTTGGTGGCGCTCAGATACAGATTCAGGATGAACGGGATCACATCGAACCAGAGGAAGGAGAGAAACCAGGGCAGGATGAAGAGGTATCCCACCACATAGCGGTGGCGGTAGCGAAAACGGGTCAGCCAGGTCACGCGCGGCGACTGGTCGGCGGTTGTAGCTGCGACAGCAGGAGCGAGGTCAGGCATGGTCAACTACCTCCTGTGGTTGATGCGAGCAGGCGATCGGATGTGCCAGGCGCTTGAAAAGCGCCTGGCACGCGTCTTCCTACGCGCCCTTCCAATACTTATCCAGGACAGCCTGGCCCTTGCTGGCTGCCTCGTCCAGGGCGGCCTTTGGCTTGGCCGTGGCCAACAGCGCCTTCTCCACGGCCTCCTTCATGAACGAACTGATCTCCGTCTGTACGGGCGTGATCGGCAGGCTCATGTCGGTCTCGAGCGCCTTCAGCACGATGTCCCAGTAGGGGTTGTTCTTCTTGTAGTCCGGGTTGGCGTTGCAACTGATCAGCGGCGCTGGCCGGTCTTGGGCGAACAAGAAGGCGCACACCCCCTTGTTGTTGGTGCTCAGGAACTCGACGAACTTGTAGGCCGCGTCCTGCTTCTCTTTGGCAATAGCCTTCGGAATCACCTGGCCCCAGGCGAAAGCCAGGCCGGTCTCGCCATGATGGGTTGCCTTGGCGTTCTTGCCGTTGTATGGCCGGAGCGCCACGCCCCAGCCGTTCTGCGGATCCTTGTGCTTGTCGGGTGCCTGTGTCTTCAGGTGGCTGAAAGCCGAGACGTTCACCCACCAGATGCCCAGCCGGTCTTTGTAGAAACGCCCGTCCGGCGCGGTGTCGTTGTTGCCGGTCCAGAAGTCAATGCAGTTGGACCAGCCGCCATGGTGCTTGTTGGTGAACTCCACCAGCCATTCGAGCGTCTCGACTGCCTCAGGTGTGTTGATGGTCAGCGTCCTGGCATCTTCGGTGGCCAGGTTGCCGTTGTTACAGACCAGCCAGTAGATGAGGGTGGTCGCTCCGGCAGCCGTTCCTCCGACCGGATCCACGCCCATGACTTCGATGGCGTTGCCCTTTTTCTTCAGGACCTTTGCCGCCACATCGTCCAGTTCCTGCCAGGTCTTGGGCGGCTTTTCGGGGTCGAGGCCGGCGGCCTTGAAGAGCGCCTTGCTGTAGATGTAGAGCGAGCTGTTGCCGCCGCCGGTGGGCATCGGCATGGTCCACAGCTTGCCGTTCCACCGCTGATTGTTGATTTCCCCAGGGTAGAAGAGCTTGTTCACATCAACCCCGGCCGCCTTGACGTAGTCGTCAATCGGGATGATCAGCCCTTCTTTGGCGTACTTGTAGGTCTCCACACGGGTGGACATCATGACGGCTGGCGGCGTGCTGGACGCCATGGCGGTCGCCGCCACCTGGTCACGGTTGTCCCAGGGGGTCTCCTGATTCGTTACCTCGATGTTGGGGTTTGCCGCCATGAAATCGGTGATGACCTGGTCCATCAGCGGCCGGCGCTGGGCGCCCCACCAGTTCATGAACTCGATCTTGACCTTCTTGGCGGCCGCGGGCGCGGCAGTTGGCGCGGGCGCGCCCGCGGCCGGCGGCTGAGTGGCGACCGGAGCGGGCTGCGGAGCGCAGGCAGCGAGGGCTGCGGAGCTCGTCGCGATCCCGGCCAGGCGCAGGAAGTCTCTACGGCTGAGCTTGCGGAACATGATCTTTCTCCTTTCGAGAGTAACAGGGGTTTGACCGAAACCGAAGCCACATTTGATCCATCTGGTAACGCTCATGCGCTGCCCTGCGGTTCACCTCCTTCCCACTGCCCCAGACCTGTCAGGTTTCAGCAACCTGACAGGTCTCGCGTCGTGTTGCCCACAACGAGCTGACACGGGAAACGGATCTGTTGCACGGCGTCCCTGGCTCGCATGCGGTCAACCAGCAGCCGGACGGCCGTCTCGCCCATCAGGTGACGGTTCAGGCACACCACCGTGGGCTTCATGCTGATCGGGAGATCCGCTTCGCCATCGGTGAGACTGACGACCGACAGATCGTCTGGAATCTTGATGCCCTCCGCAAGGAGCTGTCGCACCGCGTTCACGAAGGTAGCGATTTCGCTGCACACAAGCGCCGTGATCGCCGATTCTCGCACGGCTTGTAGGAACGCGTCGGGGCGCGCGAGCAGATCGCGATCCCACACGGCCAACTCCGCGCCCGCAACCTGGCGGAGCGCGTCGCGGCAGCCCTGCAACTTCTCAATCGAGGTCTCGGCGGGCGGCCCCATGCCCAGGAAGGCCAGCCGCCGATGGCCGAGTTCGATCAGGTGACGCGTGGCCTCGGCGCTGCCCCCGGTGTAGTCGCTGGCGACCCACGCGATCTGCTGGCCGGTCACCTCGCGCCGGCCGATGGACACGAACGGATACCCCTCTTCGGCCAGCATCCGCAGCTCCTCGCGATTGGTCTGGCTGCCCAACACGATCGCGCCATCGGCCCGGCGCAACTGGTTCACGCCATCGCAGTAGATCGTCCTGGGCTGGCAGCCGCGGCTGCGGGTGAAGAGCAGGAGATCGTAATCCTGCTTGCTGGCTTCACGCTCGATTCCCAACAGGTATGGGAAAAAGAAGTTCTCTCGTTCGTATGGAAAGCGCGCCTCATATGCAAAGACGCCAATCAAGCGGCTGGCGCCGCCTGCCAGCATTTGCGCGACAGGATTCGGCACATAACCGAGCTGCCGCACCGTGTCCATGACGCGGGCGCGCGTCTCCTCGCTGATCGGCACATTGCCGCTGCGCTTGTTCAGCACCATCGAGACGGTGCCGGATGAGACCCCGGCCAGGCGGGCGACATCGGCCAGGGTAGGGCGTGCACGTGGCATTGCGATTCGCCTTCCTCCTTTAGCTTGTCATTCGGGCGCCCTTTGCGAAGCAAGCTGCAGGATCTGGAAGAGATTGCTTCGGCCAAAGGATGGACCTGTCTGGAACCTCTCGATGCTGACGGTCTTGAGCCTTTAGGCGGTCTGGCGCTCGATCTACCAGACCGGCTAAAGCCCCGAATCCAGTCCCTCGCAAGTTCTTCTCAGGGCGCATTCCGCCCGCGGCATCGGGAACTCGCAATGACTGTTACCGTCGCGTCATCTGCCGGCTGAGCTGCGTCTGCGGCAGATACGCGCCCTGCTCGCGCAGCGCCTCGACCAGCGCGGCCGTGTCCAGGTCGCCCGCGGGCTGCCCGGTGCGCATGGCCTGCGTCGCGGCGGTCCCGACCGCCTGGCCCATCATCGCGGCCGCGGGCTGGACGCGGATCGAGCCATGCACCGGCACATCGCTGGAGTTACAGCGGCCCGCCACCCACAGGTTGTCCCAACCGGCCGGGACCAGGATGCTGTAGGGGATGCCGAAAAACTCCCCTTCGCCCAGCCGATACTTGTCTTTTTCCAGTAAGAATCGCTCGTATTCCTCGTGCGAGGTGTTATGGACGTGGATGTCCACGAACTTGTTGAAAACGCCGATCTGGTCGGGGAATTGACGGCGGGCCATGTAATCGTCGAGGGTCAGTTCGTACTCGCCCACAATGCGCCGCGACTCGCGCACACCCAGAAGGGACGCGGTGGTCACGTGCTCGATCTTCTCGCAGCCCGGCATGTATTTGCGGTAGAAGGCGGTATACTCCGCGGCCAGCTTGCGGCCCAGGATCATCGCGTCGGTCAGATCCTTGCCGCGCAGAGCGTTCACGCCGAAGATGTGCCCGGCGTTCAGATAGCCGACCTGGTCGCCGGCCTTCCACATGCCGGGCAGATGGCGGTCGGGCTGGGTGAACATCCCGTCGGCGATGGCTTTTTCGAGTAACTCCTGCTCATTCTTGAACTTGTCGGGGTGGCGCTTCTCCGCCCGCTCCCAGTCAATCCCCGCGTAGAGTGAGCAAAGGGTGGGCGGCATGGCGGCCGGCGTGTCGCGGCCTGGCTCGCGACACGCTGCACCGCACAAATCGGCCAGCACCGCGTCGCCGGTCGCATCCACGAAGGTCTTGGCCGCCACGAAGCGATAGCCCTCGATGTTCTGGATCACGACGCCGTTGACATGGCGCGCTGCTGCGTTCGCGTCCGCATCAATCACCCGCGTGAAGAGGCGGATTTCGACAGGGGCAGCCAGCGCCATCTCATCCAGCAGCAGCTTGAGACCCTCGGCGTTGAATGGCGTCCAGCGGTGATAGAACTTACGCCAGTAATCGGGCGTCACACCGGCCGGGATGAACCCGCGCGCCCACATCGTCTCGACCAGTTCGGCCATGAAGCCGCCGACGATCATCCGCTCGCCATTCGCCATCGGGTCGAAGGCCGTCACCAGCCCAGAAGTCGCCATGCCGCCCAGACAACCCATCGCCTCAACGAGCAGCACCCGTGCGCCCAGTCGGCCGGCGCAGACCGCCGCGGCGCAACCGGCCGGCCCCGCGCCGGCCACCACCAGGTCATAAGGTTCTTCCATGAGGATTTCGCGTTGCAGCGAATAGGTGGGCATGGCGCTCCTCGTTCTGGATTGTTGAGATGATCGCGGGTCATGAAGTACTAAAGCGCATTAGCTGAAGCGCTTCAATTGTACGGAGGATCGAGGGATTTGTCAAGTGCGGCGGGGAGGATGGTGGGGGCCGCACGACACGGATGCGGGAGCACGACACGGATGCGGGTACGGATGCCACGGATGACGCGGATGGCGCGGATGGCGCGGCAGACAAGGAGGCCGCTGTCAATGGGCAAGCGCTTGTCAAAGAACAACTTCCCGCTCTGGCCGGTCTCCGACCGAGCCTCCCCGCTCTGGCCGGTCTCCGACCGAGCCAGCTCGGTAACTTGTTTCTTGACGCGTCCTAAGCGACCAGCGCATAGACCCAGAGATCTCGCGACGCGTCTGCCTGACCTCCGATCAGCGTCGAACCAGCGGCAGGTAGGCTTTGTCCGCGCAGGCGACCGTCGTGACGGCGCGCGCTTCGTTGTTCGTCCGATCCGATTCCGCGCCGAATGCTGCGATGCGACCGATGTTGACCAGCGGCGTGTTGCAGGCCAGGCCAGAGCTGAGCGTCGCGGTGAAGGTGAGCGCGCCGGTCACACCTGCGTTGACTGCGCCTAGGTCCCACGTCAGCGGCGAGACAGATGTCATGCCTGCGGGCAACGTATCGCTGATGCGCACATTCGCGGCCGGCGCCAGGCCGACGTTGTTGTAGGTCAGCGTGTAGGTAATCGTTTGGCCCGGCCGGGCCGTGAGCGGTCCAGCCTTGACCAGCACCAGGTCCGGGCAAATGACCGTGGCGCTCGTCCGCGCCTCGTTGTTCATGACGTCTGACTCGGCGCTGTCGCTCGCGATGCTGACGACGTTGACCAACACCGCGCCGCACGCGGCGTTGGCGCTCACCGTGGCCGTCAGCGTCACGCTGCGGATCACACCCGATTCGAGCCGGCCGATCTCCCAGATCGGCGTCTGCTCCGTCGTCACGCCGGCTGGCAGGGCATCGCTGACCCGCACCCCCTCGGCGGCCGCGCGGCCCAGATTGGCGTAGGTGATGACATAGACGACGGCATCCCCCGGCCGCGCCGTCGCAGGGCCGAGCACCGTAATCTGTAGTTCCGCGTAGTCCAGCACGACCGTGCTCTGGGCAAATGGCCCCTGTTTGCCGTCCCTGTCTATCATCGCCACGCGCCAGTAGTAGTTCTTGCCCAGGTTGTACGTGCGCGTCGAGGTATAGCGCGTGTTGTTGGTGGTCACCGTCTCCATGATCGGCGAGAAGGTCCCAAAGAGGGAGACCTCCAGCTTGTATTTGGCCGCTCCCTCCGCGGGTTGCCAGATGAAGGTCGGCGTCTCGGCCAACGCGCTGCCATCGGCCGGGCTGACCAGGGCGGCCAGGGGGTATTGTTTGGTGAAGATGGCTGCGGGACTGAACGCGGCCACGCGGCCGCTGCCATCTATCACCGCCACGCGCCAGTAGTACATGCCGTCATCGTAGCCCTTCGTGGGGGTCCAGCACGCTTGCTCGGTGTCGGTTGTATCATACGCAGTTGAGAAGGTCGGTTCGCGGCTGACCTGCACCCGGTATTTCCAGGCGGCGAACACCGCCTCGCCTCCTGCCGAAGCGACCACAGGGGACCAGCAGAGGGTTGGCGCACGGGCCACGGTCCCGGCCGGCTCGTGGCTCAGGTTGGCCGGCTCGGGCGGCGTCAACACGAACGACTGGACCGCGCTCCAGGCGTTGATCACATTGCCTTTGCGCACCACGCGCACGCGCCAGTAGTAGCGGGCCTGGGCCAGGGTGTCGGTCGGCGTGTACGCGATGCGTGTGGTGCGGATGGAGACCGCTGGCGAGCCAAAGCCGGGGTCGTCGTCCACCTGAAGATCATACGATTCCGCGCCCTCGACCATATCCCAGGAGAAGGTGGGCGTGGCGAAGGTGACAGAAGTGCGCGGGTTCTGCGGGACGAAACCCTGCCGCTCGAAGCGCCAGCCCTGGCTCCACGCGCCCCGGTGGTTGCGCGATATCGAGATGGGGTCGTAGGCCGGCCGCACGCGCCAATAGTAGGTGTTGTCGCCCGTTAAGTCCCAGTCGCGGGTGTGGGAAGGCGGGCTGTAGATCGCCCTGTCGAGCCGCATGGTGTAGTCCCAGACCGGCTGCGTAAAGAGCGGATCGAGCGCCGCCTGAAACTGGTAGCCGCACCACGCGTTGAGGAAAACGCCGACCGGCAAATGCCAGAAGAAGGGCCCTACGCTGGGCCAGACGGTCGGGTCGCCAGTGGCATTGGTCGGCGGCGCGGCGAGGGTCAGCCGCTCCGAGACGCTGGTAAAGCGGCTCAGGGTCGTGACCTCGGCGCTGGCAGAGGGGGAGGTGTAAGCCACATTGGGATCAGAGGGGATCGTGTCTTGCGCGTGGCCGCCGGCTGCGCGTGCGCTGAAAAGCGCGACCGCTGCGCTGCCCGTCGTCTCGTCCATGCCGATCGCCGTGCTGGGCGTTTGCAGCTCCAGGTATTGGAGGGTCGAGCTGTAGTAGACCTTGCCGCCCACCTCCTCGAAGGTGACGGGCGCGGCCCATGTGTCGCCGGTGCGCCGATAGATCGCCACCTGGCTGGCGGTGAAGACGCCGTCGCTGCGCAGCACATAGATCGCGTATTCGGGCCGGTGCGCGGGGATCGTGGCGATGTTCAGGCCGCGGGCGTCGCCGGCCGTGTCGGCGCTTTCGGTGTGATCCAGGTCGAGATAGAGACCATAGGTCATGTCGTCGCCTGGATAGGCCCGCCAGCCGAAGAACCAATAGTCCTTTGCCTGCACCGCGTAGAGGTCGGTCAGATCGTAGTTGGGGTTGCTCATATCCCCCTGCGGATCGCTGGCGATCAGCCGGCGGTTGCCTGGGTCGCCGGCCGTGCGCGACTCCTGCCAATAGCTCTGGCCGGCGACCTGGAAGCGCCAGCCCGCGCTCCACTCCCCGGCCGCCGCGCCTGCCCGGCCGCGCACGCGCCAGTAGTAGGTTCCATAGGGCAATCGCACGGCCGGCGTGTGGACCGGATAGAACGTCGTCGCGGCATCCACCAGGAAACCGTCCGCAAAGCCCGGATCAGAGCTAATCTGCACGTCGTAGCTGGTCGCGTCGGCCAGCGGCAGCCATTCCAGGGCCGGCGTGGCCATGACATACTCAGATGCGTGAGCGGGCCGCAAGAAGGTGGGACTGGCGCCGACCGTCGGCGTCAGCCCGCGCGTGATGTCAATGCGCGTCCGCCATTTCTGGCTCCACTCGCCGGCGTAGCCGCCCCCGCGGCTCGTCAGCGGCCGCACGCGCCAGTAGTAGACCCCGCCCACAGTCGGCGTGAAGGGCGCCGCGGCGGTCGGCGCGGCGCTGAGGTTCTCGGTGTCCAGCGTCCAGTCCACCGATCCGAAGAGCGGGTCGTCGTCCACCTGGAGCCGATAGGCGGCCGCCTGGGTGTCGGAGAAGGCGAGCCGATGCCAGATGAAGACCGGCAAATTGACGGTGCGATCCTCGCGGGGGTTCAGCGCGGCGGTAGGCGCGTAGTAGTAGAGCGGGTAGACCAACTGCGGCGCCAGCGCCAGTGGGCTGTAGATGAACGACGATGTCGCGCTCGGCCGGCCCATCCCGCCGCTGCCGTCCACCGGCGTCACGCGCCAGAACCATGTGATGGGCCCCAGATACCGGTTCAGTTCCACGCGCATGGCGTGAAAGGGATTGGCTACATTAAATGTCCAGCCGCAGGTCGGCGAGGGCGGGAAGCTGTTGGCGCAGTTGATCTCCAGCCTGTAGGATGCCGCGGCCGGCACAGGAGTCCAACTGAACAGCGCGTCGCTCACGAACTGGTAGTTGTTGGTGGGCGTCAGGAGTTCCGGCTGGATGTACCACTGCTTGCGGAAGGTGCGTACCGCGCTCCAGTCGGCGATCGCGCCGCCCGCGTGCACGCGCACGCGCCAGTAGTAGTTGACGTCGTTCGGCAGCTCGCTGATGGGCGTGTAGGAGGTGTTGCGAGTGTCCACCGTGGTGACGCCGGCGTTGAAGGTCGGATCGGTCGAGTATTGTAGGCGATAGAACTGCGCGCCGCGCACAGCCGTCCAGCGAAAGGTTGGGGTGAAGGTCGGATAGGAATTGTCGGCCGGCTCCAACAGGGTCGGGATGTGGTTGTAGTTGGCCGTGAATGCGCGCACCGCGCTCGCGGCCCCTTCGCGGTTGCTGGGATCTACCGGCACGACGCGCCAGTAGTAGCTGCCATTGGAAAGTTTGGCGGCCGGCTGGTGGCTGGCGGTCAGCACCGTCTGGCTGTAGCGCGGCGCGCTGAAGCCATCTGGGCTGGAGGCGATCTGGAACTTGTAAGCGGCCGCGCCGATCACCGTCTGCCACGCAAAGGCCGGCTTGTCGTAGAAGTCCAGGGTTGCGCCGTCGTTCGGATAGACGAGCGCCACGGCGTTTTCGGGGCTGGCCCACTGTTTGGTGAAGGACATGATCGCACTGTAGGCGCTCGGCGGCGAAGGGGTATCCACGCGCACGCGCCAGTACCAGAGGCCATCCGTGAAGCTGAGCGCATCGGTGGGGGTAAAACGCGCGTTGCGGGTGGTCGCTTCGAAGCGGCTGGCGAACCCGATGTCCTGGCTGAACTGGATGCGATACTCGGCCGCGCCGACGACCGGCGACCAGGCGAACTCGGGAACCCCCAGGGGCGGGTAATTGGCGACCGTGGTCACCGCGGCGTCGGCCGGCGCCAGGGGGATGGGCGCATCCAGCGCATAGGCAGGCGGCCGCGCCGCGGGCGCGAACAGGCTGCCCAACACCAAGATGAAGGCCAGGAACGCCAGGCCGCGGCGGCGTTGCTGGCAGCGGCGCTTGTGCACGTGCGCCGCGGCAACCGCCAGGCGGCTGGCGGCCGATGAAGACCGGATACGTGCCATGATTCCTCTCGCGCGTAATGTGATGGACTCATGGTACAGCAAGCGCCGCGTATGTCAATGAGACGTTGTTCCTGGAAGACCGCAATCGGCGGCGGCTACAGAGGCCGCTCGTAGATCCGATACCGGCGATACATGCGCACGCCCAGCCCCACCAGGATGCGTTGGATGGCCTCGTTCTCCTCGCCGGTCAGCGAGAGATCCGCCTCGCGATAGCCTTTTGCCCACAGCGCACGCGCCACATGGACGACGAGCAGCGCCCCCAGCCCTCGCTCTTGGAATTCGGGCAGGGTAGTGAGGATCTTGAACGTGGCGCGGCTGAGGCGGCGGCTATGCCACCAGAGCTTCAGCGCGCCGAATGGCCACAATCGGCCGTTGACGTGGCGCAGCGCCTCGTTGAGATCGGGCAGCGCCAGCGCGAAGCCGGCCGGCTGACCGTTCACCTCTGCGATCAACGCCAGGTCGGGGTCGAGGAGCGGTCTGAAGCTGGCGGCGAAGTGACCGAACTCCGCCTCGGGAATCGGCGTGAAGTCCGGCAGATGGCGCAACGCCGCGTTGTAGAGGCCGCAGACCAGACGCACTTCCGCATCCCACTCGGCGATTGACACCGGACGGATGCGCGGGTTCAGGCGCTTGCGCGCATACTCGGCCACGCGCGCGACCTTGGGCGGGATAACGTCGTCAGCGCTGCGCGCATCGGCCGGCGCCTGCGCCAGCCAGGCCATCGACTCGAGATACTTGGTGAAGCCGGCGGCCTCCACCAACCGCACGTAGTAGGGCGGGGTGTGCGCCTCGAGCAGCGCCGGTCGCGTGTCATAGCCCTCGATCAGCAGCCCCAGCTCGTCTGCTGGGCTGGGGTTGTAGGGTCCGCGCATGAGCGTCATCCCGGCCGACCGCAGCCAATCCGCGGCCGTGTCGAACAGCAGCCGCGCCGCCGCTTGGTCGTCTACGCACTCGAAGAACCCGAAGGTTCCGATCGGTTGCCCCAGGCTGCGGTTGCGCGGCCGGTCGACGATCGCGGCGATCGTGCCGACGGGCTGGTCGTCGCGCTCGGCCAGCCACAGCGCCCGTTCGGCCTCTCGCCAGAACGGATTGGCCGCGGGATCGAGCCGGGCTTCCTGGCTGGCGATCAGCGGCGGGACCCAGTGCGGGTCGTTGCGGTAGATGCGCCATGGAAAGGTGACGAAGCGCCGGATGTCCCGGCGGCTGGCGACGGACCGGATGGTCAGGGTCATGCGGTCACTCCAGCAGCTTTTCCCACTGCAGCCAGCCGGGGAGCCGTTGATAGCCTAGCTTTTCATTCAGGCGCAGGATCGGCGGGTTGGCCGTGTCGTTGTGGCTGCGCGCCTCGCTGTAGCCACGCTCCCGGAGAAAACGGAAGGAGGTCAGTTTCAGCGCCATGGCCAGCCCCTGGCCGCGGTGTTCGCGCCGCACGCCGGTGGTCGAGGTGATCGCCGGGCCGTTCTTCAGCAGCTCGACCGAGGTCATGCCCACGTACTGACCCGCACGTTTGGCGATGAAGATGCCAGCCGGGTCGGCATCCGGGCTTTCTAAATGGAAGGAGCGGAAGTTCTCGTAGGTCTGTTCGAAACGCGCGCCGCCCGGCAGCGGCACGTCGCGCAGAATCGCGCAGTAGAGATCGTACAACTGGCGATCGGCGTCGGGCTGCCCGGCGCGTTCCGCAGCCAGGGTCGTGAGCTCGTAGTCAGCCGCGCGCGCCCGGTCGCAGGCGCCGACGAAGGGCGTCTCGTCGAAGGTGGTCAGGTCGAGCTTCGACTCGAAGCGCACGCCGAAACGGATATAGCCGCCGCGTTCGAGGAACCGCACCGTATGGGCGAAATCCTCTCGGCAACTCGTCCACAGCCGTGTGGCCCCCTGGGCGCGGCCGAACGGCTCCAACGCGGCCTGGAGCGCGGCGCCGATGCCACGGCGGCGCCACTGCGGGTGGACTTCTCCGTCGAGCCAGTAGACGCCGACTGTGTCGAGCCAGAATGGCCGCAGGCACGCCCCCGATGCCACAACCTGCCCGGCGTCCGTCTCTACCACATAGCGCAGCCGCGGGTTGTCCTTGGGATAGGTGCGCTCCCAGTGCTCGTACTGGGCGACAGTCGTTGGCTCATCGGGATAGATCAGCAGGGCGATTTCCACCAGCGCCGGGATGTCATCCCATCGGAAGTCGCGCAGGCGCCACCCTGGCGCATTCGTTTGCGCGTCCAATGATCTCCTCCGTTTCATGCTTTCGTGCTGCTCACGTCTTCACGCGATACCAATAGCGGTAGCACTCCCGGAACCCCAGCTTGTCATACAACCCCAGCGCGGCCGCGTTGTTGACCATCACCTGCAGGTAGGCGGTATGCGCGCCCTGTTTTTTGCCCCAGTTCAACAGTCCTGCCATGAGCTGCTGGCCGTATCCGCGGCGGCGATGGCGGCCATCGGTGACCACATCGAAGAAGCCGACCCCGCCTTCTTGAGCCACCGCAAAGCCGCACGCAACCGTCTCGCGATCCTGCCGGACCAGCGCGAAGCCTGCGGCGGGGACGATGGCGTGGAGGATCTGCTGCGCGGCCGGCCGGTGTTCGGGCGCCAGGCTGCTCATGCGGCAAAATGCGGCGAACCATTCTTCGGTAACCCCGGTCGTCAGCTCGATGCTGGGGTCGCGCGGTGGAGCCCAGTCGCGCAGGTCCAGGAGCTGGACGCTGGTCAGGGCGTCGAACGCATAGCCGGCCGCGGCCAGCACGTCGTCCAACTCAACAGGTTGGCTGGTCGCGGTCAGCTTGAAGATCACTTTCAGGCCCCGGTCGCGATAGATCCGTTCGCAGGCTGCGATCTTCTCGGCGAGCTCGATGGCAGAGGGATAGAGCGGGTTGATGGAGTTGGCGCGGCGGGTGTAGCCGCTGGCGAAGCGCAGGATCCAGCCGTCGTACAGAACGGTCTGCGGCGCAGGCCAGGCGTTCAGGGTCAGCTCTTCTATGGCGCGGATCGTGTCGTTGGGTGTCATCGCGGTGCTTTGCTTTCTGTCTGAATGGGAGGTTTCAGGCGGTTGCATTCCATCCGCTGGCAGCCTCCAGCATGTAGACTGCGAAGGTGGCCAGCCAATGCTCTCCCATGTAGTCGCCGCTGGCCACGTGCGCCAGCCCGGCATTGGCGTGCCGGCCGGCGGCCTGGGTGAGGACCGTGCGCCGCGGGTCGCCGGCCGGTAGGGCGCTCGCAATGCTCCACATGCACCAGCCGCGGCTGAGATTGAGCCCATCCAGATGTACGAGTTGGCCGTCGCTGCGATCGGTGATGGTTGCCGGCGTCAACAACTGCGCGGGTCTGCCCAGCGCCAGATCGGGCAGGAAATGGGTCAGCCATGCGCTGAAGTCTGCCCGCGGCAGCACCCGGCGCATCAGGTCCGCCTCCATCAGACACGGCGAGAAGAAGTCGGCGCCGCCTGGCTCCCACGCCGCCGGATAATCACGATCGGCCGCGAAGTAGTCCAGGCTGCGCCGCACGACCAGATCGCGCAGCGCGAGATGGCCGACCGTCGCCGCGTAATCATAGGCGAACGCCAAGCCAAACGCGGTGTTCGGGTGGACGCCGGCGCGGATGGGATAGGTTTGCTTGGGTAGGAATTCGAGATAGCGCATCACGATGACGTCTGCCAGCGGCTCGAGCGCGGCGGACCAGCGCCGGCCGGCGCTGTCATCCCACTCGCGCAATTCTTGCGCCAGCTTCAGCAGCCATGCCCAGCCATAGGTGCGCTCGAAGCCGCGGCGTCCGGGCTGCCGGAAGTAATCCGCCTCGGCCCCCAGGTTGGCCGCGGTCAGATTGGCGTCCAGCGCGGCGCGGATCGCGGTCGCCTCGGGCAAATCCCCGCAGCGGCGCAGAAGGCGGACCAACAGCCAGTGGCCGTGGACCGCCGAATGCCAGTCGAAGCAGCCGTAGAAAGCGGGGTGCAGTTCGCACGGGCGGTGCACGTCGGCCGCGTCGCTGATCACATGGGCCGGCTGGTAGGGGAACTCCCGCTGAATGCAGCCGAGCGCCAGGCCGGCGAATCGAGAAGCGTCAGTATGTGTCAGCATCGTGGATCGTAGGCTGCCGCGAGTTTGGCGGGGCCGGTCGGGCCAGCCGGGGCCGGGTTTTCGTCTGCGTCGCGCAAGAGCGCCAGCAGTTCGCACAGCACCATCGCGGTCGCGCCCCAAACCTTGTGCGGGCCCACCGCGTAGAAGGGCACGCGCGCGGCCGCGCCGCGGATTTCCCAAGTCTCTTCGCAGCGGGTCGCAGGGTTCAGCAGGTGCGCCAACGGCGCCTCCAGCACTTCGGCCACCTCGGCCGCGTTCGGGACAAAGGCCGGCCGTGTGGACGTGTAGGCGACGGTCGGATAGATGCAGAAGCCGCTGGGCGGGATGTAGAGGGGCGAGAGCGCGCCGATCACCTCCACGGCCGCCGGGTCAATCGCCAATTCTTCCCAGCCCTCGCGCAGCGCGGCCGTCGCGTGATCCTCGCCCGGCTCCATCCGGCCGCCGGGAAAGGAAATCTGCCCGCGATGATTGTCTACGGCATCGGTGCGGCGGGTGAGCACCAGGCACAGATCGTCCTCGCCCGTTTCACGCGACCAAAGCCCTGAGCTTGTCGAAGGGTCGCAGGGCAGCCTCTTGAGTTGGTGGCAGGGCGTCGCACATGGATAGAGCAGCACCAACACACCCGCGCGACGGCAATCCAGGCCAGGATCGAGGATGCGCTCGGAGCCGGGCCGCGGCTGCGGCGCCATGCCCATCTGCACGGGCAGGCCGGGCAGGGGCCGGCGCAACGCCGTCGCCAGCCGCGTTGGCTGGCGGTCTGCGTCCGCAGGCAGCGCGAGATGCGGCGGGTCCGGCGGCTGCACGCCAGCAGAGGCGCTCACCGGTTCAACCATCTCTCGATGGCCCCCCGCACTGCTGCGACGTCCGCCGGCAGCTCGATCGGCAGGTTGCGATGCCGGCCGATGACATCCTGCAACGTTCCTTCGTGGTAGCCGACCTTGAACTCGCTGAATTTCAGCCCGTGCGCGGTGGAGATCACCACGACGCGTTGGCCAGCCTGGATGACGCCGCGGCGCGCTAGCCTTGCTGCACCGGCCAACGCGACGCCTGTGTGCGGACAGGCGTAGAGGCCGGCGCGGTCGGCCAGCGCAGCCGCGTCGGCCAGCTCATCCTCGTTGGCCTGCTCCACCACGCCATCGCATTGCTGCAACGCGCGCGCGGCCTTCTCGTAGCTCACCGGGTCGCCGATGCGAATGGCTGAGGCGGCCGTGGGGCCCGCGGTGATCGGCTGGAGCTGCGCAAAGCCGGCCTGGTAGGCGCGATAGAACGGGTTGGCGCGCTCGGCCTGGGCTGCTGCGAGCCGCGGCAGCCGTGCGATCAGGCCCAGCTCGTGCGCCAGCGCCAACCCTTTCGCCAGCGCGGAGACGTTGCCCAGGTTGCCCGCCGGCAGCACGATCCAATCGGGCGTCTGCCAGCCGAGCTGTTGGGCGATCTCGATCCCGACCGTCTTCTGGCCTTCGACGCGCAACGAGTTCATCGAGTTAGCCAGGTAGATGCTGTTGTCGCGCGTCACCTCGCGCACGATGTGCATACATCCATCGAAGTCCGCGTCGAGCGCCAGCACGGCCGCGCCATGCGCGATGGGTTGGATCAGTTGGGCCGTGCTGATCTTGCCTCTGGGCAGGAAGACGATGGCCGGGATGCCGGCTGCCGCTGCGTAGGCGGCCAGCGCAGCCGAGGTGTCGCCGGTGGATGCGCACGCGACCGCGCGCACGGCCGCGGCCGTCCCGCGCCGATCGGAGTCGGCCATGATCTGCGCCACCGCGCTGACCAGGACCGTCATGCCCAGGTCTTTGAACGAGCCGGTGTGGCTGATCCCGCACTGCTTGATCCACAAGTCATCCAGCCCGAGGGAGCGCCCCAACCGTGGCGAGGGCACGAGGGGCGTGAAGCCTTCGCCCAGCGAAACGATGTGTTCGGGCCGGAGGGTTGGCAGCACCCATTCGCGCCTGGCCCAGACGCCGGAAAGTGGATGGCTGGCGGCTGGCGGCTGACCACTGACCTCTGACCCCTGACTACTGACCCGGTTGACCGCGGATCGCTGATCGAAGAGGCCGCGCCAGGCGACGCCGGAACGCTCTTTCAGGGCCTGCGAATCGTGAACCACTTCCAGCAGTCCGTCGCACGTGGGGCAGCGGTAGATGACTTCGAAGACGTCGTGGCGGCCGGGGCAGCCACGAATGCATTGGTACCAACAGGATAATGGCACAACGTTCTCCATGTATCACAGACCTGACAGGTCTCCTGTGGTCAACGACCGGTCGTCTGGGTCTCCCACAACTCGCGATAGGCGACTTGGACAGAAGGATCCACCCGTTCGGCGAATGCCAGCGGCAACTCCAGGCGCACGATCAAGTCCTGCACATCCGCCAGGTCGCGCAGCCGGTGTGACGCGCTGATGCCCGAGGCCAGCTTCAGCTCGATCAGCTTTTCGAGCGTCACCACGCGGACGCCGTTGACCTCGACCGCCGCCCCCGGCGCGGCCGGATCGGGAAAGGCTACCGGCTTTGGCCGGCCATGCCCAGGATACTCCCCACTGATCACGATCTCGATGCGCACGGACGCTTCGGCATCGCGAAACGTCTTGCTGGCGCCGCTGAGGGCCGGCCGGTAGCCGCGGCCGACCAGACGTTGATGAAAACGCTCCAGCCCGGCTGCGGTCAGCACCAGGTCAATGTCTTCGGTCAGGCGAGGACAGCCATGTTCGGCCAGCGCCAGCCCACCCAACAGGGCATAGGGGATGCCCTCCGCATCGAGTTGGCGCACCAGGCGGCGCAACGCATCGTGCAGCGTGCCCGCGCCGGCAAAATAGGCGCTCGCCTCGCGGAGCATCGAGTCGCCGCCCTGCCGGAGCAGAAGCTCGTAGTCGGTCATGCGTCCCTCACCCTTTGTCTGGTTTCACGATCACGAGCATAGCATGGCGGGCGCAAAAAGGCAAACAGCCGTCTACATGCATGGCGAAGGACGCGAAGCTTGACCCCCCGGCCATTGCACGACCGTTGACGAACGTCGAATATGGGGCTAGAATGCAGGCCAGTCGCCCATGCCGGGCGCGGCGCCAGGGCGCATGAAAATGTCATTGCGAGGAGCGTAGTGTGCGATTACGCCAGCATCCTTCAGGACGAAGCGATCTCCCGCGTGGGCAGGAGATTGCTTCGCTCCGCTCGCAATGACCGGCGGGCGGCGATATTCGGGGCAGATAACTGTTTCCACGTTGACTTCCGCCGGAGTCAGTTGTATGATGGTGCACAGAAAAGGGGGGTGAGATGGCTAGAGAAACGATCACTGCCGAGGATCTGCTGCGAGATATCTACGAGGCGGAGGCGGCGCAACGCTGGTTCGAGCAGAAGTATGGGCTGCTCTCAGAGACCTTCCATCGGCTGTATCAGCAGGGGCTGCTGCGCGACGAGGATCCGGATGAAATCCGGGAGTACATGGAATGGGCTGGCTGGTGCGAGATCTACCAGGATCGGCGGCAACGTTACGACCAACTCATCCAACAGCATCTTGAATCGCTCACTGCGCCCGCGTCGTTGTTTGACTTGCACGTCCGTGAGTTACCCGTGCCGGCTTGAGCGATGAACCTGAATACCTATGGCGATTACGCTCGGGGCGTTTTCTTTCTGCTGTCTGGCCGCGCCAGAGTCGAGAGCCATACCCTGGCCGTGTACACGGTCAATCAGACTGTAGGCATCACGCGCGGCGAGCTCGTCTTTCACTCGGGGCATGTGCTGCGCGTGTTCGAGCAGGTTGATTTCGTCGCTCGCCTGATCCGCAAGTACTCCTACGAGTTGATCTACGGAGGCGAAACGCAGTGGTGGTACGACTCGATGCCGCATCCGAACGTGCCTGAGTTGCAGAGCACGCATCCGCACCACAAGCACGTCCCGCCGGACATCAAACATCATCGCATCCCTGCGCCGGAAATGAGCTTCACTCGGCCCAACCTGCCGTTCTTGATCGAGGAAGTCGAACGACTTGCCAGGTGACCAGTGTTTTCAACGTGAAGACTCCAGGCACATTCGACGTGCCTGGAGTCTTCCATCGTCTATCCCACCTCCCCCACCACTTCCCTCGCACACACGATCCGTCCGCCCGCCATATCCGCCTCGACCACATCTCTGCAGCCGAACTTGCCTTCGAGCAGCGCGAGCGGGTTCTGCACGTGCTCTTGGATCGCCCGCTTGAGCGGCCGCGCGTTGCTGGCGGGATCGTAGCCGGCCTCGGCCATCAAGTCGCGCACGACGTTGACTTTTCTGTGAGACGATTGTATGATGGGATTTCGAGGCATTCAGTGGGCGATTACAGGGTCGGGCGACGCCGGAAGAGGAAGATGACTGGCTGGCCTGGCGATCGGCCCTGCGCATGTTAACTGACTGGAAACGGGCCTACGAGGGACTGCGCAGTGGCCGCGCTGGTAACTGATCTGTTGGCCTTCCTGCACGGGCATCGGCTGGTCGAGACGGTGTGGGTGATCCAGCACGACGAAACGCCGTGGGGAAAGATCGAACTCTAAGTGCGCTGCCGGCTGGCGATGAAGTCATCGAAGGGTGAGCGATACGAGTTCCAGGTTTGGCTACACCACGAGCCGGCCTTCCGAGATTACGCCTACCAGCTATTCACAGATCGTCCTCTGCTGCGGTGGGACAATGCGCCGCACTATCCTGACAGGGCGACCGCGCCCCATCACTTTCACGATGAGGCGAATCAGGTCAGCGAGTCACCGTTGAGCGGCGATACACTGGCCGATCTGCCTCCTTCGCAAACACGATCCCCCCGCCCTCCACATCCGCCACGACCGCATCCCCGCGCCCGAACTTCCCCGCCAGCAGCGCCAGCGCCAGCGGATCCTGCACGTGCTGCTGGAGCGCCCGCTTCAGCGGCCGCGCGCCGTAGGCCGGAGCGTAGCCCGCTTCGGCCACGAAGTCGCGGGCGCGGTCGGTCAGGCGCAGCGTCAGCCCGCGCTCGGCCAACATCTTGCCCAGCCGGCGAAGCTGGATCTCGACGATCTTGCCCAGGTCGCCGCGGGTCAGGCTGTGGAACGCCACGATCTCGTCCACCCGATTCAGGAACTCTGGCGGGAAGGCCTGGCGCAGCGCATTCATCGCCCGTTCGGAGCGTTGAGCATCGGTCAGCGCCGGGTCGTTGATGTATTGGCTGCCGATGTTCGAGGTCATAATCACCACGGTGTTCTTGAAGTCCACCGTGCGGCCGTGTCCGTCGGTCAACCGGCCGTCGTCGAGCAGTTGCAGCAGCGTGTTGAACACCTCGCGATGCGCCTTCTCGATCTCGTCGAAGAGCACCACGCTGTACGGCTTGCGGCGGACCGCCTCGGTAAGCTGCCCGCCCTCGTCGTAGCCCACGTAGCCGGGCGGCGCGCCGATCAGCCGGCTGACGGTGTGCCGCTCCTGGTATTCGCTCATGTCAATGCGGATCATGGCCTGCTCGTCGTCGAACAGGAATTCGGCCAGCGCGCGGGCCAGCTCGGTCTTGCCGACGCCGGTCGGGCCGAGGAAGATGAAGCTGCCGATTGGCCGGTTCGGGTCTTGCAGCCCGGCGCGGGCGCGACGAACCGCGCTCGCCACGGCCCGGATCGCCTCGTCCTGGCCGACCACCCGCTCGTGCAGCCGATCTTCCATCTTCAGGAGCTTCTGGATTTCCCCTTCCAGCAGCTTGCTGACCGGGACGTGCGTCCAGCTTGAGACGACCTCGGCCACCTCTTCGGCGCCGACCTCTTCTTTCAGCAACATGCCGCGGCGTTGCATCTCGCTCAACTGACCTTCGGCCTCGCGCAGCGAGCGTTCCAGCCCGGCCAGTTTGCCGTATTGCAGCTCGGACGCGCGGGTGTAGTCGTAGCGGCGCTGCGCCTCTTCCATCGCGTGGCGGGTCTGCTCGATCTCCTGCTTGAACGCCGCCACCTTCTCGATGACCTCGCGCTCGTGACCCAGCCGCGCGTCCAGGCTGCGCCGCTCCTCTTGCAGATCGGCCAGCTCGCGCTCGATAGTCGCCAGCCGCGTCTTCGAGGCTTCGTCGCTTTCTTTCTTCAACGCCTCGCGCTCGATCTCGAGCTGCATAGCGCGGCGCTTGATCTCGTCCAGTTCGGCCGGGTCCGAGGTGATCTCCATGCGCAGCCGGCTGGCCGCCTCGTCAATCAGATCAATCGCCTTGTCGGGCAGGAAGCGGTCGGCGATGTAGCGGTGCGACAGCGTGGCCGCAGCAATGACGGCCGCGTCGGTGATGCGCACGTTGTGGTGCACCTCGTAGCGTTCCTTCAGCCCGCGTAAGATCGAGATGGTGTCCTGCACCGATGGCTCATCCACCAGCACCGGCTGGAAGCGCCGCTCGAGCGCCGGGTCCTTCTCGATATGTTTGCGATACTCGTCCAGCGTGGTTGCGCCGATAGCGTGCAGCTCGCCACGCGCCAGCATCGGCTTGAGCATGTTGGAGGCGTCCATGGCGCCCTCGGCCGCGCCCGCGCCGACGACCGTGTGCAGCTCGTCGACGAAGAGGAGTACGGGCGCAAGGCCTTGCGCCCCCGCATTCGCGTCGGTGATCTCCTTCAGCACCGCCTTGAGCCGCTCCTCGAACTCCCCGCGGTACTTGGCGCCAGCGACGAGCGCGCCCATGTCGAGCGCGACCACGCGCTTGTCTTTCAGTCCCTCTGGCACGTCCCCGCGCACGATGCGCTGCGCCAGCCCCTCGACGATGGCGGTCTTGCCCACGCCCGGCTCGCCGATGAGCGCCGGGTTGTTCTTGGTGCGCCGGCTGAGGATCTGGATGGTGCGGCGGATCTCCTCGTCGCGGCCGATGACCGGGTCGAGCTTGCCCTGTCGCGCCATCTGGGTCAGGTCTCGGCCATACTTTTCCAGCGCCTTGTAAGTCCCTTCCGGGTTGGGGCTGGTGACGCGCTGGCTGCCGCGAATCGCGGTGAGCGCGGCGAGCACGCGGTCGCGCGTGATGCCGAGCCGGCCGAGCAGCTTTGCCGCGCCGTTCCCGTTCGGGCCGACCAGCGCCAGCAACAGGTGCTCGGTGCTGACGTAATCGTCGCGCATGGCCGCGGCCTCGGTCTGCGCATCCTGGAAGACGCGGCCAAGCTGGCCGCCCACGCCCGGCTGGACGTTGCTGCCGTAGGCTTTGGGCCGCCGCGCCAGGTCGGCCTCGAGCTGGCTTTGCAGGGCGACCGCGGTGGGGGCGACCGCTGAGGGATCACCCCTATCGGCCGCAGCGATCTGATTGATGATTTCCGGCGCGACGCCGTCCGCTTGCTGGAGCAGCGCCAATAGCAGGTGCTCCGGCTCGATCTGGCTGTGGTTATAGGTCTGCGCAAGCTCCTGAGAAGCGAGAATCGCCTCCTGCCCGCGCTGGGTGAATTTATCGAGACGCATGGTAACACCTCAAACTGGTAAATTGGTAGATTGGTAGATTGGGCGATGGCGCTCCGCCATGCGACAGCCAGTTCACCAAGTTACCACTATACCAATCTACCAACTGCCCGTTAGCACAGCGTTGGCGAAGTGTTAGCAGAGTGTAAGAGGTGGCCTGCACAGTCTACCGATTCGCGCCAACCCCCGTCGAGATCTTCAGCGCAGCGCCGTCCAATTGCTGCAACCCAGCGATCGAACCAACTTGACCGATACTGATTCTCGCCTATAATTGAGGCGCTTCACTGACTATCAGCTCGCCGCCCCATGGGGCGTGCAACGGAAACTCGGAGAGATTCCCCGTACCCATCGCCGTTCATCAAGCCATCCAGACCATAGAGCGCAGGAGGCCAGCGTGTATCAAACAGACCTGTACGAAGCGATGCTGGCTGAAACCGTGACGATCCCCGGCGCGGGCGGGGAGTTGATCAACGCGTACTTTGCGCGACCGCTGGGGCCGGGCGCGCGCGTCGCAGTGGAACTCAGCACGGAGTCGGCGAAGGCGCTGGCGGCGACGATCCACGCGGTGCTGGCGCGAGCCGAAGCGGGCGGCTTCTCGGATCGCCCGGCCTGAGCCTGGAGGCTGCGCCCTCATGCCGATCGAACTGGTCCGAACGATCTTCTTCTCTCCCACGCGCACGACCGCGCGCATCGTGGAGGCTATCGCCCGTGGGACTCAACTCCCCGCCGCCGAGCCGCTAGACTTGACGCCCCCAGAGATGGGGACGCGGCGGCTTGCGGAGATGCGGGACGCACTGGCGATCATCGGCGCGCCCGTGTACGGCGGCCGGATCGCGGCCGAAGCAGCGCGGCGGATGCGCCGGCTGAGGGCGCGCGAGACGCCGGCCGGCATCGTCGTCGTGTACGGGAACCGGGGCCTACGAGGGTGCGCTGCTGGAGTTGCGTGACCTGGCGACCGAGCAAGGCTTCGTCCCGATCGCCGCGGCTGCGTTCATCGGCGAGCACTCGTATTCCACCGAAGCCACGCCCATCGCGCACGGCCGGCCCGATGCGCTCGACTTGGTGCAGGCGCAGGAGTTCGGCGCGATGATTCGGGAGAGGCTGGCTGCGCCCGCCGCATTGCGCGGGACGCCGCCGTTGCAGGCGTCGGGCGCCTACCCGTACCGGGAATGGATTCCGCCGACCGATGTGTCGCCCATCACCGACCAGGCCCTGTGTGTGAAGTGCAGCGACTGTGCACGCGCCTGTCCGACCGCGGCGATCGTCGTCGGTGAGGTTGTGGCAACCGCCCCTGCTTCCTGTATCCTCTGCACGGCGTGCGTCAAGAAGTGCCCGACCGGCGCCAGGAAGTGGGATCATCCGCGGATCGGTCGCTCTCGGGAATGGCTGAGCACAAACTGCCGCGAACGGAAGAACCCTGAGCTGTACGTGTGATCATGGAGAGCAGTCTGTGAATATCCTGACCTGCAACATCCGCTACTTCGGCGCGCAGGATGGCGCGAACGCCTGGCCCCTTCGCAAGGAGCTGTGCGCCGAAGTGATCCGCTCCCGAAGTCCGCACGTGATCTGCTTCCAGGAAATGTGGGGCGAGCAGTTCGACGACCTGGCGACGGCCCTGCCGGAGTTCGCGACCTTCGCCATGGCGGATGAGCCGACCGGCCGGCGCCCCATGAACGCGATCTTCTACCGCCGGGACGCGTTTCGGCGCATCTCGGCCGGCGGCTATTGGCTGTCGGAGACGCCCCACGTGCCAGGATCAAGCTCGTGGGATAGCGCGTGCGTGCGGCTGGCGAACTGGGTGCGGCTCGAAGACCGCGCGACCGGCGCGGAGTTCCGCGTCGTCAACACACACCTGGATCACGTCAGCCAGCTCGCTCGCGAGAACCAGGCGCGGCTGATCGTCGAGGATGCGGCCGCGTATGGCGACAGCTATCCCCAGCTCCTCACCGGCGACATGAACGCGGACTACACCAACCCGGCCATCGCAGTCATCCGCCGCGGCGGATGGAACGACACCTATGCCGCGATTCACAGGACGGAGGATCCTGGCTACACCTATCACGCCTTCCAGGGGCCTGAATTCGTCTCACGCATCGGCAAGATGGACTGGATTTTCGCGCGCGGAGCGATCGCAGTTACAGCCGCCGAGGTGATCAGCAATGGCCGCGATGGGCGCTTCCCGAGCGATCACTATTTCGTCGCCGCGACGATCGCGATCGGAAGACCCATGATGGGATCAGCACCGTTTGCCAAAGATGAGCGGCAGGGGTAAAATGCTCGCGCGATGAGCGACTCTGAAACGCAGTCAACCCGCACAGCCCGGCGTACCACCAAACGCCGGGCTGTTTCTTTTGTTGAAAATATCCGACATCCGATTGTGGCGCAGTTCGGCGCAATGCTGCGCGAGCGACTCTACAATCCGCTTCGCAATGAGCCGTTGAAGAAAGACGCGGCACGCGGCGTCATCCAGACGAACGTCAAGAAATACCTGGACGAGGCTACCAAGACGAAGATGACCTGGTTGGAAGGCTTTCAGGCCGCCGATCAGGTAAGATGCTATCTTGAACGATAACACGTCTCTGGCGAGGTCAACAGGGAAAGATGAAGGATGAAGCGGCTGTATGAGTGAGAAATGGGCGTTGCGCATCCTCTCTACGGCCGAGGAGATGGCCGCGGTCGAGCGTCGCGCAGGCAGTGGTCTGGCCTCTGCTCCGAGAAGGCGTCGCTGATCCTGGGCGTGGCCCTGCTGGGGGACGGCGGGTACACGATCGTATGGAGCACGCGGCCATTCACACGCCTGGCGCTCTTGGGAAGCGCCAGGCGCGCTCTATTTGTGGTACAGGTAGCACGCGGCCTGCTGTTCGTGGCCATCTACCGCGTAGAGCGGCGGCATGGCCTGCAGGCAGCGGTCCATCCGGCTGGGGCAGCGGGGATAGAAGCGGCAGCCGCTCTCCACCGTGGCGCGCAACGACTCATCGGCCACCCCCTCCAGCACCGCGCCCCATTTCACCGCGGGGTCGGGCACGGGCACCGAGTTGATGAGCATCTGGACGTAGGGATGATGAGGCCGCTCGATCACATCCACCGTCCGGCCGCGCTCCGCGATGGAACCCTGGTACAGCACGAAGATGTCGTCGCCGATCTGGTACGCGGTGCTCAGGTCGTGGGTGATGTAGAGGAACGACACGCCCAGGTCGTCGCGCAGCTTGAGCATCACGTCGAGGATCATGGCGCGCAGCGAAGCGTCCACGGCCGAGACCGGCTCGTCCGCGATGATTAGCTTCGGGTTCATCATGTAGGCCCGCGCCACCATCACGCGCTGGCGTTGCCCACCGCTGAGCTGGTGCGGATATTTCTCCAGCACCTCTTCCCCGCGCAAGCCCACCACCCGCAACGATTGCTCGATCACCTCGCGCGCCTGCGACTTGGTATAACCCAGGTCCAGGTGCGCGATGACCATGTCGTAGATGTGTTTGACGCGGTAGAACGGGTTGTAGACCTCGTAGGGGTCCTGGAAAACGGCCTGCACCTCACGGCGGTAGTTGGTTGCGTCCTGACCCGTGAGGGTCGTGATGTCCTGGCCCCGGTAGAAGATCTGACCCGCAGTCAGGTTGATGAAGCCGAGGATCGCGTTTGCCAGCGTCGTCTTGCCGCTGCCGCTTTCGCCGGCGATCGTTGTGATGACCGCCGGTTTCTCGGGGATCGTCATGCTGAAGTTTTGCAGCGCGACGACCCGGCTGCCGCTCTGTAGAAAGCCGCCGCCGTAGACTTTGGTCGCATTGCGGATTTCGAGCAACGGTGTGGCCGTCGTCATCCTTTCGCCTCCTCTTTGCCGTACAGGTAACAGGCCACCCGATGTTCCGGTTCCCTTTCGATCATCGCCGGCTGCGTCTTCTTGCAGATATCCATGACGTGGGGGCAACGCAGTTGGAAAGAACAGCCCGGCGGCGGGTTGCGTAGATCATGCGTCAGCCCCGTGGTGATCTTGAGCGGTTTGCGCTCTCTGATGGAAGGGATGGATGAGATCAAGAGCTGCGTGTACGGATGCAAGGGATTATGGAAGGCGGGGAAGACAGGCGTCACTTCGACGATGTTGCCAGCGTACATCACGATGATGCGATCCACCATCTGCGCCTGCAACCCCATGTCGTGGCCGATCATGATCATGGAGACGCCCAGCCGTTCCTTGACATCCAGCAGCGTCTGCGCGACCACGCGCTGCACCACCACATCGAGCGCGCTGGTCGGCTCGTCCGCGATGATGACGGGCGGGCTGAGCGCGATCGCCATGGCGATGCAGGCGCGCTGCTTCATGCCGCCGCTCAGCTCGTGCGGATAGAGGTCGTATACGCGCGGGGGCAGCCCGACGAGCGCGAAGAGCTCCAGGATGCGCGCCTTGAGCTTGTCTTTGGGCTGCTGGCCCTCGTGCGTGATGATGGCGTCACCGATCTGGTCGCGCACCCGCATCACCGGGTTGAGCGAGTTCATCGCGCCTTGCGGGATGAGGGAGAGCTCGCGCCAACGCCGCTCGCGCAGCTCCTCGCCGGTCAGCCCCAGCATGTCGAGGCCGTTGATCAGGATTTCGCCGGCCAGAATGCGCCCCGGCGATGGCACGAGCTGGAGGATGCCCATCGCGGCGGTCGTTTTGCCGCAGCCCGACTCGCCGACCAACCCGACGATCTCGCCCTTGTAGACCTGGAAGCTGATGCCGTTGACGGCGATGACATCGCCCTTCGGGGTTTCGTAGTGGATGCGCAGATTGCGCACATCCAGGACGACTTCGCGGTTGGCCTGCGACGCGCGAACGAAATTGGATGCGGGCTGTGCGATCATGCCTTCACCCCCCGCAGCCGGGGATTGGCGATTTCATCCAGCCCGGTCGCGATCAAGAAGAAGCCGACAAAGATGATCGTCAGGGTCAGGATCGGGAAGCCCAGCCACCACCACATGCCCCGCAGCATCGCCACCGCGCGGATGGCGTAGTAGATCGTCATGCCCAGGGTGGGGATGCGGGTTGGCCCCAGGCCCAGCGCCTCCAGGCTCGACGCGGCCAGGATCGTGCCGGTGATGTTGCCCGACAGACTGGCCGCGATCCACGGCAGCATGTTGGGCATCATCTCTTTGAGCATGATCTCCAGCGGCGGCACCCCCGACAGCCGCGCCATGCGCACGTAGCCGCGTTCGCGCAAGGTGAGCACCTGGGCGCGCACAAAGCGGGTGGGTGCGGGCCAGGCGAAGAGCGCCAGGATCAGCGCCATGGTACTCAGTTCGATCTGCCGCACGTAAGCCGAGATCGTGATCAGCACGGCCAGCGCCGGGATGGTGATGACCGAGTCGGCCAACGTGCGGATGACGTTGTCCACCCAGCCGCCCAGGTAGCCGGCCGCCGAGCCGAGCACGATGCCCACGCCCATGCCTATCAGCGCCGCGATCACGCCGACCTGCAGCGACATCGGCGCGCCGGTGATGAGCAGCGCCAACATGTCGCGGCCGTTGCTCTCGGTGCCCAACGGGTTCTTGGCTGTGCCGACGTACTTGATCCCGTCTACCTCGACGGTGATCCCCATCGGCGGCAGGTTCAATTCGGCCGAGCCGACGCGGGCCAGCCTGGTGTCCCAGAAGAGCGGCCCGACCAGCCCCAGGAGGACGATAAAGAGCACCATCCCCGCGCCGATCAGGAACTTGGTGTTGAACCAGGGGTTATCCCAACGGCTGAAACGCCGGGCAGACTTGGATGTGGTGGTATCCAGGTCCTGCATGATCGCCGATTCTGCCATGCTTACTCTCCACGAAATCATTCGGCCAGCGCCACTGCGGGGGCTGGTCTGTGGCCCGAAGCGTTCTCATCCTCGCAGTTTGGGATTGCTTCGGCGCAAACGCCGTTCCTGCTTAGGAAATCTCCCAAGGGACGGTCTCGAGCCTTTAGGCGGTCTGGCGCTCAGACGACCAAACCGGCTAATCCTAAAGGAGGCTTCGCACAGCCTCGAAACCAGTGTACGCGATGTTGTTGCCGGGGCGCATGGCGCCCCGCGGCGTGGGAAACTCGCAATGACACCGAATTGTTGCCTCTCCTGGCTATTTCTTCTGATACGTGATGCGTGGGTCAATGAGGGGGTAGATCAGGTCAATGATTAGCACCGTCGTCGAAGTCGCCATGATGAGCAGGAAGGCCACTCCTTGAATCACGGTGTAATCCAGGTTGACGATCCCCTGATAGAAGACGTAGCCGATGCCCGGATAGGCGAAGATATATTCCACCAGGATGGACCCGCCGACGATGCCGCCCAAACTAAGGGCCAGCGCGGTGAACTGGGGCAGGACGGCGTTACGCACGGCGTACCACATGAAAATCCGGCGCATGGGAAGACCTTTGGCCTGCGCCAGGATCAGGAAGTCCTCGCTGTCAATCGAGATCATCATCCCCCGCATTCCCAGCGCCCAGCCGCCCATCGAGGTGAGCACGATGGCGAGCGCGGGCAGCGTGCCGTGGTAGATCACGTCAATGATGAATTGCCAGTTCAGGCCGGGGACGCTGTCGCTGTAGCCTTTGGAGAAGGGGAACCACCTCAGCCCGAAGGCGAAAACATAGATCAGGATGATTCCCAGCATGAAGAACGGAATAGAGGTGAAAGAGAGGCTCAGCGGCAGAATTCGTTTGAGCCAGGCCGGCGTCTTGCGCCAGCCCAGTAGAGCGCCGGTGGTATTGCCAAAGAGAAAAGAGAGGATGACCGCAATACTGAGCAGGCCGATGGTCCAGGGCAAGCCGCGGCGCAGGGTAGCGATCACCGGCTGTGGGAATTGCGAGAGCGAATAGCCCATGTCGAAGCGGAGCATGTTCCACAGATAGCGAGCATACTGGATGTACATGGGAGCATCCAGGCCGAACTTCTTGCGCCAGGCTTCGATCAACTCGGCCGAGTTCTCGATGTAGCCGGATTGGTTGATCATGCGGCTGACCATCGCCGCGACCGGATCGCCGGGCGCCAGGCGCGGAATGATGAAGATGATCGTCGTACCGAGCCACACGGTCAGAAAGAACATCAAGACACGCCGGACGACGTAGCCTGCTGTGAGACCACGCATAGATACACCTCTTACCTTCAGCGAACCGCTATCAGATGACAGGAACTACGCAGTAGATGCTCCCAGCCGGTCTGTGACCGGCGGCGTTAGCTGGACCAGGTTGTTTTCTTGCAGCCCGACGGCGGTCACAGACCGCCTGAGAGCGTGGCGTGCGCAACTCGCTCGGGCCGGTCTCTGACCGTGCCCGCCGTGGCACGGTCAGAGACCGGCCACAGCTCTGGAAGGCTATTTCCAGGGCAGTCATTGCGAGGGGCGGGATTTGCCCTGCAGCAATCTCAAGATCGGGATTGCTGCATCGCGAACGACGCTCCTCGCAATGACGCAGCGAGTGGGCCGGTTTACTTCGCCGGCTTGATGTTATGGATGATGTTGTGCGTCGTCTGCCACCAGGTCCAGCTTGCCATGTAGTTGTTCGTGGCGGAGGGCCAGTTGGTCCAGTAGGTGGTGTCGAACGGGATCAGCTTCTTGGCCTGGGTCACCGGGATCGTCGGCAGCTCCTTGTAGTAGATCGAGAGCGCCTTCTTGGTCAGCTCGTCAATCTTGGGATCGCCCAGCGGCAGGGTGCCGATCTGGTCAACCAGAGCCGAGAACTCCTTGTTGTCCCAGCGCCAGCCGTTGGCGCTGGCGCGCTCGCCGACCGGCTTCAGCCAGGAGGCGTTCAGGGTGTTGAGGGTGGCCCACGGTTCGTTGATCGAGCCGCAGTTCTGCCAGCCCATGCGCACCTCGAACTTGCCGAAGGCCAGGTTGTCGCCCCAGGTGGCGCCGGCGATCTTGCGATGCGTGGCGTTGATGCCCGCGGCCTGGAACATCTCGACGAGCTGGTCGGTGATGCGCTGCTTCTCGATGAACGCCTCGTGCGTCTCGATCGTCATCGCGAGCTGCTTGCCGTCCTTCTCGTAGTAGTTGCCCTTCTTGGCCCAGCCCTTGGCTTTGAAGACCGCCTCAGCAGCGGCCTGATCCACCTTCCACAGCTTGTCGTAGTTCGGGTCGCCCTTCATCAGATCGGTCAGGCGGTTCAGCGGCGGGTAGGCCGGGAACGGCGAAACCGATGCGACCGTGGTGCCTTCGTACGCGATCTTGACGATCTTCTCGCGGTCAATCAGCATGTTGATCGCCCAGCGCATCTCGGGATCGTTCCAGGGCGGAAGCGTGGTGTTGAACTCGAAGGTGCGGGAGCAGGGGTCGAGGGTAGCGTAGGGCAGCTTGTCGTACCATGCAATCACGTTCGGATTCTTGGCCTTGATCGCCTGGAACGCGCCCAGGGTGATGTCCATCAGGCTGTCCAGCTTCTTGTCAGCCATGAGAGCGGCGCGTGTCTCTTCGGGGCCGGCCCAGGTCCAGACCAGCTTCTTGGGGATGGGCAGCGGCTTGAAGCCGGCCTTGGCGCCCCACCAGTTGTCGTCGCGGATGTAGGTGAACTCGGTCTCGCTGATCGAAGCCAGCTTGTATGGCCCGGTGGCCACAGGCCAACCCTTGTCCTTGTCATAGAACTTGAAGGTCATCGGGTCCTGACCTTCCCAGATGTGCTTGGGGACGATGGTGAATTCACCCCAGATCTTGACCGAGAAGTGATCTAGCTGGAAACGCGGGTTGGGGTTGGTCAGGATGAACAGAACGGTGTGGTCATCTACCTTTTTCACCTCTTTCACCCACGTTCGGACGCCCGCGGTACTAGAACCGGTCAACTCAACATTCTTCATCGCTAACCCGACGCTGAACACAACATCGTCAGCAGTATAGGGTTTGCCGTCGCTCCAGGTTACACCTTTGCGCAGTTTGAGCGTCCATTCATTGAGCTTGTCATTGGCCGTGAAGCTCTCCCCGAGCCACGGCTCGATCTTGCCGGTCTGGTAGTTGAGCATGAAGAGCGGTTCGAGCATGGCCTGATGGTAGCCGTGATCGCGGCGCGCGCCCGGAGTGTACGGATTCCAGAGATCGGGGGTCACGACGCGGCCGCCGTCAATGTCGAAAATGACGGTGTCCTTGCGCTCGGCCTTGGTGTAGTCTTCCTTAGCGGGGGGCGCGGCTGGCGCCTTGGTCGGTTCGGCTTTCGCCGGTTCGGGGGCTTTCGTCGGCTCAGCCTTGGCAGGCGCGGCCGGCGCGGGCGCGGGCGCAGGCGCCGGCGCGCAGGCCGCCGCGAGCAGCCCCAAGATCACAAGAATGCTGCACAACTGCAGGATACGGGACTTCATCTTCGGTTCCTCCTCTTTGAAGTGGAAGTAGACGGATAATCCATTCCTGACCAAGTGGGTTAGCTTTTCTCTGGTTTCAGCCGATAGTCTGCCTCCTTTGACCTGCCGGTCGTCTGAACAGCGCCTCCACATGCTGTGGGCATGGTAGGGTGGAACTCACTACCCGACACATTGACGTAGTATAGGGCCTTGCGCCCGTCGGCGGCGCTGCTCTGCCCGCCGGGGCGCCCCACAAGGGGCTGCGTTATGCCTGTCGGGTGGTGAGGGGTGGAACACTGAACGGGCTTAAGTCTAGCACAAGGCGATAGGGTCTGTCAAATGGCTTTTGGACGGCGTAGGAGCTCTAGACGTGATCGGGCTCGGGGCTGCTATTGTCGCGGGACATATACCCACACGTAGGCCAACGTCGCCTGCGCAGGCGTCCACCAGCGTGGTTCGTAGTTGGTCCAAATCGCATTGCGGACGGCCGGCGGCCAGCGCGCCACGATCATCGGCGCGCCGAAGGGCGGCTCATAGAGCAGGATGGCCGAGAACTCCCGGCGCTGGATCGAGGCGAGCAGCTCGCTCGCATCCCACCGGCCAGCCCGATGCAGTTGCGCGAACTCGGCGGGCTGCAAGTAGAGCGGCCGGCCGGCCGCGGGGAGCAGGCCCATGTACTCATCGGCCAGCACCGGGCCGGCCGCATCGCGCACAATCTGCGACAGGTGAGCGATTTCAGACGCCAGGGACGCCTTTTGCATGGTGACCGGCGCATAGTCGTTGCGCGTCCACGTGACCAACCAATTGACTTGCAGCGCCAACAGCAGCATGGCGATCACCCGGAGCCAGGAGCTTCGCCCCGGCCACGCGATGATCGCGCCCGCAGCCAGGCAAAACGCAGCCGCCAACTGATACACCATGTTCGGGCCGGCGCCGGAACGATCCACAAAGAGCAAGACGAATGCGGCGCTCAACAGATAGGGCGTGACCAGCGGCCATGACCGGGTGTGATACCACCATCGCTCCACCACCATGAACCCGACGGCGCCCAACAACAGCAGCCATGCGTTCAGGAGCAGCCCGGTGAGATGCGCCATGAGGCCGACATGCGAGAAGCTGGGCGCTCTGGCCGCGGCCAGGTTGAAGTAGAACCCGCCGGCCGTAACCCCGTTCAGCGCCAGGAAAAGCGCCAGGCCGCTGCCGCCAAGCCAGGCTGCCAGGGCCACAGCGCGGCGATAGCGCCGGCCCTGTAGCAGCCAGATCAGCGCGGTCACTGGCGCGACCACGCCATAGGAGAGCCGGGTGTAGAGGGCTCCGACGAACAGGATGCCGGCCAGCGCTGCCCCGCCGCGGCGGTCGGGCCAGCGGACGATCACGAACAACCCTGCCCAGCTCAGCGCCAGCGCCAATGAATCAGCCCGATCGAATGCGGACCACTGCAGGATGGGCGGGAAAGCCAGCAGGGTCAGCCCGCCGGCGGCCGCCGCCACGCGATCGGCAGTGACGGTGTGCAGCGTCAGGCCGAGGAAGAGCGCGGCCAGGAGCGTGCTCACAAGCGAGATGCCGCGGCCATACCAAAACGCTGGGCCGAAAACCAGCGCAAAGGGCGCCTGCACCGACTGGAACAGCGGTGGGTCATGGGTGATCGTGAAGGGTGGGCCGGCCAGGTGGGGGCGATAGATGTTCTCCAAGCGGGCCAGCCGCAAGACCTGATCCAGGATGGCCCCTTCGCCATACTCCAGGGGAAAGGGGAACGTGAGCGCGGCCAGGCCGTGCCGTGCATACTCGAACACCGCGATGCCGAGCTGACTGAGCAGCACGAGCATCGCCAGTGTCGTGAGGACGCCGGATAGGCTAAGGTTGATGCGCCGACGGCGCGTGGTATTGCTCATGATGATCGCCATTCTAAAGCCTTTGACCGTAGCCGTCAAGCTTCTCAGGAGATCGCCTTCGTCGGCGTTTGCAATCGGCCCTCTGCTATAGTATGATCATCACGCTCAGTCGAGCGACCATGTCTGAAACCGGTGCTGTCATGGATGTTCCCGTTCCTCCCCCCACCACGATCGTCATCTTCGGCGCGAGCGGCGACTTGACGCAGCGCAAGCTGATTCCTGCGCTCCATACGCTCGATGTCGAGGGTCGTCTGCCGCCGAAATACGCCGTGATCGGCGTCGCGCGCAGCGCATTCGACGACGAGAGCTTCCGCGCCCACCTGCGCGCAGGAGTCCAGGAGCACGCCCGGCTGATCCATCCCGCGTCCGATCCGCGCATCGAGTCGGCCGACGCAGCCTGGCCGCGCTTCGCCAGCCGTCTGCACTACAGTCGGGGCGACTACGACGATCCCGCGACCTACCGCAGCCTGGCCCGGCAGATGCTGGAGCTGGATGAGGCGTGCGAAACGTGCGGCAACCACCTCTTCTACCTGGCGACCCCGCCGCAGCTCTACCCGGTGATCGTGGCGCAACTGGGCGCGGCCAGGCTCAATCGCCAAGACCCCCCTGCAACCGGGCAGGGCTTCACGCGCATCATCATCGAGAAGCCGTTCGGCGATGATCTGCCCAGCGCACGGGCGCTCAATGACCAGGTGCACCAGGTTTTCGACGAAAGCCAGGTCTATCGGATTGACCACTACCTGGGCAAAGAAACAGTCCAGAACATCATGGTCTTTCGGTTCGGTAATGCGATCTTCGAGCCGCTGTGGAATCGAAATTACGTGGACCATGTGCAGATCACCGTGGCCGAGTCAGTCGGGGTGGAGCAGCGGGCAGGCTACTATGATGCGGCAGGTGTGCTGCGCGACGTGTTCCAGAACCATCTGCTGCAACTGCTGACCCTGACCGCGATGGAGCCGCCGGCCGCCTTCAACGCGAAGGCTCTGCGCGATGAGAAAGTGAAGGTGCTGCAAGCGATCCGGCCGCTGCGGCCCGACGAGGCCGCGACGCAGACTGCGCGCGGCCAGTATCGCACTTATCGCGACGAGCCGGGCGTCAAACCCAACTCCACCACGGCGACCTACGCGGCGATGCGGCTGAACGTGGACAACTGGCGCTGGCAAGGGGTTCCGTTCTATCTGCGTTCCGGCAAGCTGTTGTCTGCGAAGGTCACAGAGATCATCGTGCAGTTCAGGGCTGTGCCGCATCAGCTCTTTCCCCAGGAGGGCGACCAGGGGCCGCACGCCAACTTCCTCAGCTTTTGCATCCAGCCCGATGAGGGGATGAACCTGCGTTTCGAGACCAAGTTGCCCGGCGCGGGGATGCGCACGCGTTCGGTGGAGATGGGCTTTCACTTCGGCGAGGAGTTCGGCGCCGCGGCGCTGCCCGATGCCTACGAGCGGCTATTGCTCGATGCGATGATCGGCGACGCGTCCCTCTTTGCCCGCGCCGACGAGATCGAGCTGAGCTGGCAGATCATTGATCCGATCCAGGCCGCGTGGGATCGGGGAGGCGAGCCGATCGCCGGCGGCTGGCGTGCAGAGACCGCTCCGCCACTGGAGTTCTACGAGAAGGGCGCCTGGGGCCCGCCATCCGCCGATCGGCTGTTGGCGCAGTCTGGCCGGCGCTGGCGATTAGGCTGCTATCGGCCATGAGGTCCGGCAGGGCATTCATCCCTGCCGGACGCGCTGCGCTCCTCGTCATCCCCGGCGCAGAGCTAGAACGTCGGTCAAGTAATGCCAAGCCCGCCGGTCGGGCGGTTGAAAACCGCTGCCACCACTGCACAGCCGATCCTTCGGCAAGCTCAGGACAGGCTCGGCGTCGGCTGGCTCTCGTCGTCGCAGGGCGCCTTCGCCAGCGTTGCAGCGACCGTTCGGCTGAGCTCACGACGAAGCCTCGGTCGCCCGTGGCGGATGACTTGACCGGTGTTCTAAGCCGTTCTACACCCACCCCTGCTTGCGCACGAAGTCCGACAGCACCGGGATTTCCATTTCCTTCCCGCTATAAGCCTGGAACGCATAGAAAAGACAGACCAGGTGCGGCAGGAAGAAGATCACCCACAGGCAGACCGCCAGGCAGCCGAGGCTGATGATGGTCAGGACCGTGAAGACGATGGCTGCCAGCGCCTCGTAGATCGCGGCCACAACCCAAAACGCGATAGAGGTGAGCGCGTGGTAGCGTTGGAACGGCCGCTCTTTGTTCCCCTGGGCCAGCAGCAGCGCGATCGAGACCAGGGGGAGCTGGATGATGACCATCGAGAACCAGGCCAGCGCGGCCATCAGCCGATCGTCGTCGGTGATGTTGGTGGGAGCTGGCGCTGGGGCTGATAGATCAGCGAGCGCAGTTTCGGCCGGCGCTTCGGATGACAGCGGCTCATCTGCCGGGAGCTGCTCTGGCGTCTGCGCAGCCAGCAGATCTTCTGGCTCCTCCGGCGCTTCAGACGGGATCATCTTGCGTTCTTCGTCAGACATGGCGACCTCCTATCTGCCTCCATTACGTGACAATCCGCCGGCTGGTTTCACGATTTGCCCAGAAAACAACAAGGCCAGGTCTTGCGACCTGGCCTGAAGACGGGACGCGGCCGAGCGCGGATGAACGCGGATGGTCTTCTTTCACCAGGGTCTTGGCCTGCCTCAGTTGTTCGGCGCGCCCGCGTTCACCCAGTCGCTGATCTTGGCGATCTCGGCGTCTGGAAGCCGCGCGGCGCGCTTGGGCATCTTGCCGTCCACGATCAAGATCACCAGCTCGCTGTCTTTGGCGTTGCTGGGTTTGACGACTGGTCCGTTGTTCGAGCCTTTCATCACGGCGGCGTAGGTCTTCATGTCAAACCCCTCTTCCACTCTGTCGCCGCCGTGACACTTCACGCACCGCTGCTCGAAGATCGGCGCCACATCTTTCGCATAACTGACAGTCGCCGGCTTGGCCGGTTGGGTGGCCGTCGCCGCAGCAGTGGGCGCCGCCGCGGGCTGCGTGGCGGTGGCGGCCGCAACTGTCGGCGCCATGGTGGCCGGGAGAGTAGCCGCCGGCGGCGCAGTGGGCGCAAGCGTCGCGCTGGCCGCGGGCGCGGTTGTGGGCGCCTGGGTCGGCGCAGGGGCGGCAGCGGTTGGTTGAGATTCTGGCGCGGCCGGTTGGGCGGCCGGCGCCGCGGCGCAGCCGATCAACACGATAGCCGCCAGGCTCATCATCAAGAGCGCCAGCCCAGGCTGGCGAAATCCCACAGAGAAACCGTTCATGTATCGCTCCTTTGTTTCCGAGTTCCTGGCTTGTCGCAACCCAAGATCGGGCCGGGCCTTCCCTCGTAATGCGCAGGTCATCTCACTGCCCTGTCATCCCCAAGCCGCGACCACTGCGGCCAGCAGCGCGCTGTCCTCCGCCGGCGGCGTCGTGCGCGGGTCGAGCAGCACGCGGCCCTCCGCGACGCGGACCACCACGGGAGGATCGCCGCGGCGCAGGGCTGCGGCCAGGGCATCGGGGTCGGGGTGAGTCAGCGCCACAGCGCGCGTGGGCAGCGTTTCGCCGGGCAATGCGCCGCCGCCGATGGCCGACGTGGATGGGATGACTTCGGCCGCCAGGCCGCGAGCGCACAACGCGGCGGCCCAGCCATCCGCACGGGCCCCGAGCGCGTCCAACGGCTCCGCGATCATCCGCCAGACGGGCACTTCGCGTTCGGCCTCCCCGCGGAGGTAGTGCAGCAGGGTCGCCTGGAGGCCGGCCAGGGTGCTCTTGTCCACGCGCAGCGTGCGCGCCAGCGGATGATGCCGCAATTGCGCGACCAGCGCCTGCCGGCCCACGATCAGCCCGGCCTGGGGGCCGCCCAGCAGCTTGTCGCCGCTGAATGTCACCAAGTCGGCGCCGGCCGCCACGCTCTGCTGCACCATCGGCTCGGCCGCCAGGCCGTAGCGCGTGGTATCCAGGAGCGACCCGCTGCCCAGGTCGTCCACCACGGGGACGCCAGCTTTGCGGCCCAATTCGACCATATCGGCCAGTGATACCTCGGCCGTGAAGCCGATCTGCCGGAAGTTGGAGGAGTGCACGCGCAGCAGCAGCGCAGTCTCCGGTCCGATGGCTTCCTGGAAATCGCGCAAGTGCGTACGGTTGGTCGTTCCTACCTCCACCAGTCGTGCGCCGCTTTGCCGCAACACGTCCGGGATGCGGAACCCGCCGCCGATTTCGACCAGTTGGCCGCGAGAGATGACTACCTCGCGTCCGACCGCCAGCGCGGAGAGAACCAGGAAGATCGCGCCCGCGTTGTTGTTGACCGCCAGGCCGGCCTCCGCGCCGGTCAGCCGGCAGAGCAAAGTCTCCGCGTGCAGATAGCGCGAGCCACGCTCGCCCGCGTCCAGGTCGTATTCCAGGTTGCTATAGCCTGCGGCGACTGCATCCATGGCCGCGCGCGCGGCCTGGCTGAGGGGCGCGCGACCCAGGTTGGTGTGGATGATCACGCCGGTCGCGTTGATGACCGGGTAGAGCGTGCCGCGCGCGGTCGCGACCAGCCGGCCGGCGACCTCCGCGGCCAAACCGTCCAGGGTCGGGGTTGCGCCGCCGGCTTGTAGGGTCGCGCGGGCCGCGGCCAAGACGGCCCGCGCGACTTCTACGGCCAGCTCGCGGCCGTGCTCGGCGGCTGCGGCGGCCAAGAACTGGTGGCTCAGCAAGCGATCCACGCTCGGCAACGAACGGCGGGGGTCGGTAGCGACCGGTTTGACGGGCATGGTGCGACTCCATCGAGATGCTCTCTACTACGCGCTTATTCACAGGACTTACGCAGTCCAGGCTCTCAGGGGGTCTGCGACCCCCGACAGGCCGCAGAAAACGACGCGTTCAGGCCGACGGCGCCGGTCACAGACCGGCTGGGAGCATCTACTGCGTAACTCCCGTTATCTATGGTACAACAAGAACAAAAAGCCAGGTCTCCTGCGCGAGAACCTGGCTTGCCGTCAATCCTCCATCCGCGATCCACAAAGGTCGTGGTGGGCGAAAAGGGACTCGAACCCCTGACCTCCTCGGTGTAAGCGAGGCGCTCTAACCAACTGAGCTATTCGCCCGTGCGAGATGCATTATACGCGGTCTGGCGGGCGGTGTCAAAATGGTTTACGCCAGCCGAAGACCGACGCGCACAACTCGCCGGACCAAGCGCGGGTCTGGCGAGTGTGAAATGCCGATGCCGGCCTACTGTACTCGCAACGTCATGGCCACCACCGAAAGCGGCGGAAGCAGCGCGGTCGCCCGTCCATCGGCCGGCCGGATGCCATCGAAGCGCCGGCTGCGCACCAGGTCGGGCTGCTCCCAGGTGTTGGCCGCCTTAGCGTCCGGCCCAGTCAGCAGCTCGGCGCTTTCAACGCCAGTGATGGCGCGATCAGCGATGGCGACCTCCAGCGGCGCGGCGTCCGTCAGGCTGCGGTTCGTGGCAAAGACGTGCAGCCGATCGGCGTCGAGGATCGCGCTCGCGTCCACGTTGGACACGACGCCGTTGGTCTTGCCCTCGTAGCTGGGACCTCGCAGCGCGACCCGTAACGCCACGCCGTTGCGACGCTGCGTGTACATCTCGAACGGGTAGAAGATGGACTGCACCAGCAGGTCGTCGCCGGACGTCAGCACCGGCGCGATCACGTTGACGATCTGGGCCAGGTTGGCGATCTTGACTACGTCGGCGTGTCGGATGAAGCTGTTGAAGAAGCCCGCGACCACCAACGCATCCTCCAGGTTATAGACCTCTTCCAGCAGGTGGGGCGCGAAAACTCCTGCGCCGTCTCCCCCGCGCGCTCGGTACCAGACGTTCCATTCGTCGAAGCACAGATAGGCTCGCCGCTTGCTGCGTCGTTTGGCCTGGATGAACCGGCACGCGGCGTCCATCTCTTCGATCTGCCGGTCGAGCGAGTTGGTGATGGCCAGGTAGTCCGGCGTATCGTCGTTGCGGTTGCCCACATAGCGATGCAGGCTGACATAATCGGCGAAGTCGCCCAGGTAGTCGAGCACCTGGCGGTCCCATTCCATGTAGGTGGCCATGCCGATGCCGCACGAACCGCAGGCCACCAGCTCGATGCTCCGGTCCGCATCCTTCATCATCTTGGCGGCCTGCTGGCTGCGGATGGCGTATTGATCGGCCGGCCCGTGGCCAAGCTGCCACGGGCCATCCATCTCATTGCCCAGACACCAGAGCTTGACGCCGAACGGTTCGGCGTGGCCGTTGGCGACGCGCAGATCCGCGTATTGGCTGCCGGCCGGGCAGTTGCAGTATTCCACCCAGTTGCGCGCCTCCTCGGGCGTGCCCGTGCCCAGGTTGACCGTCAGCATCGGCGTCCAGTCCATCGCCCGGCACAGCCGGATGAACTCATCTGTGCCGAAGCGGTTCGGTTCGATGCTGTTCCAGGCCAGCTCGCGCACCGTAGGCCGCCGCGCGCGCGGTCCGACGCCGTCGAGCCAATGGTAGCCGGAAGCGAAGTTGCCGCCGGGGTAGCGCATGGCGGTCATGCGCAGCCGGCGCAAAGCAGCCATCACGTCGGTGCGCTGACCATCGGGGTCCGCGTGCTGGCTCGACGGATCGTAGACGCCCTCGTACACCGCGCGGCCCAGATGTTCCAGGAACCCGCCGAAGACTCGCGGGTCAACGGCGCCGATCTGGAAATCAGAGTGAAGAATGAGAGTGGTCGGTTGCATGTATGACGCTCCTCCTGAGTGATCATATTATACGCCAGGATTGGCTTCTTCGCCAGCCATTCGTAAACCTGCGCGCGATGAGAGCATGATGGGCGGTGGATCGTGGACACCAACTGCTGGCAAGACAAGACCTTGCTGTCTCCGACGAGCCGGCGGCGGGTCCATGTGACGCGGTTTGCCCTGGCATCCCGTTCGTGGTACACTACGATGTATCAGAATTGGCAACTCAATCACCGTGCAGCCCGGTCGGCCGCCAATCGGACGATCGGGCTGCTGTATGTCCGAAAGGATCTGACGCCATGGCTGATTCATCACGGCTCTTCCAGCCGGTCTCTCTCGCTGCGGTCGCCATCACCGACGGCTTCTGGGCGCCGAAGCTGCGCGTCAACCGCGAGCGCACGATCCCGATCGAGTATGAACAGTGCAAGGCCACGGGACGGATTGATGTGTTCCGTTTGGACTGGACGCCTGGCCAGGAGCCCGTTCCACATATCTTCTGGGACTCAGATGTGGCGAAGTGGATCGAGGCAGCCAGCTACGTCCTGACAGCCGATCCCAACATCGCGGGTATGGACTTCGGTCGCGGGCTGGATGCCCTGCTGGACGAGGTGATCGCGCTGATCGCCGGCGCTCAGCAGCCCGACGGCTATCTGAACGTCCATTTCACCGTGGTCGAGCCAGAGAAGCGCTGGACCAACCTGCGTGACTGGCACGAGCTCTACTGCGCTGGCCACATGATCGAGGCTGCCGTGGCCCATTTCCAGGCCACCGGCAAGCGATCGCTGCTGGATGTTGTCTGCCGATATGCGGATTACATCGGGACAGTCTTCGGCGTGGGGCCGGGCCAGAAGCGTGGCTTCCCTGGCCACGAGGAGATCGAGTTGGCGCTGGTCAAGCTCTACCGCGTCACCGGCGAGCGACGCTATCTGGAGTTGAGCCGCTACTTCGTGGACGAGCGCGGACGACAGCCGCACTACTACGACCTCGAGGCGCTGGCGCGAGGCGATGATCCGCGGAAGTTCTGGGCGCGCACCTATGAGTACAACCAGTCGCACCTGCCCGTGCGTGAGCAAAGCGAGGTGGTGGGCCACGCGGTTCGGGCGATGTACCTTTACTCTGCCATGGCCGATCTGGCCGCGGAGACCGGCGACGAAGGTCTGCGCCGCGCCTGCGAGCGCCTGTGGACGCACCTCTGTACCAGGCGTCTTTACATCACCGGCGGCATCGGGCCATCGCGCCACAACGAGGGGTTCACCGCGGATTACGATCTGCCCAACGAGACGGCCTACGCGGAGACGTGCGCAGCCATTGGGTTCGTGTTCTGGAACCACCGGCTGCTGCAACTCGACTGCGACAGCCGTTATGCCGACATGCTGGAGCGCGCCCTGTACAACGGCGTGCTCAGCGGGGTCTCGCTCGATGGGGAACGCTTTTTCTACGAGAACCCGCTGGCTAGCTTCGGCCAGCGCCATCGCCAGCCGTGGTTCGACTGCGCCTGTTGCCCCCCGAACATCGCCCGCCTGCTGGCCTCGTTGGGCGGCTACATCTACAGCCAAAACGACCGCGATGTGGCCGTGAACCTGTACATGGGGAGCAGCGTCAAGCTCGACATCGGCGGCGCGGGGCTCGCCCTGCGGCAAGAGACCCTCTACCCGTGGAGCGGCGAGGTGACGATCCGGCTGGAGATGGCGCAACCCCTCGCGTTCCGGTTGCGACTGCGCATCCCGGGTTGGTGTCGTTCGGCAAGCGTGGCGATCAACGGCGAGCCGGTTGATCTGGCCGGCGTGGTTGAGCGCGGCTACGCCTGCCTGCCGGCAGACGACGGTCAGCCGCGGGTCTGGCAGCCAGGCGATCGGATCACGCTGAACCTGGCGATGCCGATCGAGCGCGTCTATGCCCATCCCGATGTGAACCAGGATGCCGGGCGGGTCGCGCTTCAGCGCGGGCCGCTTGTCTATTGCCTGGAGCAGGCCGACAACCTGGCGCCGGTGGGCCGCATCGCTCTGCCTGGCCAGGCGGAGCTTGCCGCGCGCTTCGAGCCCGATCTGCTTGGCGGCGTCGTGGTGATCACGGGTCAGACGCTCGTCGCGGACGCGGCGGACTGGTCGAACGACCTCTATCGGCCCCAGCGGCCGGCGTTGAGTCCGTGCACCCTCAAGGCGATCCCCTACTACGCCTGGGACAACCGCGCGTCAGGGGGGATGCAGGTGTGGATGCCCGAAATCACGTGACGATGTATGCGTCAGACTTCCGAAGTCTGACATCTCATAGGATACCCGGAGGAACCCGATGGAGACGTTAGAAGCGATAGCGACGCGGCGCAGCATCCGCCGCTTCCGCCGCGATCCGATCGCGCCGGAGGTCATCGAGAAGATCCTGACCGCGGCCAGCATGGCGCCGTCGGGCAAGAACCGGCAGCCGTGGCGCTTCGTCATTGTCCGAGAAGACCAGCGCGACGCGATGATCGAGCAGATGCGAGCGGGCATCGCGTCGTTCAAGGCGCGCGGCGAAAGTGTTGGCAGCGCCGAGGGCACGGCGGCCGCCATGGAGCAAGCGCCGGTCACGGTGTTCATCTTCAACACCGATGGCAAGCGGCCGTGGCTCGACCATTCGATCGGCGAGCTCTTCTGGGAGACCGTGTGCGTCCAATCCGTCGGCGCGGCGATCCAGAACATCTGCCTGGCCGCGCACGCGCTGGGCCTCGGTTCGCTCTGGATCTGCGATGTCTTCTACGCCTACGAGGAGTTGGCAGCCTGGCTGGGGCAAGATACGCAGATGGTGGCCGCGGTGTCGCTGGGCTATCCGGCCGACAACCCCGTGATCTTCTCGCGCAAGCCGCTGGCCGATGTGACGGTGTGGTTCTAGCCAGGAAGGCCAGATCTACAGCCCCAGCATGAACTGGTAAATCTTGTCGTTCATCCCCGGCAGGTTTTCGTGGCCGAAGTCCGGGTAGAGCGCCAGCGATTTGGGGGCGGTGATCTTGTTGTAGGCGGCGAACTGGGAGGACGGCGGGCAGATGGTGTCCATCAGACCCATGGCCCACAGCATCTCGGCCTTGATGCGCGGGGCCAGGTGCTGGATGTCCACGTAGCCCAGGTTCGTGAAGATCTCTTGTTCGCGCTCGTGCCGCGGATCGAAGAGACGAAAGTAGTCCTTTAGCTCCTGGTACGCGTCTTTCGCCTGATCCATCGTCCAGACGCGCTGATAGTCGCTGAGGAACGGGAAGACCGGCGCGGCGCGCTTGACCCGCGGTTCGAGCGCGACGCAGGCGACCGTCAGCGCGCCGCCCTGGCTGCCGCCGGTCGCGCCCACCCGGTCAGGGTCCACATCGGGCATGGCCATGACGATCCGCGCGAGTTGCGCGGTGTCCAGGAAGATTTGGCGGAAGAGCAGCTTCTCGGGATGGCCATCGAGCGCATCGTTCATCCCCCGGATGATGTGGCCGCGGTGCGTGTTCCCGCTCACACCGCCGGCGTCTTCCGAGAGGCCGCCCTGGCCTCGGCAATCGAGCGCGGCGACTGTACAGCCGCGGCCCACGTAGCTCAGCTTGTCCACCCAATCGCCTGAGTGGCCCGAATAGCCGTGAAACATGACTACTGCGGGATGCGGGGCTGGGGCGTCCTTTGGCCGCAGCAGCTTGGCGTGAATCCGCGCGCCGCCTACGCCCGTGAAGTACATGTGGAAGCACTCGGCGAAGGGCGCCTGAAAAGCCGCGGGCGCAAGCTCAACTTGTGGGTCGAGGCCGCGCATCTCGGCCAGGGCGCTGTCCCAGTAGGCGTCGTGATCGGCCGGCCGGGGGTTGGTTCCCTGATAGGTGATCAGTTTTTCGTAGGGGAAGTCGAAAGTGAGTGGCATAGATGGCTCCTGACGGCAAGAAATCGGCGCTATTGTAAACGCCCGGCGACGATTTGGCAAACCTTGAGGGTAACTCGGGTGCGGTTCAGGTTTTTGCATCGGCGGGCTTGGCGGGCAGCCGGAAGCGGGCCCGGCCGATGGGCAGGCGCCGCCAAGGGTGATCGGCGGGCGGGCGCCAGGGCTGACGCGGTGGCGCCTGGGCGGGCGCGGAGCTGAGGGCGCCGTCTGCTGGGCTGCTGGTCTGGACGACGGGCGGCGCTGGGCTGGGCGGCGGCGCGCCAGGTTGGGCGGCTGTCGCTGCTGCGGGTGGGTGGTCAGGCTCTGGACGCCGCTGATGGCGCCGTTCATCTCGGCGCTGCTGGGCTTGTTGGCGCAACGTGCGTACGATCTGGGGCCAGGCCTCGTCCCAGCATCCGAGGCGATCAAGCGCGAGAAGACTGATACAACCCCCGCAGCCCCTCCCGCCGGCTCGCATCCGACAGCAGATCGGTGTTGTCGCTGAACTGGTCAACGCCGCCGATCACCGCACGCTGGGCGATGGCCAGCACCTCGGGGTCGGTGATCCGGCCGCAGATGGCCTGGGCAAAGCGTTCGCCCCAGATGACGAGGAACGGCCGGCCGAAAAAGGGCGTGGCCTGAACGGGCAGCGGGTCGGTGAGACCCAGGCGGTTGTGCAGCGCGGCCACGCACTGGAAGGCCGCACACAGATGCTGCTCCCGCTCCTGCCAGGTCGCCGCCAGTTGCGCGCGATGCAGGATCGGCGCCAGCTCCGGGCTGCAGGCCAGCCGTCTGAACGCCATCCCGAACCATTTCGGATACGGCGCGTACCGCCGTTCCATCAGAAAGCAGAGCCGCATCAGGTCGCGCACGAGCCGCGAGCCGATCAGCGCAGAGCCGATCTCATCGCCGACTGAACCTGCCCGCCCCATCAGGTGTTCCTCCTGGCCGATGCGCGTCCAGCCGGCCGCCAGCCGATAGAGCCACACATCGCGCGGGTAGTAGGCCAATCGCTCGCGCACGGCTTGCAGGCCGGCGTCATCATGGAACACGCCGCCGGCCGTCAGCGAGAGCAGCTTCTGTTCGGGAAAGGTCAGCCAGTCGGCAGGCGCCAACCTGGCAGCCGGGTCCCAGCCCAGGTAGCCCCGGATGAAGCCTCGGATGGTGAGGAGATCCACGCGATGGTTGATGGGTCCGCTGCTGACCATCTGGAGCAACTGCGTCCCGTGGTCGGCCGGATCGGGCGGCGCGTAGCTCGTCGGATAGCCCATGAAGGAATAGGGCAGCCGCCAGCGTAAGGTCTCGCGGATGTCGTCGGCCAGGCGTGCGTGATCGTCTTCCGCCAGGAAGAGCATGACGCGCGGCCCCCAGTGGTGATCGGCCGACATGGTGGTGTCGAAGCCGAGAACCTCGGAGCCGGCGCCGATCAGCGCGGCGCTGTGGGCCAGGCCGGGGTATTCGGCGTCGAGGATCGGCCGGACCGCCTCGTGATAGAAGCGCCGGCTCAATTCGAGGCCGGGGATGAAATGGGAGTTCGAGGTCATTGTGCGTGTTGACAGGTATGCCAATGCGAGATATACTTCGGCTACATCTTCATGGGAGGAGTTCTCGATATGTCCACTGTCACCACCATGCAGCGCATCATCGTCACCATCCCGCCGGGTCTGCTGTCGCAGGTCGAAGAGGCGGCGGCCAAACTGAACTTCAGCCGCAGCCGGTTGGTTCGCGAGGCGCTAGAGCAATATATCGAAGCTCAGCGCCGGCAGGAGTTGCGCGAGCTGCTGAAGGAAGGCTATCTTTATCGGGCTGAGGAGAGCCGTCAACTGGCTCAGGAATTCTTCGTCGCCGAACAAGAAGCGTGGGATCGTTACGCGCCGTGGGAGGAGTAGCGATGCCCAGAGAGTATCGCCGCGGTCAGATCTACTATGCCGGTCTCGATCCCATCGTTGGGCATGAGCAGGCAGGTTATCGGCCGGTGTTGATCATTCAAAATGACACGGGCAATACGTTTGCTCCCACGGTCATCGTGGCGGCGCTTACCACCACCCTGCCTCCCAAGCCTTATCCGACAGAAGTTCGGGTTTCCGCGGGCACAGCCGGCCTTCCGCAGAGCTCTGCCATCAGGCTGGACCAAATCCGGACCATAGATAAGCGGCGTCTGGAACGCTATGTCGGACAATTGGACGCGGCGCTCATGCGCCAGGTGGACGAAGCGCTCAAGATCAGCCTGGGATTGGTTCCTCGGTAGCTAGCGCATCAGCAGCGCCAGCACGATTCCCCCGGCCAGCACAGACGCCACCTGGCCCGCGGTATTCGCGCCCATGGCGTGCATCAGCAAGAAGTTGTCGTAGTCAGCCTCCAGGCCGGCGCGATTGACGACGCGCGCCGCCATCGGAAAGGCGCTGATGCCCGCAGCGCCGATCAGCGGGTTGAACTTCCCACGAGTCGCCACATAGAGCAACTTGCCGAACAGAACCCCGGCCGCGGTGTCCAGCGCAAACGCCAGCACGCCCAACACCAGGATGATCAGCGTCTCGACGTTGGCGAACGCCTCCCCCACCATCGTCGCGCCGATCGTCAGGCCGAGAAACACGGTGGTGACGTTGGCGATCTCGTTGCCAGCGGCCTTGACCAGCCGGTCCACCACCCCCGACTCGCGCATCAGATTGCCGAACATCAACACCCCGATCAGTGGGCTGGCCTGGGGCGCCAGGAACCCAGTCAGCAGCGTGACGATGATGGGAAAGAGGATGCGCACCCGCCGGCCTGCGGGCCGCTCGGCGTAGGGCATGCGCACGCTGCGCTCCCTGGCGGTCGTCAGCAGGCGCATGATCGGCGGTTGGATGATCGGCACCAGGCTCATGTAGGTGTAGGCGCACACTGCGATCGGCGCCAGCAGGTGCGGCGCCAGCTTGGATGCGACGAAGATGCTCGTGGGACCGTCAATCGCGCCGATGATCCCGATGGAAGCCGCTTCGTGCAAGGTGAAGCGGCCGGTGGCCAGCGCCAGGAGCAACACGCCGAAGATGCCGAACTGTCCGGCCGCGCCCAACAGCACCATCCGCGGGTTCGAGAGCAGCGGCCCGAAGTCAGTCATGGCGCCGATGCCGATGAAGAGCAGCAAGGGAAACAGTTCGGTTTCGATGCCCGCCTTGTAGAGGGTGTAGAGAACCCCTTCGGTCTGCTCGCCGGCCATGATCGCACGCACATCCACGCCCATGCCGGCGCCGGGGATGTTGGCCAGGATGGCGCCCGCGCCGATCGGGATCAGCAGCACCGGCTCATATTCTCTGGCGATGGCCAGGTAGATCAGCAGCCCGCCGACGGCGATGATCAGCAGGTTGGCCCAGGTGAGGCGCGCAACCCCCGCGAACAGCGCCAGCAAGTTGCTCCAGCCAGGTTCCATGCCGCCCACTAGCTCAACCTGACCAACAGGTCGCCATAGGCTACGGTGCGGCCGGGCTGCGCCATGACCTCGGCGACGATGCCCGTCTGGGTGGCTCGAATGGGGTTCTTCATCTTCATCGCCTCCAGCACGCAGACCACTTCACCCACCTCGACGGCCTGACCGGCAGCCACAGCCACAGAAAGGATCGTGCCGGGCATCGGCGCGATGATCTCGCGGCCGCGAGCCGCGCCTGCAGGCACAGCCGGTCGCGCGATGGCAACTGGCGGCGATGGAAGCGGCGAGGGCTGCAGATCTGATCGTCCCATCTCAGTCGCGACCGGACGGGCTTGCAGAGCTGGCCAGTCCATCTCAGCCGCAGCCGGTCCGCGCCGCATCCCCGCGCTGGCGATGGCGACCTCGAATGCCTGCCCGTCTACGATCACCTTGAGCGGCGTCGCGGCGGGATCAGGAATCTCGACATGATAGGTACGGTCCTGGATGGCGACAGTGAAGACAGGCAAGGTCGGAACCCCTTTTGGATTTTGGATTTTCGATTTCCGATTGCCGGTTTACGTTGACTCTTGACGCTTCACGTCTCACGTCTCACGTCTCACGTTTCACGTCTCACGCTTCACGTCTCACGTTTCACGTCTCACGCTTCACTCCGCGGTGGTTGCCACGCCTGCAAGGCGCGCACACGGTTCGTGCTGACCCACGCAGGAGCCGTGCGGCCGTGCTGGAAGGTTGGGCCGGCAGGCGCCGACAGCCCGAGCGACACGGCGTTAGACATCAGCGCCGCGGCGGCGATGGCTGCCACACGCGCCCGCTCGTCCGTCAGTTGCCTGGCGTCGCTCTGCGCAGCCTGCGGCGCGTGCAGGGCGGAAGCAGCCTCCAGTTGCGAGTCCTGGCGGGCCGCGCGCCCGGCCGGCGAGCCGCCGAGCCGCATTAGCAGCGCGAGCAGTCCCCACAGGAGCCCCAACGCCGCAAAGACCAGCCCCATGCCCAGGATGGCGATCATCAAGCCTTGCGCGAGCAGTTCGCCCATGATGGTTCCTTTATACCAACCACCAATGACCAATCGTATCCTCTCAATAATCCGGGGAAACGGCGGTCACAGACCGCCTACGAGCCTGCTTTCAGGGGGTCTGCGACCCCCGTCGGCCCCCACTTATTGAAAAGATACTGACCAATCTATACAGGCATCAGTCCATGCTTTTTTGGCGGATTGCTGGCCACCTTCGACCGCAGGATCTCCAGCGCCATCACCAGCCGCAGGCGGGTGTAGCTGGGCTCGATCACTTCGTCAATCTGGCCCATGTCCGCGGCCGAGTAGGGGTTGTGGAATTTGTCCGTGTACTCTTTGAGCAGCCACTGGCGTTCGGCGGCAGGATCGGCCGCCTTCTTGATTTCCTCGCGATAGAGGATATTGATCGCGCCTTCGGGTCCCATCACCGCGATCTCGGCCGTGGGCCAGGCGTAAGCCAGATCGGTGCGCATTTGCTTGCTGCTCATCGCAATGTAGGCGCCGCCCATCGCCTTGCGCACGACGACGCTGATCTTCGGCGTCGTGGCTTCGCAGTAGGCGTAGATCACCTTGGCGCCATGGCGAATGACGCCGCCGTGCTCTTGCGCGATCCCCGGCAGATAGCCAGGACAATCCACGAAGGTGATGACCGGCAGATTGAACGCATCGCAGAAACGGACGAAGCGTGCGATCTTGTCGGCCGAGTCAATGTCGAGGCAACCTGCCAGGTGGAGCGGTTGGTTCGCGACCACGCCCACCGGGTAGCCGTCGAGTCGCGTAAAGCCCACCAACGCGTTGCGAGCGTAGTACGCGTGGATTTCCAAAAAGCTGGCGCGATCGAACACGCTGCTGATGACCTGGCGCATGTCGTAGGGCTCGCTGCTGTCGCCGGGGATCAACCGGTCCAGGATTTCGTCGCGGCGGGCCGGATCGTCGTAGGGCGTCACGCGTGGCGGGTCTTCGCTGTTGTTCTGGGGCAGATAGGAAAGCAGCTCCTTCACCAGGCGGAACGCGTGCCTTTCATCGTCGGCCGCGAAGTGCGCGACTCCGCTGCGAATGCTGTGCGCCACCGCGCCGCCGAGCGTCTCGAAATCCACCTGTTCGCCCGTCACTGCGCGGATGACATCGGGGCCGGTGATGAACATGAAACTCGTACCACGCACCATCACGATGAAATCGGTCAGCGCGGGCGAGTAGACCGATCCGCCTGCGCAGGGCCCCATCTGCACCGAGATTTGCGGCACGATGCCCGAGGCCATGACATTCCGCACGAACAACTCGCCGTAGGCTGCCAGCGAGCGCACCCCTTCCTGGATGCGGGCGCCGCCAGAGTCGAGCAGGCCGATGACCGGGATGCCGCTCTCTTGCGCGCGCTCCATGATCTTGCAGACCTTGTGCGATTGCACTTCGGAGAAGGAGCCGCCCAACACGGTGAAGTCCTGGGCGTAGATCGCCACGCGCCGGCCGTCGATCTTGCCGAACCCGGTCACGACGCCGTCGCCCGGATACTTCTTGTCGGCCATCCCGAAGTCGCTGATGTTGTGCGTGGCCAGCCGGCCCAATTCCTGGAAGGTGCCGCTGTCAAGCAGGGCGTCCAGGCGCTCGCGCGCAGTCAGCTTGCCCTTGGCGTGCTGCTCCGCGATGCGCTGCGGCCCGCCGCCCAACTTGGCGTTGGCGCGCATCTGGCGCAGTTCTTCGAGTTTGTCTTTCATGGGCGCCCCTGTTCTTGCCCTCTCATCCCCGCTGTGCTATAATCTCTTCACAAGGAGAGGTCGCATAGTTGGCCTAGTGCGCGCGTCTCGAAAACGCGTATTCCGCAAGGGATCGTGGGTTCGAATCCCACCCTCTCCGCTGTGCGCCCAAGGCCCCATGCTGAGCGTGGGGCCTTTTTCATGCCAGAAAGCAGAAAAACCCGGCTTTGCTGCGAGCAACCGGGTTTCACGTCGCGACGGGTTGGAGGCGACGCCAGTGTCGCCACATTCTAGCCTGCGCGCCTGCTACAGGCTATGACGAGGGTCATACTGCCAGCCGGCCGCTCGCGGCTTGATGGATTTGGCAAGATAGGGCGCATCGGGTATAATCGCATTGTTCCATGGAGAGGTCGCATAGTCCGGTCTAGTGCGCACGATTGGAAATCGTGTATCCTGCAAAGGATCGCGGGTTCAAATCCCGCCCTCTCCGCCAGGAGATACGTGTAGGCGTTGGCTGAACCGCGGCCAACGCCTTTATTCTTGTTGGGATGGAACCACCTTGACCACCAGCCAACCCCACAGCGCCGCGCTGGAGCAGATCACCCCGCTTTTCAGAAGTCTGCTTCTCGGCAATGTCTCGGTGCAGGTGGCCGAGCGCGCGTCTGTGACGACGATCATGGTGAAGGGACGCAGCAGCCGCATGCACTCGTTTCTGCGCCAGCCGGTTCTCGAACCGAGCTCGGCGCCCCGCCGGTAAGCAATGAAGGGAGCGCAGCTATGGACGAGCGCCGTTACAGACGCAAAACCTGGGTGCTGGTCGTGCTGGTGCTGCTTGCGCTTGGCTACGGCAGCCTGCTCCGTTACCTGCCCACGATCACGGGCTCGGACCTCGCGGATGGCAGCATCGGGGTGCTGCTCGGCCTGTACATCTGCTCGCATCCGGCTGCCAACGCGGTGGACCTGCTCTTTTTTGGCCGTGGCGCGTTGCATCGGCTGACGTCTGGCTGGGCGGGTCTTGGTTGGCTGGCGCTGAACCTGCTGGCGCTGTTTGCCGGCTGGATGATCGTCGTGATCGGCGCGGTGCGGATCGCAGGTCGGGCGGGCTAGAACATCGGTCAAGTAATGCTATCGGGCGGTTAGAAACCGCTGCAACCAGCGCAAAGCCGATCCTTCGACGAGCTCAGGACAGGCTCTTCGTCGGCTGAATTCAGTCGCCGCAGGGCGACTTCGCAGGGGTTGCAGCGACCTCGGTCGCCCGTGACGGACTACTTGACCGGTGCTCTAGCAGCCTATCCGAGCTATCCGGAGGCGACTACCGGTCTATTGCCTCAACGTTCATCAGCGGGCTTCCACCTGGTGGCCAGGAGCTTTAGGACGCGTCAAGAAACAAGTTACCGAACTGGCTCGGTCGGAGACCGGCCAGAGCGGGAAGTTTACTGAACTGGCTCGGTCGGAGACCGGCCAGAGCGGGAAGTTTACTGAACTGGCTCGGTCGGAGACCGGCCTGAGCGGGAAGTTTACTGAACTGGCTCGGTCGGAGACCGGCCTGAGCGGGAAGTTTACTGAACTGACTCGGTCGGAGACCGGCCAGAGCGGGAAGTTTACCGAACTGGCTCGGTCGGAGACCGGCCAGAGCGGGAAGTTTACTGAACTGGCTCGGTCGGAGACCGGCCAGAGCGGGAAGTTTACTGAACTGGCTCGGTCGGAGACCGGCCTGAGCGGGAAGGTCTCCTGTCTCCTGTCTCCTGTCTCCTGTCTCCTGTCCCCTCATCCGTTACGGCCGGCGGGCATGGGCCGGCGAACGCTCAGCTCCGCTATCGCCAGGGCCGGCGAGCGCCGCGCCGGTTCGCTTCCGCACGACCACCTCGTCCAGAAACGCGCCCTGATCGTTGGCGTCCCCATCGCTGACGAACTGGAACCCCATCCAGACCTGACTGCGGCCGCGCAGATCGCCCAACGTGTAGACGTTGCTCAGATCGAACGTCTCCGCGACCCAGCCGCCGCTATCACTGCTATCCTGGAAACCGTAGAAGTTCTGGCCATCCACCGAGGCCATCCAGCGCAGCAGGTCGTGACCCTCCTCGCTGCGCTGCCAGCGCCGGAATGTCACTTCGGCTGCACTGGCGCCCTGCAAGCTGAAGGGGCCGTAGATCAGCCAGGCGTTGAGATTGTTGGGATAGTTGTTGGCGCACGGCGTCACCGCGCCCGCGCCATCGGCTGCCGGCCAGACGCTGTAGTTGCCGGCGGATGACTTGCAGGTCGTGCGGCCCCAGCCCGGATTGCCGTAGCGTTGCCAGTCGCCGGGGAACGCGGACTCGAAGCCGTCGGCGAAGATGGTCTGCCAGCCGGTGGTGGGTGTGGGCGAGGGGGTCTTCGTCGGCGTTGGCGTCGGCGTACGTGTGCGCGTCGGCGTGCCCGTGCGCGTGGGCGTGGCTGTGCGCGTGGGCGTGCGCGTCGGCGTGCCCGTGCGCGTGGGCGTGGCTGTGCGCGTGGGCGTGCGCGTCGGGGTGCCCGTGCGCGTCGGGGTGAGAGTGCGCGTCGGCGTGGCGGTCGGAGTGGCCGTTCGCGATACTGTCGGCGTCCGCGTGGGTGTGCCGGTCGTCCGGGTGGCCGTGAGGGTAGGCGTCCCCGTGGCCCCCGACGTTATGGTGAAGCCACTGGTCAACACGCCAGCCAATCCTCCAGGATTGATCACCGTCACATCGTAGGCGCCGGCCGCCAGCCCGGTCGGGAGCGTGGCCGCCAGTCGCCACCGGTTGGGCGGCGCAGGCTCTGGGCCCAGGTACTCGACATCGCGCAGCGGGACGTTCCCGATGTAGGGCACGGCGCCCGGATCGAAGAAGTAGCCGTAGATGACGACGCGCACGTCCGCACCCTGGGGTGCGGACGCGGGCGCGATGCTCTCCACCACCGGCGCGCCGGGCCGCCGCGTGGGGGTGGCGGTGGGCGTGGGGGTGGGCGTCGCTGCGTCGGGCAGGCACGGTCGGCCCTGGCGGCCGATGGCCGGCGCTCTCGCGGCCGATGCGCTTGCAGCGTCCGCGGCCTGGCTTCCTGGCCGCCCGCCAGACGCCAGCGGCAGGAAGGTCGCCAACGGCCGCGTCATCACAAAGGTATGCTGGATGAAGGCGTCCGCCGGCTGCTGCGCCATCTGCTGCCAGTAGAACGCGTTGGTCACGGTGAGCGCGGCGGTGGAGACGCTCTGCGGGCCGAGGGCCGAGATGCGTGTGATCGCCTGATACTGGGGATCAGGCCCGTAGAAGTAGAGGCGTCCCGGCGTGCCGGCTGTGTTCTGGCGATAGCTGTAGCTGTAGTGCTCGAAGGGCGGCGCGAAACGCACCTCGACCAGGAAATCGTGTACCTCAACCGCCGCGCCCGACACAGCGTCGCGCGCCTGGAAGGCGACGTTAGATCCAGGAATGGCCGGCCGGCCGCGGCGCTCCGGCCGGGCAGTATCCGCCGTGCGACCGACGACCTCGCCGGCATCGTAGCGCGCGTCGTTGTTGAGATCGGCGAAGAAGCCATGGGCGATGAACAGCTCATCCAGGTCGTCGTGTTCACGGCCGCGGGAGTGGCGCGATCCGACCCCCTGCAGCTTGAGGACGTCGTACAGGTGCTTCACGTCGTAGACATAACCGAAGGACTGAGTGATCGCGTGCGGCGCGCGGGGCACGGCGTCGGCCCAGTCGGTGGCCAGGATCGTCCAGAGGTTTCCGAACGAGGTTTCGACGCAGTCGGCGTAGGTCGCACGGCCTGCGCCGATCGGCGAGGCATCGTCCGCGTCCACAGGATCCACCAGGTCCCACAGCAGCCCCGCCACCGCGAACTCCTCATCGTTCCAGGCCAGGTAGTTGCCCTCCGGGTTGACCTCCAGGTTGATCCAGACGTAAAGCTCGGGCCGCGGATCGCCGGCGATATTGCGCGCCACCATCATGGAATAGAACTCGGCGAACCCCTCGGCCCACGAATCGGTGGTGGAGGGGTTGGCGTAACCGTTGTGGTTGACGTCGCCGGGCCGTCGGGGCATGCGGTCGCCGAAGGTGTCGGCCATTACATGATGGCCGAACTCGTGCCATTCGCGATTGTCCGGCCGGCTGGGGTCGGTGTAGAGGCTCTGGCCGTTGTTGGAGTCCAGGTTGATGAACGGCTGGCCGGCCGCGTTCGCGCCGTTGCTCATCGGCCCCAGCCAGTAGACCCCGTCGTTGGGGGGCGGCGAGGTGGAAAAGGCGACGATGTCCACCGGCAGCCGCAGGTCCAGTCGCTGGCTCACGCTGTCTGCCAGTTGCCACGCCTGGTGCAGGTGGTAGTAGATCACGCCCAGGTCGTCCAGGTGGCCGGCCGGGACGCCCGCCGGAATGCGCAGCGGCGGGTCGTTGATGCCCGGCGCGAAGACGATATTCTGCCGATAGGGATTTGGGCTGGCGGCTGTGAGGGTGAACGGCTGCGTGGCCGCCCAGACCACCGGCCCGCCGCTGCTGGGCCGTTGGCCATAGGAAACCTGGAAGGTGGAAGGGAAGGCTTCATCGTGGCGCAGCGTCACGCTGATGACCAGGTTGGTCGTGATGGGGACGTTAGTCAAGATGAAGCGGCCATCAGGCGGCTCGGTGATCGTGCCGCGCACATACTGGCCGTTGCGCAGGAGCTGGACCGGCGCGCCGATGATCGGCAAGACCACATCGGTCTCGGGAATGGCATGGACGCGGCCCTGGATCTCCATGGGCCGGCCGCGCCGCGCAAAGCGGAGCGGCCCGCCGTAGGTCGGCCGCCAGAGAGCATAGGCGCGGCCCAGGCTGTCCACCGCGAGCGAAGGGGGCGTGTTGCCGTCAATCGAGTACAACTGGCGGTTGACCGTCTCGCGCGGCCCCCAGACGCCGCCCGCGGGCCGGTAGGCGAAGTGCAGGTTGTAGCGATAGTAGTTGAAGATCGTCATCCAGAGGGCATACAGGTTGCCCGCGTCGTCCGCCAGGATGGCAGGGTGCTTCTGCCAGGTGGTCGCATCGGGTTCTGGCGACAGGGCTGTGCTGGGCTGCCAGCTCCCGCCGGCCGGCCGCGTGGCGAACCGCACTTCGGGCAGCGCCACCACAGGCTGATCGGGCGGGTTGAGCAGCCACACAGCGTAGGCGTTGCCCGCAGCGTCCGCGGTGATGGCCGGATCGGAGGCTTCGCCGGCCGGCAGGCTGTCTGAGACAGGGGACGAGGAGCTCCAGGCGCCCCCGGCCGGCCGGTAGGCGAAGCGAAACGCCTGGCCCGAGGCGTAGTTGATCTTTGTGTGCGGCGACCAGAGCGCGTACGCGTTGCCCGCGGCATCCACGGCCAGCGACAGACTGCCGCCATCGTCGTTGCGCAGTTGGGGGTCTACCGGCCGGTCGCTCACCCGTTCGTGCGGCCCCCAGACGCCGCCGGCCGGCCGGCGGGCGAAGAAGATGTTCCAGTCCACGTCGCCGTCGCCATCGGTGTCATCTCGCTGTTCCACCCACAGCCCATAGCCGTTGCCCTGCCGATCTAGCGCCACATCGGGCGGAGTGGCGTCCAACGTGCACCCCTCGCTGCGGTCGCACACCACGACCGCCGTGCTCCAGCCTCCGGCGGCCGGTTTCGTCGCGGCGTGCAGCCTGGCATTGTCCGAGTTGCCGCTGGCCGTGCCCAGCCAAAGGGCCAGCGCCTCGCCCGCAGCATTGACGGCCAGGCTGGCGGGCACGATGCCGCCGCGGCCGGTATGGCAACTGCCGCAACTGACCCCGCGTGTCGCCAGGGTCGTTGCGGCGTTCCACGGGCCTTCAGCGGGCCGCGACGCCACACGGATTTCGGATCGTTCCGCAGATGGGTCGTCTATTCTCTGATCGTATTCCCACAGCGCATAGGCGTTGCCGTTGGCATCCACCCCCAGGTTGCGCCGCGCCACGCCATCCGAGCGGCCAGTGCCCGAACCGGGGATCTCTTCTTCCAGGTCCCAAGGCGAAGGAGGGGTCGCCTGGGCGAGCGGGAGCAACCGCTCTCCGCGCAGGGCCGTCGCGCCTGCGGCGTTCTGCAACAGAAACGCGCAGACCAGAATGCCGATAGCGGCCGCGAGGGCCGCCAGGCAGGGTCGAAGAGACCGATGGGTTGTGGAGTGTTCGTTCATGTTGGTCTCCTGAACAACCAAGGTTTTGGTATTGCGAGCGTGCAGCCGCTGTGGGACGGCGGATGAAAAGCGCACGCAGAGGCGCGAAGGGCGCAATGAATAGAGTCTACTGGTCCCAATCCTCGATCACTAGCCCAGGCACCTGGTCGAAATCGCGACGATTACTGGTGACCAGGATCGCGTTGACCGAGAGCGCAATCGCGGCGACCCGCAAGTCCTGAGTGCCGATGCGCAGTTTGCGAGCCCGCAGCTCCGTCAGCCTGGCTGTCGCGGCGGCTGTGAACGGCAGGACGTTGATCCTGGAGAAATAGCGCAATGTGGCCTGCAGCCGTTCGTAGGCGCGTTCGAGAGCTGGCCCTTCGATGGCTCGATCCACATCGGCCAACCGACCGCGTAATTGCTCCCGCAACGTGATGACCGTGGTATACACAGCATCCGAGGGCGCAGCGGCAAGCCGGCGCAGGATCGGTTCCCGGTCGGCCTGTTGGAAAGTGACGCTGTCGGTATCCAGGACGTAGAGAGCCATCGTTACACCGCAGGCCGCTCTGCGGCACGCGCCGCGTAGATGTCATCCAGCATCGGCTCCAGCGCCGGATCATCCGCAAAGCTGCCTGCTGTCGCCAGCCAGGGATTCGCTTCTCGCCCAGCTGCCGCAGCGGGCGCAGCGACTTCGATCGTGGTGATCTCGGTCTGGGCCAGCCAGCTTTCCAGCATGGCCTTGATCCGGTTCAAGGCTTCGTCGCGCGTGCGTCCGGTGGCCCGGCAGCCCGGCGCCGCAGGGGCAGTAGCCCTATAGGTTCCTACGCTCTGTCGCTGAAGAAAGATCGTATATTGCATCGCACACCTCACCAGGGTAGCTTTTCGGTTCACGTGGCTTCGTCAGTCTAGCACATCTCGGTCATTTTGTCAGGGACAACCCGGCAACCGCACAAAGTCCCAGCTACGATCTCACTGCACGGCCGACGCCAGCGCCCGCAGGTACTCTCTCATCAGCGGCCACAGTGGGCGGTAACGCTCGAACCAGGCGTCATAGAGCCGCTGGCGGCCGGCGTCCGGCTCGAAGCGGCGTTCCAGCCGCACCATCGCTTCGACGCCCGCCCGAAACGACGGGAAGACGCCCGCGCCCACCCCCGCGATGATCGCCGCGCCCAGCGCGCCCGCCTCTGTCACCGCGGGACGGACGAACGGCTGGCCCAGGATGTCGGCGCAGAGCTGGATCCAGGCGTCCGACTTGCTGCCGCCGCCGGTTGGCCGATACTCCTGGATCGCGATGCCTGCCGCGGGCAGCGTTTCGACGCACGCCTTCAGATAGAAGGTCGTGCCCTCCAGGATCCCCTTCAAGATGGCCCCGCGGCGCGTTTCCAGCCGCAAGCCCGCGATCACCCCGCACGTGTCGCTCACGAACTCAGGCGTGCCGGTGGTTGTGAAGTGCGGCAAAACCATCAGTCCGCTCGGCCCGTCGGGCAGCTCGGCGAAGAGCTCCTCGTAGACATCGCGGCCGGCCGCTTGCGCGCGGCGGTGTTCGGTCGCGGCGAAGGCGTCGCGGAACCATTTGACCAGGATGCCGCCCTGGTTGTAGATGAAGCTGACGTAGCGGCCCGCGGCGGCGTGGTGTTCGATGTTCAAGCCGCGCGGCAGCATCACATCAGGCGGCCGGCGCTCGGTGAAGACGGGCGTGATGCAGATGAACGTCCCCATGCCGTAGACAGCCAGCCCTTCCTCGATGACGCCGCAGCCAACCGCATTGGCGCACTGATCGTGCGCGCCCGCCACGATCGGGATGCCCGCGGGCAGCCCCAGCTCCTCGGCCGCCTGCCGAGACACTTGCCCGATCACCGCGCCGGAAGGCGCGGTGATCGGCAGCTTGCCGGCCTCGATGCCGCCCCACGCCAACAGCTCGTGCGACCAATCCTGCCGCGCCAGGTCGAACAGCAGGGTGCGGTTGGCCAGGCTATAGTCGGCCACAGGCTCGGCGCCGAGCATGAACCCGATCAGGCTGCCCCACAACAGGAACTTGTCGGCCGCGGCGTAGAGCTCCGGCTGGTGGTCTCTGATCCACATCAGCTTGGTGAGGCTGTAGTGGTTGCCCAGTGTGTTGCCGTTCACCGCGTACAGCCGCTCGTCCGGCAGGTCACGGCGCAGTTGCGGCAGATACTCGGCCCCGCGACTGTCGGAGAGCAGGAGGGACGGCCCCAGGATGCGGCGGTCAGCCGTCACCGGCGTCATGGCCTCTCCCATGGAGGAGACCGCTACGGCGCGGATCGGGTCGCCGCGGGTCCGCGCGACCGCGCAGCCGATGGCCTGCTGGATGGCGGCCCACACTTCGACCGCATCCAGCTCATCCCAGCCGGGTTGGGGGTGGCGGATGTCGTATTCTCGATATGCGATCGCCAGTTGCTGGCCGGTTTCACTGAAGACCGCGGCCTTGCAGCCGGTCGTGCCAGCGTCAATGCCGAGTAGACTCATGTCCTCTTCTCCGTCCGTTGGGCCCTGTGCCGAACCCTCCTGGCGGTCATTGCGAGCGCAGTTTGCGAAGCAATCTCCCCGTTTACGAGCGAGATTGCTTCGTCCTGAAGGATGCTGGCGCAATCGCAAACTACGCTCCTCGCAATGACATCTCCGTCTGCCGTGGCACCGGCCGCGTCCGCCATGAGCAACTGACCGCCTCTGCGTCTTGGCGTCTTTGCGTGAGCTTTTCAGCCGTCCCCCAGCCCCCTTCGCGTTCGCGGGCGGGGCCGCTGATGCCCGCCCAGCCGAAGAAGTCCTGGATGAGCCAATGCGTGCGATCGTAGACGGCCTGCTGGCCGGCCGCGACGCTGCCCGATGACCGGAGCGCGCTTTCGTAGGCCTGGCGGATTTCGGTGGCGATGTTGACCTTGGCGATGCCAGCCTGCACCGCAGCCCGCAGATCCTCCTGCCCGATCCCAGAGCCGCCGTGGAGCACCAGCGGGATGCGCGTGGCCCCCGCAAGCTGTTCGAGCCGCTCCAGGTTCAGCCGCGCGGTTACCTTCTTGCGATCCTTCAGCGCGGCCGAGATCGCGCCGTGGACATTGCCGACGGCCACCGACAGCCAGTCGCAGCCGGTCTCAGCCACGAAGCGCGTGGCTTCGCCGACATCGGTAAAGCCCTTGCCCGACGCGAATAACTCGTCGTAGGGGATGGCTGGCCCAGACTCGTGGCCCATGACCGCGCCGAGTTCCGCCTCGCACGCGATCCCGGCCGCGTGCGCCAGCTCGACGGCCCGTCGCGTGGCTGCGATGTTCTCTGCCAGCTCCAGCCGCGAGCCGTCCACCATCGCCGACTGGTAGCCGAGCCCGATGGCCTCCTCTATGATCGGCAGGTAATCCACAGTCAGGCCGTCTTCGTCAACCACGGGCACATGATCCAGGTGGAGCCGCACGTGCGCGGGGTCCTGACACCGCTCGAATTCGGCTCTGACCGCCGCCAGGCTGCGCGACTCGAACTTGATCCATTCCAGCCGAGCGACGGCGACCAACGCGAAGCTGTCCAGGTCTGCCACGGCCTGGATCACCGGCGCCATCATCGGCAGATAGGGGATGTTGAAGGCGGGGATGGCGATCCCAGCCTGGCGAGCGTTGGCGACGATCTCCGCAGTTCGCTGCATCTCGTTTCCTCGATTCACAACGGCCGGGCCTTGATCCCCGTCAGTTCACAGAATGCCAGCAGGTCGTCGTACAGGTGCGCGCCGTAGCCCAGCACCGCATACTCATTGTTCCACGCTTCGATCAGGCTGTCAATATCGCACTCCGCGGCGACGAACGCATGGGGCCAGAAGGGAATGCCGCACTCCAGTTGGCGCGCCTTGAGCTCTTCGGCCGCTGGCTCGAACACAGTGCAGCGAGCGAGGATCATCTCGAACTCGCCGTTCGTGCGGCCCAGGCGCGCCAGCACACCGTCGCCTGGTTTGCAGGTCAGCTCGACCGACAGACCACCGGCTGCGCCTTCGGTGGGGATGCCGTGCTGCGCAAACCGCGCGGGGCCGGCCTTCCCCGCCAGCAAGGGCGGGCACGCGCCATCGCCGATGATCTTGATCTCTTTCGTGCCCTTATCAATGTGCTGCAGGTCGCCGTAGTAGACCCGCTCCGAGCTGAGATCGGTGAGCAGCTTGACAGTCAGCGCGGTGTTGAAGTCGCTCAGCGTTGACGTCCCCACGCCATCTTGCAGCATCATGCTCTGCGCAAACGAGGTCGCGCTGTAGTCATCGCCCAGGCCGGGGAACGACTGGATCGTGTAGAAGTCCCAACCTTCGCGCGCCACGATCTTCTTGATGGCGATGTAGAGCCGCAGCGACCGCTCGGCGACTTCGTCCTGGGGGATGGGCATGGTAAAGAAGGGTTGCACGTGCGCTCGCGCGGCCGCCAACTCCTCGGCGGTGACGGCCCTGGCCGCGTCGAGCAGCGCGGTCGTATCGCGTGAATCTATGTCTACGCCGAAGAGCCGCATCCATTGGGAAGGATCGGCCACGCCGCACGATTGGCCCATGCCGCGGCCGCCGAAGACGCCGAGGGTGCTCTGATTCAGCCGGCGCTTCAACGCACTGGCGCGGCAGTAGGACACGATGCGGCCGAGCTCAGCCGGGTCGCGATAGTCGCCATAGACGAAGCGGTGTGGGATGCCGATCTCTTTCAGCGCGCCATGCAGCACCAGCCCGCCCACCGGCCGCCAGCCTTGCGAGCCGGGGTTGGTCCACAGCAAGATGCCTGCGCCGCAGCCCACGAAATCGCGGATCGCGGCCGTCAGGTGCGAGGCCCAAACCCAGGTGCCAGAGAAGAGAATCACCGCGTCCAACTCATCCATCTTCTTGAACCTGGCGAAACAGGCGCGCGCCTCGGCCTTGGTGGCCAGGATCACGTCATGCTCGATCAGCTCCAGGCCGGCAGCTCGCAGCGCCGCCTTGGCCTGGCTGATGAGCGCATCATCCACGAAGGCCGCGCCCATGGGGTCGAGCAGGCCGTCCTTGTGAACGCCATATACGATGAAGCCAACTCTGGGAGGGATCATTGGGAAACTCCTTTCGGTTTGACAGCCCATGCGCCCGCATGTATCATACGTGCATAGTGTTCTCATTCTACCCCGTCTGGTCGCGCTTGTCCAGCCGGTGTAAAGGAGCCTCTCTCATGAGACGAAGCAAGGTCCTCGCCAAGCTGCGCAGTGGGCGGCATGCGCGCATCTGCGCCACTGGCCATTTCCTGCCGTTCTACGTCCGCCATGCAGCGCACAATGGCTATGATGGCATCTGGTTTGACCTGGAGCACCGCACCCTGAACGAACGCGAGGTGCAGGCGTTCATCGCGCTGTGCCATCTCAACGACATTGATTGCATGGTGCGGCCGAAGACGATGCAACGGTCCGAGTTGTATCACTACCTGGAGGATGGCGCGGCGGGCTTTATGGTCCCGTTCGTTTCCACGCCGCAGTACGCGGCCGATCTTGTCTCTGCGCTGAAGTTCCCGCCGCTCGGCAACCGCGGGGTGGATGGCGCGGGGCTGGATGGCGGCTATGGCCTCGACGTGTGGAAGCCGGACACGACCTACTTCGCAGATGCGAATCGCGAAACCTTCATCGTGGCCCAGATCGAGACGCCGGAAGCCGTGCGCAACGCCGAGGCGATCGCGGCTGTACCGGGCATTGACCTGTTGTTCGTGGGGCCGGCCGATCTGGGCCGGCGGCTGGCGGTGGCCGAGGGCGCCGATCGCATGACCCTGGATGAGGCGTTCGCGGCCGTGGCAAGTGCAGCGAAGCGCCACGGCAAGGCGTGGGGCACGACCGCGGGCTCGCTGTCAGATCTGGAAGCCAGGCTCAAGATGGGCGCGCAGATGGTCCCGTGGGGCGGCGACTTCGCTCTGGCGGCCGTGCTGGCGAAGTGCGGGCAGGAGTTGAATCGCCTCGATTCGGCAGCGCCGGAGATTTGACAGCGCCGCACGGCTGTGCTATCGTAGCGCCGATTGACTGACTTCTCAAGGAAAGGAGGGTGCACATATGCGCCAGGTCATCAGAAGAGACGTTGCCGTGAATCCCTGTTCGCGCATGAGTGCGCCTGCTCCTGGGTGTTAGGTTGGCTTTGGCTGCCTGATGGCCACGGGCGTGCTCGGCGCCCGTGGCCGTTTGTTTTTAACCCCAAGCCCAAGCCCAAGCATACCCAGGGGAGCCCTATGCCTGCGAGAAACCTACAGCACTTTCTGGACGACGACTACGAGTTCGAGACTGAGCGCCGCGGCCGCCGACCGCAGTCGGACCTGTGGCGACGGAGCTCGCCGCGGCGCAGCGATCACGCCATGCTCGATGAAATGGTGCGCTACGGCGCGGTATCTGCCGAGGCCGCCGAAGGAATCTTCACCCCCACCTTCACCTCATCGCGCCACGAGCGCGAATGGATTCTGAACTATCTGGGGCCGTTCTATGACCGCAAGTAGATCGTGGATGTCCTGCACAAGGTCAAGGGCGGCAAAGAAGCCAACGTCTATTGTTGCCAGGCGCACCCCGGCACGGGGCTGGGGCTGGTGGCGGCCAAAGTCTACCGGCCGCGCATGTTCCGCAACCTGCGGAACGATGCGCTCTATCGCCAGGGCCGGGCGATCCTGGACGACGCGGGCAAAGTCGTGCGCGATGGCCGGCTGCTCCATGCCATCGCCACGGGCACGCGCCGCGGCAAAGATGCGCAGCACACCGCCTGGCTGGAGCATGAATACCAGACGATGGCGATCTTGCACGCGGCCGGCGCCGATGTGCCCCAGCCGCTCGCCAGTTCGGCCAACACTGTGTTGATGGAATACCTGGGAGATGCGCAGAGCGGCGCGCCGACCCTCAACCAGGTCACGCTGCCAGCGGAGGAGGCGCAGCCGCTGTTCGACCGCCTGCTCTGGAACGTGGAGCTGATGCTCGCTCGCGGCCGCATCCACGGCGACCTGTCGGCCTACAACGTCCTCTATTGGCAGGGGCGCGGGGTCATCATTGACCTTCCCCAGGCCGTTGACCCGGCGGTGAACCGCGCCGGCCGGGCGCTTCTGCGTCGCGATCTCCAGCGCCTGTGCGAGTACTTCGCGCGCCATGGGATCGAGTGCGACGCCGCAGCCCTGGCCGACGATCTGTGGGCGCGTCACGGCCCCGATGAGATCGAGATGTTGCCTGAGTTCGTCGAGCAGGAGGATGGCTGGCAGCCAGAGGATTGAGGCGGGCTCAGCCGGCCGGGGCCGCCTCCATGCGATAGCGATGGATCGCCTCGAACTGCACCTTGCTTTGCCGCAGGAGCGCAGCTGCCGCTCCATTGCCAATGCCAACACACCTCGATCAACGTTAGCGTCACAGCTTTGACCACGCTGGATGGCGCCAGCGCCGACCAGATGGGGTACAGATCGGTCAGGCGACGGAGGTACTCCTGCCGCGTGAGGCGCGGCTCGGGATCGAGCAAGCGCAGGAGCGCATGGCTGAGCGGGCCGGCGTTCGCCTGCACCCAGTCGGGCCGGCCCGCAGCCAGGCCGCCGAGCGCCGCAGCTTGCTCCGCTGGATCGGTCTGCGCCAGCGCGGTGGCCAATGTGCAGCGCAGGAGATCGGCCTGCTCGACGGGAGGCAGGCCGGCCGCCACCGCCGCGATGACCTTCGCCTACAGAGCCAAGCGCATCAGCCCCTCCGCGGTGGTCAGGGTCGCGTGCGCCTGCGCGGCATCCATCCGGGGCGCCAGAGCGATCCAGGCTTCGGAGCGGCCTTCTTCCGAAAACAGCCTGCTGTTGAGCGCCTCAAGTGCATCGTCCAGCCCGACTCCTTCGAGTTGTGGCGCAAGGCTGAGAAAGGCGCGCTGCGTGATGCGGGGCGTCAGCGGGGTCTTGACGATCGCATGCAGAAGGCAGCAGGCCACAGTGCTGTAGTCCAGCCGATGCTGAGCCTCCCACTCCTCGCGCACCCGGCGCAGCAGATCCTGCTTCTCATAGGGCACAGGCAGTGACGCCAGGCGTCTGACCAGGTCGTCTGGATTCATCTCCAGGTAGAGGGTCGCCAGCGTGGGCGCCCAGAAGGCCCGCTCTTCCGGGTAGTAAGCGATATCCAAGGCCCGAGCGACGAGCTCCTGGCGGCGTCGCCCCGTGTGCAGCGGCACGAGCGCGGCCAGAGCCTGGGCTTTCGCTACGCGCGTCGAGTTCTCCTGAAACGGAACGCCGCGCGTGGCCTGATCGCACGCCTCCAGCGCCCCGTCGCGCAGGTCGGCGGGCAACAACGGCATCAGCCGCAGGAGTGCCTCGGCCCGCGGGCTGCGGCCGGTCGTTGGGTCGGCGGCCGGCAGGTCGCGGGCGAGCGCCAGCGCCCGCTCCGCGCTCTGCCGAAGGACCGCGGGTAACGCCGGTCTTTGCCCTTGCCGTCCGCCTGGAGGAACTGTCCGAGCGAGCTGAGGATCGTGCCCACGGTCTGTTCCTCGACGGCAGACAGGGTCGCGAGCTGGCGGCCGGTCAGGAAGGGCTCCCGGGCGACCGCAAGCACGCCGGCCACCGGCTTGAACTCCTTGTCCCAGGCGACATCGGCCAGCTCGCGGCGGATCTTGCTCAGGAAGTCCTCGTAGATGCCGTAGAGGCCCTGCGGGGTGGAGGCCAGGTCGAGCAGCGCCGCGAGCCGTGCCGCGCGTGAGGCGATGGATCGGCGCGTCGCCGCTCGTCCTGCATCAGCAGCAATGAGTCTCATATTGAAACAAGCTGGCAAACCGACAGCGCTATGCGAGGATAGGCACTGGTGCTTATCGCCCGAGGCCAAGCCGTCCGTACAAATCGTGAGTTTTCGACCCCACGTAGAAGAGATCAACATCCTCGCTTTGCAGCGCGGCGCGCTCGCGCACGAACTCGGCAAAGGCCAACTACAGATTGTTCGAGTTTGACATCACTTATAGCACCATATATAATACCATTATCTTCTCTGGACAAGAGGGAGCTTTGACCGTGTTGCAGATCGTGATGGATACCAATGTCTTGCTGGCCGGTTTGCGGTCCCCCGAGGCGCTTCTTACCAGGTGTTGAGTTTATTGGGCCGCGGCCATTTCGACGTTCACATCTCAGTTCCGCTCGTCCTGGAATACGAAAGTGTGGCTCTGCGCCATCTCGATGAGTTGCCGATCACCCGGGGTGATGTGGAGGACGTTCTCAATTACATCTGCCGGGTGGGCGTTGCTCACGAGATCTACTACCTCTGGCGGCCATTCTTGAACGACCCCGACGATGACATGGTGCTCGAGGTCGCCGTCGCCAGCGGCAGCGCCGCCATCGTGACATTCAACAAGCACGACTTTCGCGGGTGTGATCGCTTTGGCCTTCGCCTGTTGACACCTGCTGAGCTACTACAAGAGATCGGAGCATTGAAATGAGCGCATTGAATCTACGCCTGCCCGAGTCGCTCCACGTCCAGGTGCGTGAGCTGGCAGATCGCGACCGGGTTTCGATCAACCAGTTCGTCACTCTGGCCGTGGCCGAAAAGGTCGCCACACTGCGCACGCTGGCCTACATCGAGCAGCGCGGTCAGCAGGGCAGCCGCGTGAAGTTCGACCGTGTGCTGCACAAGATCGCCGAGGCCGATCGGGAGCCTGACGAAGCGGATCGGCTGCCGGAAAACAAGGAGTTGGCAGCGTAGTTGAAGTGTCTGGATCACGAGGCCGCTGGATCGCGAAGGCGCGAAGGCGCCACGAAGCGCGCGACCCCGCAAACACCACGCGGGGCAGGTGGGTGCGAAGCCCATGAAGACCCCCGCCATGGCGAGCCTCTTCGTGCCCTTCGCGCTTCGTGAACTTCGCGAACCTTCGCGTTTTCGTGCTCCAAACCCCCGCGCTCCCCAACACCCCGCTCCTGCTCCTACCGCAGCTTCTCCAGCATCCTCACGTCGAAGGGGTTCTCGCCGGCCCACAGCGCGGCAAGCCGCGACGTCACAGTCGCTGCAACTCCCGCGGCTGCGATTGGCGGCAAACGGGCGGGCAAGGATTGAGCACGGCGATGTGGACGCCCTTGGTCTACACGCGCAAGCGGGAATGCATCACAACCTGCAGTACATTCTCCCGCGTGAGCAGCGCCGGGTCGGCGTCCACATCGAGCAAGGGGCGCACGTCATCCACGACCCGATCCCACTGCAACCGCTGGAGCTGGCCGGCCAGAACGGACCGCCAGGTTTCGACAGTGATTTCAGCGCCGGCCCAGCCCGTCTGGCGCAGCGCGTGGTTCAACAGCGTCAGGTTCGGCGCCGGCCAATCGGGGTCGCTGAGATACCAGAGGAGATCGTACAGATCGCGGCCTTTGGTGTAGGGTCGCTGCAGCAGGGCGTGCAGCTTGCCGGCGAGCATGGCGGCGCGATCATGGTGCTGCAACTGCAAGATGACGTGACGCCGAATGACGGTTGTTGCCAGTACCGCGCCGGATGGTGGGTTCGTATCCACGTAACGGGGGATGGCGTAGAGGAAGCGCAGCGCGGTGCCGCCGTGAAAAGCCAACGGGATCATGGCGCCGGCCCGCTGCATTGCGCCCAGGATCCTGGCCTGCAGGTATTCACGGGCGACGTTACGGCCATGCGCCGGCGTCGGCGCGGCCCGCACCAGGTCTGCCAGATAGGGTTTCATAGCTCCTCATACTCTGCGGCCTCGACGCGCGCCAGCCGCGCCACGCTGGCGGCGGCGCGGCGCAGCTTTGGGCTGGCGGCCTGCCTGGCCAGCTCGCGCAGCGCATCCAGATCGAGACGCTCCAGGTTCTGCAGGCGCAGTTCGGCCAGGTAGGCCAGGTCATCCCCGCCGGCGTGCAGGTGAACCAGGTCCAGCAGCGCTTTTTCCGGCGCAGCGACGAAAGCGCGTTGGCCGGGGCTGATCTCGGTCAGGCGATAGCCGAAGAACAGGCTGGTCTTCACATGGCGGTACTCGTAGACGCCGAGGGGCGTCTCCCAGCGGCCGGGCCGGCCGGTCGTCACGCTGGTCACCACCGGGGCCGTTTCGGGGATCAGGCCATAGTGGGCCAGCGCGGCCTGCTGGCTGACGTAAGAGCCGCGCAGCAGCCGGTTGGCCACGAGGAAGGGGTGCGGCCTGACGCGCTGAAAGGGGGGCGCCAGCGCATAGAGGCCGCGGCGCAGTTGATAGAGGCGGCCGGCGCTCACCCAGCGTGAGAGCTGCCGGCGCACATCGCCCGCGTCCACATCTCCGGCCAGCAGCAGGTCGGTGGCAAACACAGGCTCATCGCCGACGATTGCGAGCAGACGGGTGAAGTCCATGCCAGTAGTATGCCACGAATGGCAAATTATTGCAACAAATCGGCCTCATCTCGTTCTCTGCCCTTGTTACCTCGCTGCGTCAAGTCCCCTGCGGTCACCTGCCCGGCGTGGGCTGCCCGCCATCGCCCAGGAGGCGCAGGCGGGGGCGGTGCAGGAGCGACAGCCGGCCGGCGGCGAAATCGGCGTCGGCCAGGGCCTCGATGCCGGCCAGCCAATCGGCCAGGGTCGGCGCGCCCGGCAAGGCCAGGGTTGCAAAGTACGAGATGACCCCGCGCAGCGCGGCAGGATGGGCAGAGGGCAGGTCATGGGCGCGGCAGGCCAGCTCCGCGCCTGGCGCAGCCTGTGGGATGATCCCGCTGGCGTGGGCGGGCGCACGGCCCGCCAGCAGGTTGGCGTGTCAGAGATCGGGCAGCAGGGTCAACCGCACGCCGGGGGGGCAGAGCCAGCGCCGCAAAGAGGTCATCCCAGAAGAGATGGCCGTCGTCGGAGGCATCCTCCGACTCGCTGAAGAGCAGGCCGGGCCGCGCGGTCTCCACGGTATCGCCGGCGAAGAAGCCGTGGCCGGAGACGTGCAGGAAGAGCGCACCCTCAGCCCAGCTCGCAACCCGGCTGCTGGCCGCATCCAGGAACGCCAACGCCCGCGGCCGATCCAGCGGATCGTGCAGGCTGAGGATTTGGTCCGTCGCCAGGCCGCGCGCCAGCAGCGCCTGGGCCATGGCGGCCTGGTCGCGCCGCATGGCCGTTTCGCCGGGCTGCGGCGCGGCGATGAGGAGGGCGAGGTGGTGGTGAGCAGTCATGTCCGGCATGTGAGTCCCCTTTGAGAATGGTGCGGTCGCTGACTACGAGTCCGGCGCGGCCGGGTGAGCGGCCGCCCGGTTCAGGCGATTCGATTACAGCGCGGCCAAGGGCCAGGCGAGCGTCCCACCACCGAGCGGCAGCGGGGCCGGCCCAGGGTGGATGACGTAGCCCGGCGCGGCGCAGTCGCCGAAGTCACGGCGGAAGCCGGCGATGCCGTGCGCCATTGCGGGCCGGGCGGTGGCCGAGGCTTTGATTTCGACGGGGATCAGCGCCGCCGCCGTCTCGACAATCACATCTACTTCAGCGCCCGCGGCTGTGCGCCAGAAGTAGAGCGCCGGCTCCTCCCCGCGGTGCAGGCTGGTTTTGACCAGCTCCGCCACGACCCAGTTTTCCAGGAGCGCGCCGCCCATTGGCCCATTGGCCGCATGCTCGGCGTCGCGCAGCCCCACCAGGTAGCAGAGCAAGCCGGTGTCCGTGAAGTAGACCTTGGGCGACTTCACCAGGCGTTTGCCCAGGTTGACGTGGTACGGCCGCAGCAGAAAGATCTGGAACGACGCCTCCAGGATCGCCAGCCAGTCGCGCGCCGTGTTGACCGCAATGCCGACATCCCGTGCCAGGTCGCTCAGATTGAGCAGCCCTGCGCTGCGGCCCGCCAGGCTGCGCAGGAAGGTCTGGAACAGGGTCAGATCGCCGATCGCACGCAGGTTGCGCACGTCCCGCTCCAGATAGGTCTGCACATAGCTGGCCTGCCAGAGGCGAGCATCGCGCGCCGGGTTCTTGACCAGCTCTGGGTAGCAGCCGCGCAAGATCCAAGACCACACCTGGCCGGCTGCCGGCGCGCCAACCGGCGCCAACGGCCGCGCCGCCTCCCAGGGCAGCGGCCGCGCCGGCTCACCGGCGATCTCGCGTTGCGTGAGTGGCAGCAGCTTGAGCACCGCGGCGCGGCCGGCCAGGCTCTCCGTCACCTGTTGCATCAGCAGCAGGTTTTGGGAGCCGGTCAGGATATACTGGCCGGGCAGATCGCGGCGGGCGTCCACCCGCTCCTTGATGTAGGGCAGCAGGTCAGCCGCGTATTGGATTTCGTCGTAAGCCACGGGCGTCCCGTAGAAATCGAGAAACCCGCGCGGGTCGCCCTGCGCGGCGGCGCGCACATCAGGCGGCTCCAGCGAGATCACGGGGAAGCGCGCCCCGATCGTGTGCTGCAGCAGGGTCGTCTTGCCCGATTGACGCGGGCCGATAAGCACGACGACTGGGAACTCGCGCGATGCCTGGGCTAGCACCGGCTCCAGGCTTCTGGGGATGTAGTGTTCAGTCATGGGTTATTCTCCGTGCATATTTGCAATTGTACTGCAAATATACACGGAGGGCAAGTCGGCAAAGCTCACTCATGGAGGATCTGCAGAGCGTCGTCGACGCGGGGGGTGCGACCCTCAACCAGCGTAGCCTGGGTGTGCATGGTCTCGTTCCTCACCTGAATCGTATCGCTCTCTACCGCACATTGTACCAGTAACGTCAGTCCAGGATAAGGTTCATGGTGGGACAAATGGACGAAGCCCTTGGATCACGAAAGCGCGAAGGGGTCGCGAAGATCGCGAAGCACGAAGCCCACGAAGACTCCCGCCGCGGCGAGCCTCTTCGCGCCCTCCGCGCTTCCGTCGCAGGCGCTTCGCGTCTTCGTGATCCAAACCCCACCCCCGCGCCCCCTTGCCCCCCTTCTCGATAGCGTTCACTTCAACCCATACCGCCGCCGCTCCGCGCCCGTAAGCTGCGGCGGATCGCGCGCGATGCGGGCCGCGGCCTGAGCCAGCAGCTCCTGCAACTCCAGGGGCCAGATACGGACGGCCGAGCTTCGCCCCTCGGCGCTGAACAGCACGCGGCCATCGCCGTTGAATGCCAGGGCCGTCACGCCGCTGGCGTTCAGCCGGCCGATCTCCGCGCCGGTGGCCGCATTCCACAGGTAGATCATCCTATCTTGGCCGCCGGCCGCCAGCCGGTCGCCCGTGGGGCTGACGGTCAGGGCGGTGATGGCCGTGTCTACGCGCAGGCGTTGGGCCGGCGATTCCTGCCCCGCGGCGACCTGCCAGCGCGAGATGAGGCTTGCTGTCCGACCGCCGCTCGCCATCCAAAGGACGCCGCCGTCCGGGCTGAAGGCGAGCTGGCTAATGCTGCCGAGAGGGCTGGGGAGACGGCGCAGCAACTTTGCCTCTCCGCCGCTGATGTCCCACAGCTTCGTCTCTTCCCCAGCTTCGACGACGGCCAGGATCGGCGCGGCGGGGCTGAGCGCCACGAGCGACACCTGTTCCGCCGACACCGGAATGCTCCGCTCAAGATCGAAATCGGGCAGCCGCCACAGGCGCAGGTCATTCCCATCCCATGTTGCCAGGGTTGGCTCGCTGCCGCCGATCGCCATGGCCCTTATGTTGTCCCGACTTTGCCATGCAGGAAGACACCCGATCTCACGCGCAGTCGCCGTAGCCCATGCGCACAGTTGTTTGTCAGCGGCCTGAACCACGGCATAGCGGCCATCTGGGCTGATGCGCAGCGTCCGGCTGATCGGAATCCGGTCTAGCGCCAAGGCCGAGCTCGCGGACGTCTCCCAGGTGAACAGTCTGGCATTCTGAGGGGCCGCAACGACCGTTCGGCACTCGCTGTTGCCAGGCTGCGCGCAATAGCTGGCCGGCAGCGCCACGGGCAGCTCGGAGGACATCAGGCAATAGCGCGCGCCGGGGCTGACGTCCCAGAGGCGCACGCGGCCATCCTCGCCGGCCGTCGCTAATGTCAGACCATCGTCCGAAAACGCAACGGCCGTCACCCCAGCGGTCGCCGACTCGGCCGAGCCATGGCGCCAGGTTTGCACCGTTACGCCGGATGCCACACGCACCAGGGAGATCACACCGCCGGAGGACGCTACGGCAAGCATGGCGCCATCGAGGCTGAAGGCGGCGGCATGCACTGCATCGAGGTTCCGAGTCCAACTCTTCTTCAGGGTGTCGTGCGCTGCGCGGGGTTTCCATAGCATTCCGTCTGCGTCCAGTACAAGAAACGATCCATTCAACCCCTCAGCGTACAAGGCTTTGATTTCCCGCAGCAATTGAGGAATCGAGGTGATGGCAGGCGTATCGTTGTCACCCTGCCAGACCATGATCCCCTCTGCGCAGTCCATCGCCAGCGTCGTGCCGTCCTGACTAACAGCCATTTGCGTGGGCGATTCGCATTCGCCCTTGAACCTCCGTCGGATCGTATCGGAGCGTGGGTCGTACAGGTAGACCTGCTTGGTGTCTTGTCCGTACACGAGTAACCCCGATCCATCAGGTTGCGGACTCAAAGGTCCATCGGGAACAAAGTGGATGAGTTCCGCCCAGTCAGTCTGGCCATCAAATACCGTGCCATCGAGCAACTGCCCGGATCGGGTATCCCAAACGCCCAAGCCGATGCCATTCGTCACGGCGGCCGCTAAGGAGCCATCTGAGCTGAGCGCAACCTGAGTCACCCAGTGGTCTATCTCACGCCCGAAGGGTTTGAGCAGTGGTTGCTTGCCCGTAACGGCATCCCACAGGCTGAGCCGGCCGTCCAGCCCGCCGATCAACACCTGCTGGTCACCATGCCCGAAAGCCAGCGCAGTC
>VGOD01000002.1 GCA_016876015.1 Chloroflexota bacterium
GAACCGATACTCCAAACTTCGAGTTGGTTTCCTTCGGGCAGCCGCGGGACTTGGGCTGGCCCTGGTCATCCTGGGCAGCCTGGCGACGGCGTTGGCGGCCCAGGCTCTCTGGAGCCGCGCAGCGTTGGCAGGCCAACCCGTCCGGTGGGTGGCTGCGGCGCCCGCGAACCCTGACCTGGTCTATGCCGGCGTGGATAGTCTGGGGGTGTACCTCAGCACAGACGGCGGTCGCGCCTGGACGCGGCTGCCCACCGAGGGCCTGACTGATCTTTCAGTGCAGGTCGTCGCGGTGTGTCCGTCCGGCGCGGTCTATGCGGGCGCTTGGGGCGGCGGCGTGTTTCGCTACCAGGGGAACTCCTGGACAGCCGCCAGCGCGGGCCTGGGCGAGACGTACATCACGGCGCTGGAGTGCGACGCGCAGGGCGTCGTGTTCGCCGGCACGTATAGCCGAGGCGTCTATCGGTCAGCCAACAGCGGCGAGGGGTGGGAAGAGGCGTCGGCTGGCCTGGGCAGCCCGGAGGTGCTCGTTTTGCGCGCGGGGGCTGGCCCGCTTCTTGCCGGCACGATGGAAGGCGCGTTCAGATCGGCGGACGGCGGCGCCTCGTGGACCGCGAGCGGCCTGGCCGGACACGCTGTCTTCGACATCGCATTCGATTTCGCTCTGCCTGAACGCCTGTGGGCTGCGACCGTCACGCAGGGGGTCTGGGCCTCGACCGATGGCGGCGGAACCTGGCAGTCGGTCGGCAACCCGCTGTTGGCGTATACCATCGCGCGCGATGGCGCGGGAAACCTCTATGCAGGCACGCGCAACGCGGGCGCGTTTCGTTTTGAGGCCGGCCAGTGGATGCCTGAAGACCTGGGGGCCAGCCGGGTCTACTGCATGAGGCTGGTGGGCAGCGAGCGCAGCCGATTGGCGGCCGGAACCATAGACGGGCTGTGGACGCGGCAGGGAGCGCCCCCGCCTACGCCCACGCCGACCGCCACCTCTACCTCGACGCCAAGTCCATCCCCCTCGCCAACGGCCACCCAGCCGCCCACTCCTGGCGTGCTCGTCGCGCTGCGGCGAGCGCCGGCCGGACCTGTCGCCCCTGGGGACGAGATCACCTACTTCATTGACTACCAGGTGGTCGGCGCGGGCGTGGCAAGGAGCGTCGTCTTCACCAATGCCGTGCCCAGCCACACCGAGCGGATAGTGGCCCGCGGCCATTCGGAGCGGGACGGCGCTACGGTCACCTGGCTCTTCGACGATCTGGAGGCGGGGAGTTCCGGCACGCTTTCGTATCAGGTGCGCGTTGTCGAGCCCACTGTGGCGCCGCCGATCACGCCGACGCTCGAGCCGACTGTGACGCCGACCGCCACACCGATAGAAATACTGACCGTCAAAGCGATAGTCACCCCGACTATCACCCCGACGCCGACCGAAGCTGCGATTCAAGATCGGAGCTCCAGCGCCAGACAAGACTCGCCGCAACGCGGAGATGCGGCCCAGGTGATCGTGGTCAATGAGGGCGTGTATGTCACCTGGTTGCACAATGATCGTTTGTATGAGGTGCGATCCAACATCGTCCTCAACGGACAGCTTCTTGTTTTCCCGGTGATCTACCAATGGACGCTACGCTGATCCTGGCTTCCCAATCGCCGCGGCGCCAGGAGTTGTTGGCTGCCCTGGGATTGGCTTTCAGCATCGAGGTCGCGGACGTGGACGAAACCCCATGGCCCGCTGAAGCGGCCGATGACATGGTGATCCGCTTGAGCCGCGCCAAAGTGACGGCCGTAGCTGCGCGGCGGCCAACTGCGATCGTTTTGGCGGCCGATACCACGGTTGCGCTCAACGGTGCACTGCTGGGCAAACCGACCGATGCGGCCGAAGCGACGGCGATGCTGCGCGCGCTGCGCGGCAGCGTGCACCAGGTCTACACCGCGGTCAGCGTGGGGCGCAACAGCGTAGTGACCTGTGCGTTATCGCGCAGCGATGTCTGGATGCGATCGTACAGCGATCGGGAGCTTGCGGCCTACGTTGCCACGGGCGACCCGCTGGACAAGGCGGGCGCCTACGCCATTCAGCATCCCACTTTTGCACCGGTGGAGCGTTGGGAGGGCTGCTTTGCAGGGATCATGGGGTTGCCGTTGGGCATCGCGGCTGATCTGCTGGCCGCAGTCGCCGTGCCCATGATCAGCGATGTGGCGCAGGTCTGCGAGACGATGAGCGGCGGCCCGTGCTGCCTGCGGCGCTGCCCGCGGCATGGGCGACTGGCCTGAAAATCGCCTGCCCGCCGCTCTGGTCTCGAGGCTGTGCGAAGCCTCCTTTAGGATCAGCCGGTTTCTGCCGCCGACCACCAAACCGGCTAAAGCCTCCAAACCGGGACATTTCTCCACGGGCCGTGGCGCCGCGGCCGGCATGGGCGACTGGCCTGAAAACCGCTCACCAAGCGCCGGCGCTTGGCGGGTTTGTGAGCCGCTGCTATCGCTTTTCGCACACCTCCAGGTTGATCTGATCCACGAAGAAGGCCGTGGTGTTGCTCTGATCGTTGTTGGCGCGGAAGTGGAGCTGGAGCGTCTGCCCGGCGAAGCTGTCCAGGTTGAACGAAGAAGTGTACCAGTACGGGTGCGCATCCCGGTTGTCGAGGGTCTGCACCGTGCTCAGCAGTTCTCCTGTGGCAGACCGGAGCTCTACGGTAAGGGTGTCGTGGCGGCGGCCATCCGTCTCGGTCGTCACCACCGCCCACGCAAAACTCAGGTTGACGGTCGCCCACGGCTTGATAGACATCGCCTGATATACATCGTCCTCGATGTTCCAGCCCCGTCCCATGTAGAGGCAGTACGTACCCGCCATGCAGCCGTTGTTCATCAGGGTCACAAACTGCGTCGCGGTCCAAGGCGCCAGGTCGCCGCTTTCGAAGCCGCCATTCTCCACAGCATTGTGGCACGTGACCCCCACCGACTGGCCCGATTGAAACTGCGGGCCGCCGATCGCCGGCAGATGGCTGCGTGCGCCGGGGATCAGCAGGTCGCGACCGAACCGGTTGTTGTCCGGTATCGGGTCGTTGACGCCGGCAGGCAGCGCGATCTCGGCCACGAGCGCGTGGAGGCCAATCGCTGGCGCATCCCAGGCGATCACGACTTCCCGCTGGCTGCCGGCGCTCAGCTCGCCGAGGGTCGCCTTGGCAAGCAACTGCGCGTTGTCCCAGAAGCGAACCTGGGCGCCTGCCACTGACATGCCGGCCAGATTCCGCACCGTGGCGACGAGGGACCGGCTTGACCCGGGGCTGCCGCCGTTCTGGGCATTGGTCTGGCCTTCGCGCACCTCCAGCGATTCCAGGTGAAGATCGGCGCGCGGTTCGATGAACACGCGATTGTCGCTTTCGTTGGCTTCTTTCACCGCATCGTCTGGGTCCACGATCACCCTGACGCGCCATTGGCCGCCTACTGGTCGCTGCCAGATCGCTTCGACGAGCGCGTTGCCCTCATAGCGCGCGGGCATCCCGTTCACCACTTGGGAATGGATCAGTTGGCCATTGCCGTCTTCGATCAGCACGCGGAACGCCTGCGCCACAGCCGTGTTGCCCCGATTCTGGATCATCGCGCGCAGGCGGACCGATTCGGTAGCGCCATCCGTTGCGGCTGTCGCGGCCGGAAGCTCTTGCACGCGCGCCACGACCAGGTTGCTGTAGGGCCGGCGCAGAGGCGTCGCCAGGTCGGCGAACGCCTGGCCCAGGGGTCGCATCTGCCGCGTGGCGGGATCCATCAGACCGGCGATGGTGTTGCCGGCGTTGTTGTAGTTCGTGTCGTCCAGGCTATACCACATCCAACGCTGCACCAGGTGGTTGTCGTCGGCCGGATAACCGGTGTTCGGGTCGCTGGCGGTCAGCATCCAGTTCGCGGTGTTCACGAAGAAGTTGCGCACGCGCGTCAGATCGAAACCGGAGCTTTCGGGGAAGAGGATGCCGTATTCGGTGATGATCAGCGGCCGCTCCCGATAGCCGTTGTCGGCCATCCACCGGCGCATCGCGGTCACGTGCTCCTGGAAGATCGTCAGGCTGTCGTGATCGTTGAACGGATAGGTGGCCGCGCGCGCGCCGTAGTAGCCCGGCGGGATGCCGCAACCCCACTGGCCAGGCGTTTCCTGCAGAACGTAGTTGTGGATGTTCCACACATCGGCCGGCAACGGGCCGCCGTACAGTTGCCGATAGGCCGCCAGCGTGGCCGACAGCCAGCCCAGGCGCAGCGGCGTCGGCTGCACGATGCCGCCGGCCGCCACCTGGGCCGTCGGATCGGCCGCTTTGATTGCGAAGTATGCCTCGCGATACTGCGCGGCGTATTGGGTGGGGGTCACGTTGTCTTGCGCGAACATGTCCGGCTCGTTGCCGATGATCCACAGCCCGCCTGGATCCGCGTCGGCGATGCGTTGGACGGTCGCGCGGTCAAGCGCCAGCCCCTCCGGCAGAACGCGGACCACATGCGCGGCCAATGCGCCGGCCGGATGCGAGGCGTTGAGCGCCAGCGACCAGTTCTGATACCAGCCGGCATTGAGGGGCGCTACGTTGTAGTTGTCAATGCCGTAAAGCACACCGTATCCGAAACGCTCATTGGGCGAAGGAAAAAGCGCGGTCGCGCCGGTCGGAGGCGCATCGGCGCTCGCGTGGCGGCCGGCCCACGCGCCGATCGCCAACCAGAGAATCAACCCAATGCGCAATACCAGATCCAAACGATGTTTCATGCTTATACCTCCCAGTATATTATGAGCCGTCAGATTTCCGAAGTCTGTCCTTCCCACCAGGCGCCAGGCATCCTCTCAGGTGCCTGGCGCCTGGTGGGCTTCAAACTAGAATACTTGCACAGCTATTGTACCACACACTATGCACGGAGGTCTATAGGAGCAAAGCACCAACGGCGAGCGGCTTGCCAATTCTGGGTTGATCCTGTAATATTCGAGTAGAATTCCTCTTTGGAGCGATCATGTACGATGACATCCTCGCCGGGCTGAACCCGGCGCAGCGGGAAGCGGTTACGACCGTGGAGGGGCCGGTGCTGGTGCTGGCCGGGCCAGGCTCTGGCAAGACGCGCGTGTTGGCGCATCGCGTGGCCTATCTGCTGCGCGCTGTCGCCGCGCACCCGCGCACGATCATGGCCGTGACCTTCACCAACAAGGCCGCACAGGAGATGCGCGAGCGGATCAATCGCTTGCTGGGCGAGAGCGTACCCACGAGCACCGGCTGGCGCGGGCTGACCATCGGCACGTTCCACAGCATTTGCGCGCGCATTCTGCGCCAGGAGGCGCCCGCCGCACGGCTGAGCCCCAACTACGTCATCTTCGACGACGGCGAGCAGTTGACCGCGGTCAAGCAGACCCTGCGTGATCTCAAGCTGGACGAGAAGCTATATCGGCCCGAGGCTATGCGCTCGGCGATCTCCACGGCCAAGAACGAGCTGATCCGACCTGAGCAGTTCGAGGCCGACACCTACTGGGCTGAAGTGGCGCGTCGCGTCTACACCCGCTACGAAGAGTTGATGGCCGCTAACGCCGCGCTCGACTTCGATGACCTCCTCTGCCGCACGGTGTATCTGTTTCGCGATGAACCTGTCGTCGCGCAGCGCTATCAGGATCGCTATCACTTCGTCCTGGTGGATGAATTCCAGGATACCAATACAGCGCAGTATGAGCTGACCCGTCTGCTTGCAGGCCGCCGGCGCAACCTCTTTGCCGTCGGCGATGAGGACCAGTCCATTTACGCCTTTCGCGGCGCGGATTATCGCAATGTGATGCGGTTTCGCGAGGACTTCCCGGAAGTGAAAGTCGTGCTGTTGGAGCAGAACTACCGCTCCACACAGACGATCCTCGACGCCGCGAACACGATCATCGCGCGCAACGTGCATCGCACCCCGAAGAAGCTGCGCACCGACCGCGGCCACGGGCTGGACGTGACAGTTCACGAGGCGTATGATGAGTCGGATGAGGCGAACTACGTGGTGAACACGATCCGGCGGCTGGTCGGTCAGGGAGAGGCGAAGCTGTCCGATTGCGCGGTGATGTACCGCACCAACGCGCAATCGCGGCCTCTGGAGGACGCCTTCGTATCTTGGGGCATTCCCTACCGGCTGGTGGGGGGCACGCGTTTCTACCAGCGCAAGGAGATCAAAGACGCGCTGGCCTACCTGCGGCTGGTGCACAATCCCGCCGACAACCTCAGCCTGACGCGTATCATCAACGCGCCGCCGCGGGGCATCGGCGAGAAGACGGTCAGCGCGCTGGCCAGTTGGAGCGCCGGGCTGGGCGTCTCGATGGCTGGAGGGTTGGCGCTGGTGGCCGGCGACCTGCAGAGTCCCACCCTGCCGGCGGAGATCATCGCACTCCATGCCAGGCCGCCTGAGCGTTCCAACGCCTCTGCTCAGGATCAGCCCTTCGGCCGCGCCGCACAACGTGCGTTGACAACCTTCTATCGCGGCCTGGCCGGCTGGCTGGCGGCGAAGGACGGCTTGACCGTGGCCGGTTTGCTGGACAAGATCGTGGAGGAGGCCGGCTATGCCACCTGGCTGCGCGACGGCACCGAGGAAGGGGAAGATCGCTGGGAGAATCTGCAGGAACTGCGCAGCGTGGCCGCGCACTACGATGAATTCCCGCCTGAGCTGCGCCTGACCGCCTTCCTGGAAGAGGTCGCGCTGGTCTCGGACCAGGATGAGCTGGCCGAGGAGAGTGACCGGGCCACCCTGTTGACGCTGCATACCGCCAAGGGGCTGGAGTTTCCGGTGGTCTTCATGGTCGGGTTGGAGGAGAACATCCTGCCGCACAGCCGCAGCAAGGAGGATCCTGACCAACTGGAGGAAGAGCGCCGCCTGATGTATGTCGGCGTGACGCGCGCCAGGGATCGCCTCTATCTGGCGCGCGCGTTCCGGCGCACTATCTGGGGCCGCAGCGAGGTCAATGAGCCCTCGCGCTTCTTGCGGGATCTTCAGAAGGCGCAGCGCGGGATGCTGAGAGACGAAGCACGCGCCGCGCAGAATACAGAACCCAGGACCAACGAAAATGGACAGGCGACCCGCGACAACCTGAAGGCAAGGGACGACGGACGATCGTTGCCGGTCATGCCATCCCCGCTCCGCCAGCCGCAACCGGCGCCCCGTGCACCACAGCCCGCCAACCACAGCGCCCTAACCGCCGATCGCCAGCCGCAGTTCAAGCCCGGCAATCGCGTGGATCATGGCCTGTTCGGGCAGGGGATCGTGCTCAAGTCGGAGCTGACCGCAGACGACGAGGAAGTGACGGTGGCCTTTGCCGGGAAGGGCACGAAGACGTTGCTGGTGGGGTTTGCGAAACTGAAGAAGATCAGCTAGAGACTACCCCTTTCTGGCCTTCTACGGTATAATTGTTCTTGTGTGTCGTGACGACCACTATCTCAATCTCACGGAGGATATTTCGATGGCAGCGATAATCAACTTCCTGACGAGTGCCGGGGTCATCATCCTGGCATTGCTCGCGCTGGCAAGTTCGGCGATCAAGGTCGTGCAAGAATACGAGCGCGGCGTGATCTTCCGTCTGGGTCGGCTTGTTGGTCCGCGCGGCCCCGGCCTGTTCCTCATCATCCCGTTCATTGACCGGATGGTGAAGGTGGATTTGCGCGTCGTCACCCTGGACATCCCGTCCCAGGAGGCGATCACCAAAGATAACGTGACCGTCAAGGTCAACGCAGTGGCCTATTTCCGTGTCGTGGATCCCGCCAACGCCATCGTGCGAGTGGAGGATTTCCGCCGCGCCACCTGGCAGATCGCGCAGACCAGTCTGCGGTCAGTGTTGGGCCAGTCGGACTTGGATGAGCTGTTGATCCATCGGGACGAGATCAACCAGAAGCTCCAGCAGATCATTGATGAGCAGACCGAGCCGTGGGGCATCAAGGTCAGCATCGTCGAGGTCAAGGATGTGGAGCTGCCCGATACGCTGAAGCGCGCAATGGCTCGCCAGGCCGAAGCCGAGCGCGAGAAGCGCGCCAAGATCATCCATGCTGAAGGCGAGTTCATCGCCTCGCAGACCCTGAAGGATGCCGCCTCGGTCATCGCCCAAGAGCCAGCGACGATCCAGCTTCGCTATCTGCAAACTCTCACCGAGATCGCCGTGGAAAAGAACTCGACGATCATCTTCCCTGTGCCGCTCGATTTCCTCAAGGCCTTTGGGAGCATCGCGAAGCCAGCGCCCGAGGAGTCTGCTGCATAGGCTGTTGATGGGAGCGTCGGCCGGTGGAGGAGTGACTGAGCGTGGTGTGAGACGGGGGAGGGTCAGTCGTGAACGCCCTGAAGGGGATACGCGGCTACATCGGACTCTCGTTGGCGTGGCTGGCGGTGCTGGCCGGCGCTCTGTTCGTCAGTCGCCAACCCTCTGGCCAACCCATCGAGATTGCGCCGGCCCCGACCGCGCTCCCGACTGCGACGCCTGCGCCCATGTCAACGCGCGGCCCCTTGCGCGTTGACGTGAGCGGCGCGGTGCGCTCGCCTGGCGTCTACAGTCTGCCCGCGGGCGCGATCGTTGCAGATGCGCTCGCGGCCGCAGGCGGGCCAGCGACCGATGCAGATCTCGACCGCCTCAACAAGGCCACGCCGCTGCAAGATGGTATGCAGGTCCACGTGCCGCGCGTCGCTCAAGCGGGCCCGACTCCTCCAACCCTCTCCACAGCCGCCGCGCCTGCGGCAGCCTCGCCGACGAAAAGCGCAGGCGGCGCGGCGACGCATCTGATCAACATCAACACCGCCACGCTGGAGGAGTTGGATACGTTGCCCGGCATCGGCCCCGCGACCGCCCAGAAAATCGTCGAAGGCCGGCCCTACGCTGCGGTGGATGACTTGCTGCGCGTGAAGGGGATTGGCCAGGCCACTTTCGAGAAGCTGCGAGATCTCGTGACGGTGCGGTAGGGGATCCCCGAACGGTTCAGGTTATTTCTATCCTGGTTTTCTGAGAAATGGTAATCTCGCTCACTGGCGGCTACGGCGAGCCGTAGTACCCTGCAATCAGATTCTTCCTCCTCCTTTGCGCACGAACGCCGGGGCCCCAGCAACCCCGGCGTTCGTGTTTAACTGACAGGACTTACGCAGTGGCGCCGAAAACCAGCCACGAATGACACGAATTGACACGAAAATGGGTTGACCAGGCGGCTGAATTCGTGAAATTCGTGCAATTCGTGGCTACTCCGCACGGCACTGCGTAACTCCTGTAACTGAGAATCGCCCACGTGCCAGGCATCCTCTCAGGCGCCTGGCGCGTGGGCGGTTTTCGGGACAGTCGCCCATGCCGTGTGCGGCGCCAGTGCGAAGCCTCCCCGTGGGACGGCGCATGAAAACGTTCGTCGTAACGACTTCAGTCGTTCGGCGCGGGCCACGGCGACTAAAGTCGCTACTACGAACCCGCCCATTTGCAGGACAGTTTCCTCAAGAACTGTTCGCCCGCGGCCGCGACGACCGCGGACTGTTCCACCAGGACCATGTGGCCGCCGCCGGGCACGATGACGAGCTCTGCGCCCCGGATGTGCTCGGCCAGATAGCGGCTGTACTTCACAGGGGTCATCTGATCCGCTTCCCCGCAGATGACCAGCGTGGGCAGGGCAAGGCTGGCGAGATCGGCCCGCCGATCGAAGGCATCGCACGCGAGGAAATCGCCGTGGGCGATCAGTGGATCCACCTCGCGCAAGCGACGCCGGTAGACCTGCAACGTGTTGGCATTGACGTGCTCGCCGTGCGCCCAAGTCGCCAGCAGCTCGACTGTGGCGTCGAAATCGGTCAGGATGCCCTGGAGAAGTTGTGGGGCCACGCGCAGCCTGGCGCCCGAGCTCACCAACACCAGTCCGGCCAGTTCCGCAGGATAGCGCAGCGCCAACTCCAGGCCAATCGCGCCGCCCATCGAGTGGCCGCAGATCACATAGGGCGTCAGCCCCAGCGCACGGCCGAATTCGCGCACGACTTCTGCGTACGCGGCGATCGCGGTCCGGCCGCGGCCGCCTGAACGACCGTGCCCTGGCAGATCGAGCGCACAGACAAGCCGGCCAGGCGCCCGGCGCAACGCGGTCGGCCAGTGCATCAGATTACCGCCCGCGCCATGGACCAGCACGAGCGCCGGCCCGCCTCGCTGCGCCGCAGCGCCATGCAATTGATAGTGGAGCTTCTCTCCGCCGACAACGATGCCAGGCATGAACTATACTTCCGCATCTCGCTTGACGCTCGACGTTTGGCGCTCGACGCTTCACGCTCGACTTTTGACGTTTCACGTCTCACGTCTCACATCCTCAATCGCATCTCTCAGCATCCCCGCGGTTTCGCGCAACGTCTGCGGGATCACGCGCACATCGGCGAACAGCGGCATGAAGTTCGTATCGCCTGCCCAGCGCGGTACGACGTGCAGGTGAACGTGATCCAGCACCCCCGCGCCTGCCACCTTGCCGATATTGAGCCCGATGTTGAAGCCGGCAGGCTTGAGACATCTCCGCAGGCTGCGCATGCTCAACGTGGTCAAGGCCATGATCTCAGCCAGTTCTGCCGCGGTCAGGTCTTCCAGTGAAGCCGCATGCCGATACGGCACGGCCATCAAGTGGCCGTTGTTATACGGATACTTGTTCAGCACCAGGAACCCCAACTCGCCCCGGTGCAGGATCAGCGTCTCATCGCCATCTGCTGTCGCCAGCATCTCGCAGAAGATACAGCCGGCCTGCTTGTCGCTCAAGATATACTCCATGCGCCAGGGGGTCCAGAGATGCTCCATCCTTGAGCCTCCATTACCGGCCCAGTACTCGCAACGCCTCCGCCGCCACGCGCTCGGCAGTGATTCCCAGGTGGGCCATCACGGCCGGGCCTTTGCCCGATTCGCCGAAACGGTTGATGCCGACGGCCGCGCCCGCGAGGCCGACATAACGCTCCCATCCGAGGGTAACGCCTGCTTCCACCGAGACACGCGCGGCGACCGAGCGCGGCAAGACCTTTTCGCGATAGGCTGCATCTTGGGCTTCGAAGAGATCCCAACTGGGCATGGAGACGACGCGCGCCTGCACGCCCCGGGCCGCCAGCAGCTCGCGCGCAGCCAGGGCCACCGCAACCTCGGACCCCGCGCCGATCAGGATCACGGCTGGTTTGCCATCTGGCGCATCCGCCAGGACATAGGCGCCCTTCGCCAGGTCCTCGAGCGCGCCCGCGCCGGGAAGCACGGGAAGCGCCTGCCGGGTGAGCAGCAGCGCCACGGGCCGGTCGCGCTGGGTGAGAGCGTAGCGCCACGCAGCGGCCGTCTCGTTGGCGTCGGCCGGCCGGATGACGGTCAGGTTTGGGATGGCGCGCAGGCTGGCCATGTGCTCCACCGGCTGGTGTGTCGGCCCATCTTCGCCCACGCCTACGCTGTCGTGCGTCCACACGAAGATGACCGGTGCGCGCATGATCGCGGCCACGCGCACGGCCCCGCGCATGTAGTCGGAGAAGACCAGGAAGGTGCCGCCATAGGGGATGATGCCGCCATGCAGCGCCAGACCGTTCAGCATGGCGCCCATCGCATGTTCGCGGATGCCGAAACGGATGTAGCGGCCGCCGAACTCGCCGGCCGCGATGTCAACCGCGCCCTTGAACCGCGTGTTGTTGGAGGGGGTCAGATCGGCCGAGCCGCCCATCAGGCTTGGGATGCGCGGCGCGATCGCGTCGAGCACTTTGCCCGAAGCCGCGCGCGTGGCCAGCTTCTCGCCCGGCTTCCAGAACGGCAGTGCGGCGTCCCAGCCGGCAGGCGGTTGGCCGGCCAAAGCCTGCTGGAAGGTCGCGGCCAACTCGGGATGCTCCATGGCATAGCGGGCCAGGAGATCGTTCCATCCGGCCTGCCGTTCGGCGCCGTCCGCCAGCGCGCTGCGCCAGCGCGCCAACACCTCATCCGGGGTCCAGAACTGTTCGTCAGGCGGCAGGCCGAGCGCCTGCTTGGTCAGCCGCACCTCTTCGACGCCGAGCGGCGCGCCGTGCGCCTCGGCCGTGTCCTGCATGTTGGGGCTGCCGTAGGCGATGTGCGACCGACAGATGATCAGCGACGGCCGATCGGAGACCGACTGCGCCGCGCGCAGCGCCGCATCAATGGCCGGCATGTCATAGGCATCCACCTCCTGGACGTGCCAGCCGTAGGCCGCGAAGCGCCGCGGCGCGTCGTCGCTGTACGAAAGGGAGGTCGGGCCGTCAATGCTGATCCCGTTGTCGTCGTAGAGATAGATCAGCTTGCCCAGCTTCAGATGTCCGGCCAGCGAGGCCGCCTCGTGGCTGATCCCTTCCTCCAGGTCGCCGTCGCTGACGATGGCGTAGGTGTAGTGATCCACGAGGGGAAAGCCGGGCCGGTTGAAGGTCGCGGCCAGGAACGCCTCGGCCAGCGCCATGCCGACGCCAGTGGCGAAACCCTGCCCCAACGGGCCGGTCGTGGTCTCGACGCCGGGCGTCACGCCATACTCCGGGTGGCCAGGGGTGCGGCTGCCGAGCTGGCGGAACTGCTTGAGCTGCTCCATCGGCAGATCATAGCCGGCCAGGTGCAGCAGGCTGTAGATCAGCATGGAGCCGTGCCCAGCAGAGAGGATGAAACGGTCGCGGTTGAACCACCGGGGATCGGCCGGGTTGTGGCGCAGGAAGCGCGTCCACAAGACGTGGGCCACGGTGGCCATGCCCATCGGCATGCCCGGATGCCCGGAATCTGCGCGTTGCACGCCATCCATCGCCAGGCCGCGAATCACGTTGGCCGCGAGGAGGTCGGTGGCGTCGTAGGGAAGGGGTCGTTGTGACATGGAGGCTCCGTGTTGCGTGATGCGTACTGCGTATTGCGTATTGCGTATTGCGTAAGGTTGATGTGAGAGATGCCCTGGGGGCGACGGTAGTTTACCAGAAAGAGGGGGATGCGTCAAAGCCAACGACGATGCAGGCAAGTGGACGGTTTGGCGGATCGGTTGTATACTTCCAAATGTAACCATGTACCCACCAGGCGCCGGCACTTCCGAAGCGCCGGCGTCTGGTGGGTGATTTTCAGGACAGCAACCCTTGACTAACGATCTATCTGCCCTCACGATCGGCGCTGTCCTTGCCACCCGGCGGCTCGGCCGGCCGGCGTTGTTTTTTCCCACCGTCGCCTCGACCAACGACGTGATCCACCAGCACGCGGCGGCCGGCGCGGGGGAGGGGTTGCTGGTCGTCGCCGACGAGCAGACAGCCGGCCGGGGACGCCTGGGCCGCTCCTGGTGGGCGCCGCCAGGGACCAGCCTGCTGATTTCGCTGTTGCTGCGACCGCCCATCCCGGCCGGCCGCGCCGGCCAGATGACGATGTGCCTGGGCCTGGCCGCGGCCGAAGGGATCGAGCAGACGACCGGTCTGCGGCCGGTCCTCAAGTGGCCCAACGATCTGCTCCTGGATGGCCGCAAGTTGGGCGGAATCCTGACCGAGCTGCGTACCACGGCCGATCGGCTGGAGTACGCGGCGCTGGGGCTGGGGGTGAATGTGAATGTGGGGCGATTTGCCAAATCGCCCCACATGCCTGCTGAGTTGGTCGCGACCGTCATCAGCCTCTCGTCGGCGCTGGGCCGGCCGGTAGAGCGGCTGGCGCTGCTGGTCGCGATCCTGGCCCGCTGCGAAGTCTGGTATGATCGCCTGCTGGCCGGCGAGTCGCTGCACCGGGCGTGGGCCGCCAGGTTGGACACGCTGGGTCGTAGCGTTACGGTGACGCTGGCCAGCGGCGCATTGCAGGGGGTTGCGACCGGGGTGACGACCGAAGGCGCGCTGCTGGTACGCGACGAAGAGGGCCGCGTTCACACGGTCTGGGCCGGCGACATAGCACCGTCCGGTAGTTGATGATACCATACACGGCGCCAGGGCGGATGAAAAGCTCACGCCAAGCAGAGGCGGTCAGAAGAACTCAACGGTCCTTTGCGCCTTTGCGTGAGGCCAGGGGGACCGTTCTCAGCGCAGTTGTAGAACTGCAGGTCCTCGCCTGACGCTCTTGGTTGTTGCTGATCGGTCATGCTATAATCCGCCCGTCATGCGAAACCATCAGCCCCAACTCCACACAGCCAACGACACGTCGCGTGTTTGTCCTGTGCGATCGGTGATCGCGCTGGTTGTTCTGGCTGCGCTGCTGACCTGGGCGTTGCCTCGCGATGTCGTGGCGCGCTCCACGTTTCAATCGCCGCCCGCCGAGCAGGCCACGCCAACCCACACGGCCACTTCAGCGCCGCCGACCGCTACGGCTAGCGCCACAGCGGCGGGCGTGACCGCAACCGCTACGGCCACCCAGGCGGCCGCGACCGTCACACCGACCAGCGGTCGGGCCACAGGCACGGCCACGCCATCTCCCACCCGCCGCGGGACAGTGACCGGCACGGCTGTTGCGCAGCCATCGCCAACAGCAGGCGCTGCGGTCACAGTCACCGCGACTCTCGCCGCGCCTGCTCCCACGCCCGCGCCGAACATCGCCGGCACGCCGGCCGCGCCCGGCTTCTTGCCCGCGCCCACCTTGAGCGCGCCAGGCGGCGTGGTCCCGTTGTTGCCTGGGCCCCAACAGCCGCTGGCCGCGTCCCCGGCCGAGCGCCTGCGCCCCACCAGTCCCGCGACGAGCAACTCGCCGCCGGCCGTCGCGACCCTCATTGACAATGCGATCGTGGCGCTGAGTTATGTCTGGCTCTGTTGTGGGGTAATCGTGCTGGTCGTGGCCGGCCTGGTTCTGGTCTGGCTGGCGCGGCGGGGCCGGCGTGGTTAGGGTCGGCGATGACGAACATACGGCCACACCTTGCGCGGTCGCAGGCAAAGACGATCCTGTTGGCTCTTCTGCCCGTGGGCCTGACGCTGTTGGCGTTTGGCCTCCGGGTCTATCATCTGACCTATCAGAGCCTCTGGCGCGACGAGGTTGACGCGTTGCTCTTCGCCACGCGGCCGCTCTCTGAGTTGTTGGCGACTTTCCGCAGGCCCGGCGAGAACGGGCCGCTGTTCTTCTTGATGCTGCGGCCCTGGATCGCGGCCGCCGGACAGAGTGAGTTCGCGCTGCGTTTTCCCTCGGCCCTGGCTGGCGCGCTGGCCGTGCCGTTGGCCTACGTTCTGACGCGTCGTCTGGCCGGTCGGGGGCCGGCGCTGGCGACTGCCGCGCTGATGGCGCTCGCACCCTACCTGGTCTGGTACGGCCAGGAAGCCAAGATGTACGCTCTGTTGACCGCGCTCGTCCCGCTGGCGCTGTGGCTGACCATCGAGGCGGCGGAGCGCGGCGGATGGCGGCGTTGGATCACGCTCTATGTCGTGACCAGCGTGTGTTTCTACACGCACGTGCTGGCCGCGCTGGTCGTTCCGCTGCAGGCGATCTGGTTTCTGGTTCTCCGGGGGGGATGGGGGGGGAGTGAAACCCACCAGGCGCCAGGCGCTTCCGAAGCGCCTGGCGCCTGGTGGGCGATTCTCAGGGCAATCCGACCCTGGCTGGCGCCGGTCATCTACCTGTTCGCGCTCGTGCTGCCCTATCTGCCGCTTGTCTGGTGGCAGGCGGTGCTGTGGCTGTCACCGACCTTCGAGACGGGCCACCCGTTCGTGCCGCTGCCCGAGATGGCAACCGTGCTGGTGGTCGCGTTCAGCCGCGGCATCCTGCCGGTGCAAGAGCCGCTGACGCTTCTGCCGTTCGTGCTGGCCCTGCTCGCGGGGGCGCTGTTGTGGCCGGGGGGAGACAGGAGACAGGAGTCAGGGGGCAGGCGTCAGGAGTCAGGAGACGGCCGAGATCGTTGGCGGCCGCTCGTCCTTCTGTTGACCTGGCTGCTGTTCCCGGTGCTCGCTATCTACGGCGTTTCCCTGGGCATGCCGATCTTCGCCGATCGTTATCTGATCTGGATCATGCCGGCTTTTCTCGCATTGATCGGCATGGGGATCGTAGTCCTGGCTCGCGGCTGGCGGCCGCTGGCGCTAGCTGCTCTCGCCGCGATCATGGCGCTCAACCTGGCGGATGTGGCCGCGCACGCCAACCAGCCGATCAAGGCGGACTTTCGGGGCGCCGCGGCCTTTGTGCTGCCACAGTTGCAAAAGGATGATCTGGTGATCTTCCAAATCCCGTATAGCCGCTTCACGTTTCGCTACTACAGCGGTCGCAGCGTGAACAGGGTGGACGGGCCGTATACCAACGATGGCATGAGCGAGACTGAACTCGCGAACCAGATGGTGACTGCCGTGGGACAGGCCTCGGTCGCCTGGTTGGTAGCGTCTGAGGCTGAGCTGTGGGACGCACGCGGCCTGACCGAGAAGTGGCTGGCCGCGCACGGCGCCATCACCGACCGCGCGGAGTTCATGCGCGTGACCGTGACCCGTTATGATCTGAGGTGACAATATGACGGCGACTTCACCGGAACTGAGCGTCGCGCTGTCCGCGGACGAGTATCGCCTGGCGCTGCTCGGTCTGGTGGATTTCGAGGGACAATGGGAGGCGTTGGCGACGGCCGCGGCTTTCGTCGTGGATGGATCGCGCAAGGCCGCGCTCGTTCAGGAGCGTCTTGCGCCCATCGCCAGCCATCTGCCGGCGCTGCTCAAGCGCAAGGTGGACGCATTCGAGATGATTGCGCTTCGTCATTGGTTTCGCCACATGCGCCTTGATGAAGCGCCTGATCCAGAAGAGGCCACGGCATGATAGGATTGGCGTCGTTCTTCTCTGCTGAACCGGACAGGCAAGGTTTGGGCGAGCCAGAATGGATGCCCAGCCTGGAGGTGGTCGCGCGCGCGCGGGCCAACCTGGAGCGCCGAGGCATCGTGCGCTGTCTGTCTCGCAGGGTCGGCGGACCGCAATGGGTGGCGCCGGGCGAAACCCCCTGGCTCTGGTGGGGCGCGGCGGCCCTCTGGATCGTCCTGTGGCCCGGCCTGATCGCGTGGAAGGCCGGCGGCGAGCTGGCCTGGTTGCCGTGGTGGCTGCCGGCGATCCTGGCCATGGTCCACATGCTCGGCCTGGCCGCGCCCGTGTGGATCAGCGAGCGCGCAGCTACCCGCGAAGACCTGCGCCGCAGATTCGGCAGAATCCGCACGATCGCCGAGATGCTGGCGCTGGAGCCGAGCGAGTTCGAGAGCTGGACCGGCATGTTGTTCCAGTTGCTCGGCTATCGCGTGGAGAATACCCAAGATGTGGCAGACCACGGCATAGACTTGGTGGTGCGCAATGCGCAGACGCGGTATGGCCTGGTGCAGTGCAAACGCTATCGCGGCACGGTGGGCGAGCCGGTGGTGCGCGACCTGTTCGGCACGCTGGTGCACGAAAACGCCGACCGTAGCTGGCTGGTCACGACCGGGGGCATCTCGCGACAGGCGCACCAATGGTCCACGGGCAAGCCCATCGAGCTGTGGGACGGCCAGCGTCTGGTAGACTTCGCGCGGCGGCTGAGATGATAAGAACCAACGAGGTGAGTCTTGAAACGACCTGATGTCAACCGCCCCTTGATCTTTGCGCACCGCGGCGCGTGCCGTGTGGCGCCGGAGAACACCCTGCCCGCGTTCGAGGCCGCCATCGGTCTGGGCGCCGACGGCGTGGAGCTGGATGTTCAATACAGCTCCGATGGCAAACTGGTGGTAATTCACAACCCACGGCTGGAAGAGACCACCAACGGCGCCGGCCGCGTGACTGCGCACACCTTCGAGGAGCTGCGCGGTCTGGACGCCGGCAGTCACTTCGGCCCCCAGTTCGCAGGCACGCCGATCCCCAGCCTGCAGGAAGTGCTAGACTTGCTCAAGGGCCGGCTGCTGATCAACATCGAGATCAAAGCGTTCGAGCTGGCCTCGACGCTGGGGCACGATGTCGTCGCGGCCGTGCGCGAGCGCGACATGGCGGATCAGGTGGTCATCAGCTCCTTCAACCCCTTCGCGCTGCGTCGCGCCAAGCGGGCCGGCCCCGAGATCGAGTGCGCGCTGCTGACCGCGGCCGATTTGGCCGGCTGGATGCGTTGGGAGTTGACGCGGCGCTTCAGTCGCGGGGACGGCATCCACCCAGAGCATACCATGGTGGACGCCGCCTACATGGCCTGGGCCAGGAAGCGTCGCCTGCCCGTGCGGGTGTGGACTGTCAACGAAGAGGCAGACATACAACGGATGATCGCGCTGGGCGTGGACGCGATCATCACAGACGCGCCCGACCTGGCGCGTGGATGATCGCCGCGCGCGGGTTGCCCGAACAGAGAAGGGCTTCGCCAGACACATTCAACAATGGAGTTGCACATGTCTTCCCTGCCGCCGCACTCAGCCTCTTTGCGTCCCTTTTTCACGCCCAACGGCGTCGCCGTGATCGGCGCGAGCCGCGATCCCACCAAGCTCAGCTATGCCATCATGGGCAACCTGACCGACCCTGGCCACGCCTATGCCGGCCCCATCTACCCGGTCAATCCCAAAGCCAGCGAAGTCTGCGGGCTGAAGTGCTACGCGGACATCGCAGACGTGCCCGACCCGGTCGAACTGGCGGTGTTGGTCATCCCTGCGGCGCTCGTGCCGGCCGCCATCGGGGCGTGCGGACGCCGCGGGATCAAGGCCGCCATCGTGATCTCCGGCGGCTTCCGCGAGATCGGCCCCGAAGGCGCCGCCCGCGAGCAGCAGATGGTGGAGATCGCGCAGCGGTATGGCGTGCGGATCGTAGGACCGAACGGCATCGGCGTGATTGACACCCACACGCCGCTCGATACGACCTTCGTGCGGGGGATGCCGCCCAAGGGCCACATCGCCTTCTTGTCGCAGTCGGGCGCGCTGTGCGGCGGCGTGATTGACTGGACGATCGGTCGCAGCATCGGTTTCAGCCGCTTTCTGAGCGTGGGCAACGAGGCCGATGTCAACGAGAGCGATGTGCTCACGTTCCTGGCCGCGGATGAGACGAGCCGCGTCATCACGCTGTACCTGGAGGACGTCAAGGGCGGGCCGGCGTTCGTGGATGCGTTGCGCAGCGCCGCCGCTCGCAAACCGGTGCTGGCGCTCAAGACCGGCCGCACCGCCAGCGGCCAGGCCGCCACTGCATCGCACACGGGCGCGCTGGCTGGCGCGCACGCGGCGTTCCGCGCCGCGTGCAAACAGACCGGCGTGATCGAACTAGAAACCATGCAGGGCCTTTTTAACGCCGCGCTGGCGTTGGCCTACCAACCGCTGCCCGCCGGCAATCGCATCGCGCTCGTCACCAACTCTGGCGGCCCTGCAGCCCTGGCAGCCGACACGCTAGAGGCAGCGGGGCTGCGGCTGGCGCATACCAGTCCCGCTGTCCAGGACCACTTGACCGGCGTCCTGGGCGCCGATGTCCAGGTGATGGGGCCGGTGGACTTGTTGGGCGGCGGCGGCGAACGGCACTACCGCATCGCGTTGGATGCCATCCTGGCGGACCCGGCGTGCGATGGCGTGTTGGCGATCCTCACGCCCCACATGCTCGTGCAGCCCCCGGCGATCGTCGAGGCCATCGCCGCGGCCGCCGCGGGACAGGAAAGTGCGCCCCCGGGCGAGTCGCATCCGCCCAAGCCGGTGCTGGCCTGTTTGCTCGGCGACGCCAGCCTGGAGGCTGCGTTCCGTGCCGCGCACGCTGCGCACATCCCGGCCTATGCCTTTCCGGAAGACGCTGTGCACGCGTTCGGCGCGCTGTGGCAGCGCGGCCGCTGGCTGCGAACGGCAGGAGACAGGGGACGAGAGGCTGGGGACAGGAGGCAGGGGACAGGAGTTCAAGGGCGGTTGGCGGCGGGAGTTGCAATGCAGACCGCGCTCGCTGATCCCTATGCTGGGCTCGTTGCGGCCTACGGCATTCCCACGCCGCCAGAGCGGCTGGCCACGACGCCAGAGGAGGCCGCCGCGATGGCTCGCGAGATCGGCTTCCCGGTTGTGCTTAAAATCGTCAGCCCGGACATCCTCCACAAGAGCGACATCGGCGGCGTGATCCTGGACGTGCGAGATGCGGCCGCAGCCCGCGCGGGGTTTGCGACCCTTGTCGCCCGCGCGACCACAACACAGCCTGCCGCAGTCGTGCGCAGGGTTCAGGTGCAGAAGATGGTCACAGGCGGCCAAGAGGTCATCGTCGGCGTCAAGCGCGATCCCATCTTCGGGCCGCTGGTGATGTTCGGGTTGGGCGGCATCTACGTCGAGGCGCTGGCCGATGTCAGCTTTCGCCTGGCGCCTCTCACCGAGTTCGATGCCTGGGAAATGATCGGCGAGGTGCGATCTGCGAAGCTGTTGGCGGGCGTGCGCGGCGCGGCCCCGGCCGATCGGCCGGCGCTGGTAGACGCCATCGTGCGCATCGGTCAGCTCGCGACCGAGCGCCCTGAGATCGCCGAGCTAGACGTCAATCCGCTGCTCGTGTTGCCAGAGGGGCAGGGCGTGGTTGCGGTGGATGTGCGCGTGATCATCGATCCCCGACTGATCCCCCGGTGTGACAAAAGTCAATGACGGCGACCGCCTGTTGGTGGTATCTTCTGGGTGGGCGCTGAGAATGCCTGTCTGCATTGCGCCCAAGGAGGAATCGCCGTGCTCAATCACTACTGTCCTGGTTCGTCTTCGTTGCGTAACGACATCACGCTGACGATCAAGACCTGTCCCGACTGCGGGTCTGACGTCGAGTTGTTTTCCATAGACAAAAAGGTCGCATGTGACAAGTGCGGCTTTGTGGTCTTCAACAATCTGCAATCGTGCATTGAATGGTGTCGCTACGCGGAGCAGTGCGTGGGGACAGAGATGTACACCAAGATGAAGCGTCAGCCAGCCTGATGCTCGTGGAGATAGAACAGTGACCAAGATCAAACGACAGATCATCACCATTGATGAAGAGAAGTGCGACGGTTGCGGCGCGTGTGTGCCTGGCTGCGCCGAGGGCGCGCTGCAAGTGGTGGATGGCAAAGCGCGCCTGATGAAAGAAAGCTTCTGCGATGGGCTGGGCGCGTGTCTGGGCGAATGCCCCCAGGGTGCGCTGCGTGTGGTGGAGATGGTGGTGGACGCATACGATGAGCCAGCCGTGCTGACGCACCTGCAGCGGACCGCGCCGGAGCTGGTTGAGCGCCATGTGGCGCACCTGCGCGAGCATGGCATGGCATCTTCCTACAAGCCAGCGCCGGCCAGCGTGGTGGCCTGCCCGTCGGTGCAGTTGCGGGAATGGAATGAGCGCCCGCACGCTACAGGCCACGGCCAGGCGCATCGCCACGCATCGGCGGCCGGCGGCCGGCCAGCGGCAGCGGTCACGCCCATCTGGGACCGCGAGCCGCCCGCGGCAGCCGAGCCGCGCGTCCGGTCGGAGCTGCGCCAGTGGCCCGTGCAACTGCACCTGCTGCCGCCGCAAGCGCCCTTTTTCCAGGACGCCGATCTCTGTCTGGTCGCCGATTGCGCGCCGTTTGCCTATCCCAACTTCCATGCTGATTTTCTGAAGGATCACGCGCTGGCGATCGGTTGCCCGAAGCTCGATGATGGCCGCGCCTACATCGCCAAGCTGACGCAAATCCTGCGCCTCAACGATGTTCGCAGCCTGAAGGTCGTCCGCATGGAGGTGCCGTGTTGCGGCGGGTTGGAGTTCATCGCCCAGCAGGCCCTGGCCAACAGCGGCAAGGAGATTCCGTTCGAGAGCGTGATCGTCAATATCCGCAACGGATAGCCCATTGCAGATCGGGGCGCAGACAGCCTGCCGCCCGCATGTGAAGCACTTCCGAGGCGCGCCAGGCGCTCACAAAGCGCCTGGCGCGTGCGCGTCAAAAGAGATTGCTTCGCAAACCATGTCCTGAGCTTGTCGAAGGATGCGCTCGCAATGACTGGCGGGGGCGATTTCCAAGGACAGTTGTTCATGCCGGCCGCGGCGCCAGCCTGCCCTGGCTGCGCCACGCAGGCCAGGGTGCGCAGCCTCCCTGTGGGATGGCGGATGAAAACGTAGCGCAAGATGCCATTTTGCACCATGCCGCTGCTCGCGCCGGTTCCGTGAACCGGCGGCGGGTCACGGAACCGCCCAGCGCGAGGAGTGGGGCCAGCGCCGCGATTCTCCTGCCCACGGGGAGGCGACTCAAGCGCAGGGGATGCGCGGTCTGTGATTCGTATTTGTGCATAATGTGTGCTTGACAAAAGTCGCTGACCTCGAACGGGTGTTGTGTTATACTGCGAGCACTGTCGGACTGAGTGGGGCGTTAGCGACGTGGCTGTGCAGCTCTATGGCATGAGACTGGTGGAAGCTGAGCGGGAGGGCCGCATCATCCTGCTCTACCACACCATTGCCCTGGTGGTCGTCGCAATCGAGACCTACCTGATCACTGCACTGATGCCGATGAAGCGGCACGAGCAGTCCACCATCAATGGCACGATCACCTTCGGTTACATCATCGCCCTGGTCTTTGGGCTGTGGTTCGGCTACTTCGGCCACGATTTCGTGTTCCACGGTCTCTTCATATGCGGCCAATCGCTGGTCTTCTTTGCGGGGCTGCTGCTCGCAAAGGCGTTGTGGCCCTGGCGCAAGGAGTATCGCGCCAGGGGGTCTGCTTATGCGCAGACGGCCGGCGGCATTGACCTGGAGCGGGTCGCCTTCTTCACCATGGCGTGCGCCGCGCTCGGTTCGGCGCTCTTCGGCGCGGTGACCGCCTCGTACTGGGGCCGCGGCCAATGGACCGCCGACGTTCACGCGGGCATGCATGATCGCACCTTGCGAGGTGGCAGTAAATCGAATTATGGGTATAATCTACGTGTGTGGACGCGCAACAGCGCGCCCCCCGACTATGCCAGCCCGGACGTAGGATTTCGGTGTGTACGGAAATGACAACCACCCATCTCGAATCTGAAATCTCAAATCTGAAATCTCAAATCCACGCCTTCCTGACAGCGGGTCTGCGCGGCTTCTGGCCGCTCATCAAGAGCCTGCAGACGGGTCTGCTGCTGGCGACTGGCCTGGCCGGGTATCTGAGCGCGCATCGCGCTGGGCTGACCTGGCCGGGCTTGCTGGCGTTGGTGGGCAGCCTGGCGCTGGCCGTGGCCGGCAGCACGATGCTGAATATGTTCTACGACCGCGACATTGACGCCCAGATGCAGCGCACCTGCTGGCGACCGTTGCCCACTGGCCGCGTCGCCCCGCGCACCGCGCTGATCGTGGGGTCGGCGATGTCGGCCCTGGGGATCGCGTGGGGGTTGGCGTTGGCACCGCTGTACGGGCTGGTGCTGGCCGCAGGGTGGTTTTTCGATGTGATCATCTACACGGTCTGGCTCAAACGCCGCACGCCCTACTCCATTTTGATCGGCGGGCTGGCTGGCGGGATGCCGGTGTTGGCCGGCCGCGTGCTGGCGATCGGTCAGATTGATGCGGTGGGCGTGATGCTGTCGCTTGGAGTGTTGTTGTGGATTCCGACGCACATCCTCACCTTCAACATGCGTCACTACGCCGACTATCAGGCCGCCAGGATTCCGACCCTGCCGGCGCTGTGCGGCTTCTACGTCACACGCGTGGTCATCGCCGCGTCGGGTCTGGCGGCCGCTCTGCTGATGGCCGGCGCAGCAGCCGCGATCGGCGCCAGGATCGGATTCTTGTACCTGCTCGGCGTGCTCGGCGCCGGGCTGTTGGGGTTGGCGCTCTGGACCTTGCTCCGGCCGTCCGATAAGGCTAACTTCGGGTTGTTCAAGTACGCATCGCTCTATATGCTGGGCGCGATGGTCGCCATCGCGGTCTGATCAGTACAGCCCTGACCGTTTCAGCAACCTGACACGCTCTCCAGTCGAGGAGGTTCGTCATGCAACAAGCTCCGCCGGAGCCCCGGATGCTCCGCCCGGCCAGCGTTTGGTTTCTCAACATCTTCCCACTCTGGATTTGGCTCACGATGGCGGGTTTGTTCGGCGGCGTGGTGGGTCTGGGGGGATTTACCTTTTCCTACGCGCAGGGGTTCTCCTATCTCTCGAACGATCCCAAGGCCTGCGTCAATTGCCACGTGATGCGCGATGTCTACGACGGCTGGAACCGCGGCAGCCATAAACACGTGGCTGTGTGTAACGACTGCCATACCCCGCATGACTTCGTTGGGAAGTGGGCCATCAAGGGACTCAACGGCTTGCGCCACAGCGCAGCCTTCACCCTGGGGAACTTCCCTGAACCAATCCGCATCACCGCGCTCAATCGCGACGTGACACAGCATACCTGCCTGTACTGCCATGGCGAGCTGGTCTCGACCATTGCGCACGAGAAGAGCAACGATTCCACGGACTGCCTGACGTGTCATGCAGGGGTGGGTCACGGCAAATAGCTCCTGGCGCGCTGTCGTCGCGCAGCTACGACGAGCGCCACGATTCATCCGACGGAGGAGACCAATGACTTCATCTACGAACATCCCCCGCCGCTCCTGGCTCTGGATCGGCGCGGCGTTTCTGGTCGGCCTGCTGCTCATGGCCGGCATCGCGGCGTTGTTGACCAACATCCAGGCGCGCAAGGGCGAGGCGAGCCAGTATCCTCTGCGCATCGTCCAGATCGGCGCGAACGAGCTGGACCCCGCAGTGTGGGGCAAGAACTTCCCGCGCGAATACGATAGCTTCATCAAGACCAAGGATGACACGATCAGCACGCCCTACGGCGGATCGAAACCGATCAATAAACTGGAGCGCTACCCGATCCTGAAGCGCGTGTGGGCCGGTTATGCCTTCAGCGTGGACTTCAACGAGGAGCGCGGCCACTACTACGCGCTGATTGACCAGAAAGAGACCAAGCGTCAGCAGGTCGTCAAACAGCCGGGCGCGTGCGCCAATTGCCATGCGGCCGAGGCGCCGCTGCTGGCTGCGGAGATGGGGTGGGAGAAGTTCAACGCTGCGCCCTACAGCGAGATCGCTGACCGGCTGCACCTGGGTACTTCATGCCGGGATTGCCACAACCCCGCGACGATGGAGCTGTGGATCAGCCGGCCGGCGCTCCAGAACGCCCTGGCCGAGCGCGGGGTGGATTTGAGCCAGGCCACCCGCCAGGAGATGCGCACCTACGTCTGTGCGCAGTGCCATGTGGAATACTACTTCAAGGGTGATAACAAGGCACTGACCTTCCCGTGGAGCCAGGGCTATGCGATCGAGGAGATCGAGAAGCACTACGATGCCTATGGCTTCAAGGACTGGACGCACAAAGAGACGAACGCCGCGATGATCAAGATTCAGCATCCGGAGTTCGAGCTGTACACCACCAGCGTACACTATCGCTCGGGCGTGGCCTGCGCCGACTGCCACATGCCCTATGTCCGCGAAGGTTCCATCAAGGTGTCGGATCATTGGCTGCGCAGCCCGTTGACGAGCATCAACCGCTCTTGCCAGACCTGCCACAAGCAGACCGAAGAGGAGCTGAAGGGTCGGGTGGCGCTCATTCAGGAGAAGACCGCGGGGCTGCTGCGCGCCAGCGAGAAGGCGCTGGGCGACGCCATGGATGCGATCGTCGCGGCGCAAGGATCAGGCGCAGGAGACGCGGACCTGGCGCAGCCTCGGCGCCTGCACCGCCAGGCATCCATGCGCTATGACTTCGTCATGTCGGAGAACAGCACCGGCTTCCACAGTCCGCAAGAAGCCGCGCGCGTCCTGGCCAACGCCATGGATCTCGCGCGCCAGGCGCAATTGGCTGCGGTGAAGGTGACCAAGAGGTAGGGAGACTGCAAATTGCAGATGGCAGATGGCAGACTGCAAATTGCCTATGGCGGAGTACAAGGTGAATAGCGCGTGGCGAGCGGCGCGACCGGTCAACGGCGCTTGGGTGTGGTTCAGGGTTCTGCGCCAGGCGCCCCCCATCTGTCATGCTGAGCGGGGCAGCCATCCCAGACACGGCGCACGCGAGAACCAGCGAAGCATCTCGGCTTTGGCTTGGACGGGTCAAGCACGAGAGATTCTTCGCTGGTCATTCGCTGTGACGAGAGTCTCGCCGCCCACCCGCTCAAAATGACGGCAGCTCAGAATGACGGCCCCTCGCAAAACTCTGAACGCGCCCCCGGCGCTCGCTCGCCGCAGCCTCCAACTCTATAGCCGATAGCATTCGCGCGGGACGCGAGAATCTTCAGCGGCGTCATTGCGAGCGCCGGTTGCGAAGCAATCTCCAGCGCATGAAGGGGATTGCTTCGTCGCACAGACCGCTCCTCGCAATGACAGCCTATCGGTTGCGGCAGGAGGCCACGCTATCTGACGTTTGCCGCCTCACGTTTGCCGCCTCACGTCTCACGCCTCAACTCCAACGCATAGCGGTACAACTCCTCATAACGCCGCACAGTGCCTTCGATGTTGTGCAGCCGCGCCGTGGCCAGGCTGGCCGCGCCCATCTCGGCCCAGCGGCAGCGCTCGTCCGCCAACTGGCTCATGCGCCGGGCTGCCTCGTGATGGTTGCCGGGCTCGAACAGGTAGCCGTTGACGCCGTTCTTGACCAGTTCTGGCAGGGCGCGAGCGTTGGCTGCCAGCACTGGCCGGCCGCAGGCCAATGCTTCCAGGGTGGCGATGCTTTGCAGTTCGGCCTCGCTGGGCATGGCGAAGATGTCGGCGCTGTTGAGCAGCCCTGGCAGATCCTCGGCCGGCACGAAGCCGGTGAAAACGACGCCCTTGTCCAGGGCCAGTTCTTGCGCCAGGTCGTGCAGTACGCAGGCGTGCCGGCCGCGGCCGGCGATCGCCAATTGGACATCCGCGCGGTCGAGGCAGGCCATCGCGCGCAACAACACTTCAAGACGCTTTTCCTGGTCCAGCCGGCCCACGAACAGGAACAGGGTTCGATCCTCGGCCAGCCCGTATCTCCTGCGCAGCGCCGCGGCATCCACGGCTGGATCGGCGCGGAACAGCGCCAGGTCAACCCCGCACGAGATCGGATAGACCGGCGGCCGTGGATGTTGCCGCCGCAAGATGCTTGCCGCGGTCTCGGTGGGCGTCGTGGCCACATCAGCGCGGTTGTACACGTCCAGCACCCAACGCCAGGCCAGGTATGTCAAGGGCCTGCTGGCCCAGCGCGGCATCTTCAGATAGTGCAGGATGTTCTCAGGCAAGAAGTGATTGGTTCCCACGACAGCGATGCGACGGCGCCGGCCGGCCGCCAGCACCGCACGACATAGTGGATAGTGATCCTGAATGTGTACGATGTCGGGCTGGAATTCGCCTAAGAGCCGACCGACCTGCCGGCCGGCCGGCAGATTGAGGTAGACATCGCCCAGGCCGCGGCCGAAAGGCACGGCAGCCACCTTCTCCACGCGCAGTTGGCCGTGCGAGACGACGTAGGGCCGTCGCAGGTCCGAAGGCACGATCACCAGCACTTGATGGCCAGCTTGCGCCAGTCCTTCTGCCAGGTGGACGGTGAAGACGGCCTGGCCGTTCAGCGCCGGATGATAGGTCTGGCCCGAGATGAGAATGCGCATCGAGAGGCGTTCCTAGGAGTTTGGGGAGTCAGAGTTCCCATTCAGAGTCGGCCGATGCCGAAGGAAGTAGCGCACCGCAAGCACCAGAAAGATGGCGATGCCGACGACCGCGACGATCTGGAGCCCCGCTTCCAGCCGCCGCAACGACAGCGTCAGATGATAGCCAATGAACACCAGACCGCCCGTCCACACGATCTCGGCGGCAAACACGCTGGTGAACCAGCGCCGCCATGGCACCCTGGCTATCCCGGCCGCGATCAGCGCAGGGATGGCGAAGCTCAGCGTCAGTTTGGCCAGGATCAAAATCTTGCGGGCGTGCTCGTGCATACCGCGCTGCAGGCGGTGAATATGCGCCTCCTGGATCCCCAGACGGCTTCCGTGTTGAACCAGCCATTGTAGCTTACCCAGCCGTCCCAATGAGTACCAGAGCACATCAGCGAGGAGATTGCCGACGGAGGCGGCCACAAAGACCCATTCCGGCTTCAACACACCGCCCGACGCGGTCATCGCTGCCAGGAGCGTCGCGATCGGCCCCTCGATCATCACCAGGATGGCTATTAAAAAGTAGTTCCAGTTGCCCAACGGCTGCAAGGTTCCGACGACCAATCCAGCCCAGAAATCCTGTAATGCCTTGATCCAAGCATCCATGTCTGTTAGCTCGATGTAGAGGATGCCGACAATGGCTGCCTGTCAGAGCAGACCCGGGCTTGCCGGTGGAGCCTATCATATGCGGATTTGGCCGTTTGCGCTAATCTGGAGATGTATGGTGACGATCAGTCGCCCAAGACCGCGGCTTCGGCCTGCGCGTTCCACATGCGGTGATATACGCCCCCGGCCGCCAGCAAGGCCGCGTGCCGGCCGCGCTCGACGATCCGCCCTCCGGCCAGCACCAGGATTTCATCGGCCGCCTCGAGCCCTGCCAGGCGGTGGGTGATGATCAGCATGGCGCGACCGGCGGCCTGAGCCTGAACCCCTTGCAGCACAGCGCGTGCTGTCAAGGGGTCGAGGTTGGCGGTCGGCTCGTCCAGGATCAGGATCGGCGCTTCTTTCAGCAGGGCGCGCGCGATGTTGAGGCGCTGGCGTTCGCCGCCGCTCAGACGTAGCCCTTGCTCGCCGACCCATGTGTCATAGCCCTGCGGCAACGCGGCGATGAAATCGTGAATCTGGGCTGCGGCCGCGGCCTGCTCGATCTCGGCCTGCGTCGCGTCTGGCCGCGCCAGGCGCAGATTTTCGCGAATGGTCGCGTTGAACAGATGGGCGCTCTGCGCCGCCGCCGCAACCAGGCGCCGGGCGTCCTCCGCTGTGTACTCACGCAGATCGCGACCCGCCAGTTCGATGCGGCCTTGCCCGCTTTCCCAAAAGCGCAGCAGCAGGTTGACGATCGTGGACTTGCCCGCGCCGCTTGGCCCGACGATCGCTGTGCGCTGACCGGCCGCGATGGCGAAGGTGACGTCATCGAGCGCGGGCCGCGCGTCTGTCTCGTAGCGGAAACGCACCCCCTCGAAGCGAATCACCGGCCCGGCTTCTGCTGCCGTGGTATGCGGCTCGCTGGCGAGCTCTTTTTCTGGCTCCTCTGTCCTGAAAATCAACGCCCGCTCTGGTCTCGAGGCTGTGCGAAGCCGCCTTTCAGGATCAGCCGGTTTCTGCCGCCGACCACCAAACCGGCTAAAGCCTCGAATCCAGCCCGCCTGTTTTTCATGCGCCGTCCCACAGGGAGGCTGCGCACCCTGGACTGCATGGCGCAGCCAGGGCAGGCTGGCGCCGCGGCCGGTATGAGCAACTGTCCCGAAAATGGCCCGGCTGGCCTCACGCAAAGGCGCAAAGGTCGCCAAGGACCGTTGAGTTCTTCGGGCCGCCTCTGCGTCTTGGCGTCTTTGCGTGAGCTTTTCATCCGCACTGCCGCCGGCCGCGGCATGGGCATCTGCCCTATCGCCCCTGCCCTCTTCCGTGGCCGTCAGATCGGACAGCCGACCGGCGGCCGTCAGGCAGCTCGCCAGGTGCTGTGCGGCCGCGGGCAGGGGAAAAACGGCTTCGAAGCTCGCAGCGGTCGCCAACGCCAGAACCGCCAGATCAACACCGCTCAGTCGTCCGCCGCCGATCAGCGGAATCGCCACGGCCAGCACGGCGACGGTCGCCAGACCGACCAGAAGCACGTCGAGCGCGCTGTTCAGGCTGCCGAGCATTGCCAGGCGTTCCTGGGCCCCGATCAGCGTTTGGCTCAACCTCGCAACCCGGCCGGCGTGGCCGCGCGCCTGGCCGAAGGCGATCAGATCCGCCATCCCCTGGATGCTGTCCACCAGCGCTGCGTTCAGATCTGCGCGCAACAGCACTGTCTCCCGGCCCGGTCTGCGGCTGAGCGCACGCGCGAGGAGCGGTACGCCGAGGCCGGCCAGCAGCAGGAACGACAGCAGCGTGAGCGCCAGGCGTGGATCGTAGCGCGCCATGAAGCCGGCCATCAGCAGCAAGACCAGCAGGGCGGTCAGCGGCGGCGCCAGCCCGCGCACGTATAGGTTCTCCAGGGTCGCCACATCCGCGACGATGCGGCTCAAGAGGTCGCCGCTGCGATGCGCTAGCAGACGCGCCGGCGCGAGCGGCTCGATCGCGGCGTAGAACCGCGTGCGCAATCGCGCCAGAATGCGAAAGGTCACATCGTGTGAGACCAGTCGCTCGGCATAGCGCAAGAGGCCGCGGCTGATGCCGAAGAAACGCACGCCCACGATAGCTATTTGCAGCTCGGCAATGGAAGGATGCAACGCTGCGCTCGCGATCAGCCACGCCGAGATCGCCATCAGCCCGATCCCGCTGCCCACCGTGAGAAATCCGAGGAGCGCCGCCAACGCCATGAGGGGGATTATTGATTTTGGATTTGCGATTTTGGATTTTGGATGGGCGATCTGCAGTTGGCGATTTGCAATCGGCAATCGGCAATCCAACATCGGCAATCCAACATCGGCAATCCAACATCGGCAATCGGCAATCCGCAATCGGTAATACACCCCCTGCCGCGCCATCAATGCCGCATGGTCGCCCGTTTCGACCACGCGACCGGCATCCACCACCAGGATCTGGTCGGCGCGGCGCACGGTGTTGAGGCGATGCGCGATGACGATGACCGCACGTCCTACGATCAGGCGTTCGATGGCCGAGCGGATCGCGATCTCCTGTTCGGGGTCCAGATTGGAGGTCGACTCATCCAGGATCAAGATGGGCGCATCCTTCAGAAAGGCGCGCGCTAGCGCGACGCGCTGCGCCTGGCCGCCGCTGAGCCGCGCGCCCCGCTCGCCGATGACCGTGTCGTAGCCCAGGGGCAGGGCCGCAATGAAATCGTGCGCGTGCGCGAGCTGCGCCGCGGCCATCACATCCGCCTGGCTGGCCCCTGGTCGGGCCAGGCGGATGTTCTCGCCAATGCTGGCGTTGAACAGATAGGGCATCTGCGGCGCCCAGGCGATCTGCTTCTGCCACTGGGCTGCTGGGATGCCCTCCAACGGTAGGCCATTGATGGCGATGGCGCCGGAGGTTGGCGCGATGAAGCGGAGCAGCAGTTGCGCGATGGTAGTCTTGCCGGCGCCGCTTGGACCCACCAATGCCACAGTCTGGCCGCTGGCGATGCTGAAGGAGGCGTCGCTGAGGGCCGGCCGCTCAGCGTTGGGGTAGGCGAAGCTGACGTTCTGAAAGTCAATGCGCCAGGGCGCAGGGGGCAACACGACAGGCTGGTGGGAGAGCGGGGCAGGCGCGGTCTCGAGAATGGCGAAGATCCGCTGCGCGGCGGTCGCCCCGGTCATGGCCGCGTGGAAGCGCAGCCCCAGGTTGCGCAGCGGCAGATAGAATTCGGGGGCCAGGATCAAGACAAAGAAGGCTTGCTCGAAGGGCAGGTAGCCGAAGAGCAGGCGCAGGCCGACCTGCACCGCGACGACCGCGATGCTGAGGGTGCTCACTAGCTCAAGGGCCAGCGCGGACAGGAACGTCACGCGCAGCACGGCCATCGTCGCCGCGCGGTGCCGATCGCTGATCTCGGCGATCACGCCGATCTGCTCGCGGCTGCGGTTGAAGAGCTTGAGCGTGGTCAGTCCTTGCAGAACATCCAGGAAGTGCGCGCTCATTCGGCTGAGCGCCGTCCATTGGCGTCGCGCCAGCGCATCGCCCAGACCGCCGATCAGGATCATGAACACGGGGATGAGCGGCGCGGTGAGGAACAGCACCAGGCCGGAAATGAGATCCAACGGCGCGACGAAAACGAGGATGGTGAGCGGGGTCAGTACGGCCATGACCAGCGCAGGCAGATATTGGCTGAAGTAAGGGTCTAGCGCCTCGATGCCTTCGGTGAGGGTATTGGTCAACTCGCCGGTGCGCTCGCCGTCTAGCGCGGCCGCCGGGTCGCGCACATGCGCCGGCCCCAGCGCTAGCAGATGTTCGAACAGTTGCTCGCGCAGGTTGCGCTTGACCCGGCTCGCGATGCGTACAGCCGCGGCCTCGCTGCCCCCAACGGCCAATGCGCGTCCCAGCGCCAGCGCAGCCAGGCCGATCAGCAGCGGTCGCGCCGAAGCCAGATCGCCGCCTGCCAGGAAAACCTGGCCCACAACTCGACTCAGCCCCTGGGCCTGAAGAACGGTCAGTACGCCGCCCAACAGACCCAGGAGGATGGTCGCGGTCAGGTGGACTCGCGCGGTCTGCGCAAGCCGGAGGAGGCGGCGATCAAAGAAGGGCTGTGCGGACATGGCTGCGGCGGTTGCTCCTGGCCGGGCGGAGAGGGAAATCCGTTCGGCCTTCACTCGGCCGCCGCGGGCGCAGTTGTGCGCGAGGCCGTCACACGCCAGAATGCCGGCGCGACCGCAAGGCGCAGACACTCGGCGGCGATCAGCGCGTGGAGCGCCGTGCGTGCAACCACCGAGAGGATCAGAAGCGGGCGGAACTCCGGGAAGAAGGAGAAATATCCAGGCAGCTCGATCAGATTAAACAGGCTCAGCCATCCCAGGTAGAGCGCGCCGCGCCGATTCGGGAAAAGGATCGCCAGCAGAGGTGCTGTCCACAGCAGGTACTGCGGGCTGTAGCCTTTGGAGTAGAGCAACAGCAAGTGCAGGGAAAACGCGGCTGCCGCGACGATCTCCTGCGGCTGACGGATGCGCCATGCCTGGCGGTAGAAGATCGCATAGGCCAACGCAAAGAAGATCGTGATTTGGGTCCAGGGCAGGTCGCTGGGATGATTGGCCGCCAAGGCTTGACTCGCATCCATGTGTTCGGCCAGCGGAGCGACCATGCCGTAGCCATAATAGCCGTCCATCAGCGCCCAGATCGTCTCCCAAGAGCTGCGGCCCAGTTGATTGCGCAGCGAGGCCAGCGTCATTTCAGGGCTGGCGAGCAGGAACGGCAGCCAGCAGGCCCCCACCAACGCGACGACGATGAGGGCGCAGATGAGCTTGTTACGCCAGCCGCGGGCAATGGCGAAAGCCAACGGCAGCAGCACGGCAGGAAAAACCTTGGCGACGATGCCCAGACCGATCATCAGCCCGCTCCAGCGCGTCCGGCTCTTCAGGAGCAGGTAGAGCGCGGCCATGAAGAGCAAGGTCGGCAGCGGATCGAACCAGCCGGCCACCACGTAACCCGGAACCGTCAAGAGGAGATAGATCAGCGCGCTGCGCCGGGCAGCCTGCGCGCCATGGAGTTGCAGCGCGATGGCATGCAACAACAAAAAGGTTCCGGCCTCGCACAACACCAGGAGCACGCCGAATGCGGCATAGAACCACGCTTCGATGGCACCCTCGGCCACGAGCCAGCGGCCTGCACGGTACACGCCGACCGCCAGCCAGGGATGGCCGGGCGGGTATTCCATCCAGAATCCCAGGTAAGGATAGAGTCCCTGATCTGAGAGTCGGGCCGCGTCCAGGATGTAGCGCAGGTCATGGGCGATGGCTGTACCGGTCAACGCGGGGATGCGCCATAGCAGGAGCGCCAGACGCGAGAGCGCCAGGACTCCCAACATAAAGCGCAGGCCGACCGTTTGCCGGTCAAGACGGCGGTCGCAGACCGCCTGCAAGCGGGATGTGAGTGACATCGGGACCCTGACTGGGCCGGAACCGGAGAACTAATACTTGAGCGCTTGCTTGCCGCTGACGCGCGCCCGGAATACCCAATAGTTCCAGGCCTGGTAGAGCAACACGATCGGCACGAAGATCAGCGCCACGATGCTCATCACCCTCAGTGTGTATTCACTGGACGAAGCGTTGGCGATCGTCAGGCTCCAATCAGGGTGCAGGCTTGACACCAGCACACGTGGATAGAGGCCGCGGAAGGTTGTGACTACGGTGAGAACGATCGTCAGACCGGTCATCGCGAAGGCCCAGCCCCACCGCTGGCCGCGAATGAACCAGCCGCCGATCAGGAAAGCCGCGCCCGCAGCCAACGCGCTGACGCCGGGATTGATGCCCAGGCGCACGAAGATATCGGTTGCGAAGTAGCTGGCGATCACTGTCGCGCCGCCCACGACCAAGACTGGCAGCCAAAGCCGCCTGGCGACGGCCTGCGCTCGCTCTAGCAAGACATCTGTCGTGCGCAGGCTGAGGAACAGCGCGCCGTGCAGGGTGAAGACGCCCAATCCTGCCAGCCCGCCCAACAGCGCGTAGGGGTTGAGCAGGTTGAAGAAGCCGCCCACGTAGTGCATATCAGCGTCAATCGGGACGCCGGCCACGATATTCGCCATGGCCACGCCCCACAGCAGCGCGGGCGTGAAGCTGCCGACGAAGATACAGCCATCCCAGGCCACACGCCAGCACGGGTGGGCGTCCTTGCTGCGAAACTCGAAGGCCACTCCGCGCACGATCAGGGCCAGCAGCATCAGCATCAGCGCCAGGTAGAAACCGCTGAACATCGTGGCGTACCAGTGCGGGAACGCGGCGAACATCGCGCCGCCGGCCGTCAGCAGCCACACTTCGTTGCCGTCCCAGAAGGGGCCGATCGTGTTGATGATCACCCGGCGCTCTTCGTCCCGCTTGCCGACGAACGGCAGCAGGATGCCGACGCCGTAGTCAAAGCCTTCCAGGAAGAAAAAGCCAGTGAAGAGAACGCCAATCAGGATGAACCAAAGGGTTTCCAGGTTCATGGTCGTCTCCTGTCAGGGATCAGGTGTCAGCGTTCAGGCGTCAGGTTTCGGGCGTCAGGAGCCAGGTATGGCATCCTCGGCCACTTGCGCCGGGTCCGCCTTCGCGTACTTCGCCAATAGATAGACGTCGGCGACCATCAGGATGCCGTACACCAGGGTGAAGAGCGCCAGCGAGAGCAGTACCATGGCGCCGGGAACGTTCGGTGAGACCGCATCCGTGGTCTTCAGCAGGCCATAGACGATCCATGGTTGCCGGCCCATCTCCGTCAGGATCCAGCCGCTGCTGTTGGCCACATAGGGGAGGAGAATGGCCAACGGCAGAGCCCGCCAGAAGAGCGATTGCGAGGAGGTCAGGCGATTGCGCCACACGAGATACAATGCGGCCAACGCCAGCAACGTCATCAGCCCACCTGCGCCCACCATCGCGCGAAAGCTCCAATAGATCAGCACGACGAACGGCATGTAATCGCCGGGGCCATAGCGTTTCTCGTATTCGGCCTGCAACTGGTTGATGCCCTTGACCTCGCCGGACGCCCGGTTGTAGGCCAGCACGCTCAAAAGGGCCGGTATCCGAACGGCGAAGACATCGCGACGATTGGTCATGTCGCCGATTGTGAAGAGCGACAGCGAGGCCGGGTCCTCGCTGTCCCACAACGCCTCGGCCGCGGCCATCTTCATCGGCTGCGCTTGCACCATGTGTTGCGCCTGGCTGTGACCGACCAGCCCCACCATCAGGCTGCCGATGAGCGCGGCCGCCGCCGCCACCTGGAACGATTTGCGGAAGAAGAGATTGGTAGATTGGGACTTGGTGGATGGGGACGCTCCTGACCCCTGACTCCTGTCGCTTGACTCCTGGTTCTTCAACAGCCGATAGGCCGAAATCCCCAGCATGAAGAAGCCGGCAGTCGCCAGGCCCGAGAAGAAGACGTGCGGCCACTGCACCCAGACGTGCGGATTGGCCAGCAGCGCGCCGAAGTCATTCATCTCGGCGCGGCCCGTGGCCGGGTTGATGACATAGCCGACCGGTTCATGCATGAACGAGTTGGCGATCAGGATCCACAGCGCCGACAGGTTCGACCCGATGGCGACCAGCCAGATCGTGAGCGCGTGCAGCCGCTTGGAGAGCTTGTCCCAGCCGAAGAGCCAGATGCCCAGGAAAGTGGATTCCAGGAAGAACGCCATCAGCGCCTCGATGGCCAGCGGCGCGCCGAAGATGTCGCCGACAAAGCGCGAGTACTCGGACCAGTTCATGCCGAACTGGAACTCCTGCACGATGCCGGTCACGACTCCCATGGCGAAGTTGATCAGGAACAGCTTGCCCCAGAACTTCGTCATACGTTTCCACATCTCATCCCCTGTCCGCACGTAGCTGGTTTCCATCACGGCGACCAAGAGCGCCAGCCCCAGCGTGAGGGGCACGAAGAAGAAGTGGTAGACGGTAGTGATAGCGAACTGCCAACGAGCGAGGATGAGACTGTTCATAGGCGGCTGATCTACCTCCTGATCATGTCTTGGCGGCCCCATCCTAACGCGACCGCGCCGCCTTGTCAAGTTCTTCACGGGTCGCGTACCTAACGCCCGGGAGTCGGGATTGGCGACTGCGCGAAAACTGGCTATAATAACCCCATGACTCGCCGGATCGCCTGCCTGACACTGGATGTCGAAGCCGATCATCACGACCTCGCGCGTGGGCGCTTCTACGAGGCGCTGGATCATGAACCATCCTGGGAGTGGCTGCTGCGCTTCAGCCGCGACCGTGGCCTGCCGTGGACCGCTTTTGTGGTGGGTGAATTGCTGGAGGCGCGGCCCGATCTGGCGTCGCGGCTGGCCGCCGCCGGTTGGGAGCTCGGACTGCACGCCTACAGCCACGATCCTGCGCAGCCGGATACGCTGGATGAGATTCAGCGCGGTAAAGCAGCCTTTCGCGCCGCATTCGGTTACGATCCAGCCGGCTATCGGGCGCCGCTAGGTCTGGTGACGCTTGACGGTCTGCGACGGCTGCAAGCCGAGGGCTTTCGCTATGATTCCAGCCTCTTCCCTGCCTGGCGCCCCGGCGCATTCAACCATCTCAGCGTGCCCACCCTGCCGTTCGCGCCGGTGGCAGCCGCCCCGCTGGCAGTCGGCGCGCCGCGGCTGATCGAAGCGCCGTGCGCTGTGGTTCCGCGGCTGCGCGTGATCGTGAGCGTCAGCTATCTGCGACTGCTGGGGCTGGCGTTCTTTCGCCCGGCTTTGGCGCTGTTTGGGCTGCCCGATGTAGCCGTGATTGATTGCCACCTGCACGACCTGGCGCCCGCGCCGGCGGCCCATCGGCAGTTGCCGCTCTTCTGGAAGCTCGTCTACCGCCGCAATCGGGGTCGCGGGCCGGCGCTGCTGACGTGGCTGGTGGACTGGTTGACGCAGGCCGGTTACGAATTCACCACAGTTGGCGCAATGACTGATTGGGCAAGAGAGACCATCATCCATGACTGATCCCGGTTCCGGCGGCTCACAGGCCGTCCGCCAATCGGACGGCGCCGATGGCGTCGTCATCATCCCCGCCTATCGCGAAGAGGCCAACCTGGCGGCCGTGATCGGCCGCGTGCGGGACCAACTGTCCGGGGCGACCATCGTCGTGATAGATGACTGCTCGCCCGATCGCACGGCCGCGGTCGGCCGGGCGGCCGGCGCGGTCGTGCTCAGTCATCCGATCAACCTGGGCGATGGCGCGGCCCGGCAGACCGGCTTCAAGTACGCGGTTCGGCTGAACGCCAGGTGGATCGTGCAGCTCGATGGCGATGGGCAGCATCAGCCGGAGAGCATCCCCGCGCTCCTGGCGCCCATCCTGGCCGATGAGGCTGACCTGGTCATCGGCAGTCGCTTTCTGGGGGTGGGCGACTATCGAGCGCAGCGGGGAAGGCGCATCGGAATGCGCATTTTCGCCGCCATCGCCTCTTGGGCCACCGGCCGCCAGATCACCGATCCCACCTCTGGCTTCCGGGCGATGAACCGCCGGGCGTATCGCTTCTTCTGCGGCAGCGCCTACCCCCAGTGGTACCCCGACGCCGACGTGTTGATCGCGGCGTATCGCGCGGGGCTGCGGCTGAGCGAAATACCTGTGCTCATGCGGCAGAGCGCCACCGGCCAGACGATCCACGCCGGACTGCGACCGCTCTATTACGTCTACAAGATGGCGCTCTCGATTTTCGTGACCATGTTGCGCGGGGATCGGGCGACTTGAGGCTCGGATGGATGCTCGCAGGCCCGTCCTCGGTGGTCGTCCCGGCGGGCGGGCGCAAGGCCGCGCCCCGACCGCCGGTCACAGACCGGCGGTGAGCTGCCGAAAGGCTTAGCTTGATGCCTATGGGGTCGCAGACCCCCTGAAAGCAGGCTCGTAGGCGGTCTGTGACCGCCGTTTCCCCGGATTATTGAGAGGATACATTGAGAGGATACATTGTGGAGATATGCTATGCCCATCCGACAAGTGATCTTCCTCCTGATCATCAGCGCGGCATTGCTGCTGATCGTCATCGAATTGGTGCGCCGGAGGCGGCTGCGCGAGGAGTACGCCTGGTTGTGGCTGCTGGCCGCGATCGCCGCGCCGCTCGTGGTCGCCGGGTTTCCGCTCATCCGGCGCTTCACCCGTCTGGTCGGCGCCGACGAGCCGGTTTCGATCCTGTTCTTTCTCACCTTGATCTTCCTGATGGTGGTGAATATCCACTATTCGACCAAGATTTCGCAGCTCACAGAGCAGGTGAAGGACCTGGCGCAGGCGATCGCTCTCGCGACCGCAGATAGCGGGCGCGCGATACCCGACAGAGGCTGCACGACCGCGGACGAAACGTCCGCCATCCCACAACTTAAGAGCTGATCATATGTCTTTGAGAACTCTCTGTCGCTCACATCGCGAATGGCTCGCGGTGGCCGGCCTGCTGCTGGTTGCGCTGGTCATGCACCTGCTCTCTCTGGTTGGAACGCGCGTTGTCTGGGGCGATGAGCCGTTCTACCTCTGGCTGGGCCGCAATTGGCTGACCGGACAGGGCTACCAGTTTCTCGGCTTCACCGATGTTCATCACCCGCCGCTCTTTCCGCTGCTGGCCGGCCTGCTCTATCTGCTGACGGGCAGCCTGGAGATCGCCAGCAACGTCCTCTACATCGTGTTCGGGTCTCTGGTCATCTTGCCGGTCTATGGGATCGGCCGGCGGCTGTATGGGCCGACAGTCGGGCTGCTGGCCGGGCTGTTGGCGGCGCTGTGGCCGGCGTTCAATGCCGCGGTTCCCTGGTGGGGCAGCATGACCGAAGCGCCGTTCTACTTCTTCGTTGTGCTGGGACTGTGGGCCGCGGCCGCGGCAGCTGGGCTGGACGGCGATGCCCGGCGCGATGGGCCGGAACAGGCAGCCGCCGCGACCGCCAGCCGGCCGCTGTGGTCCTGGGGATTGGCCGGGCTTGCCTTTGGGCTGGCGTATCTGATTCGGCCTGAAGGGATCTGGTATGCGCCCACGGTCGGCGGCGCGTTGCTCGTAGTGGTATGGCTGCAGCGTTGGGCATGGCGGCGCTGGCTGGTCGGCGGCGCGTTGTTCGCCCTGGGCTTTTTCCTGGCCTTCACCCCCTATGCCATCCACACCCGCATTCACAGCGGCGCCTGGATGGTCAGCGAGAAGGTGGGCATCACTTTTCAGGACGCGCTGGCCCTGGCGCGCGGGGACATGGCCGAGCACGATCGCGTGCTCTGGCAGCTCGACACCACAGGCGCGCAGGTCTTCTTCTTCAGCCCGGAAAGCTTTCACCTTTCGATGTGGGATCAGATCAGGGCCAATCCGCGCAGATACGCCGGCGTGCTCTATCTGAACGTACAAAGCCTGCTGCGACGGTTCTTCACGGTCGAGGGCTTCCTGCCTGTCATGCTGCCGATCTTGGGGTTGGGGCTTTTCGGCGCGGCGTGGACGCAGAGGCGTGGACGCGGAGAGCTGCTGCTGCTCGCGGCGTGTCTGCCGCCGCTCACCTTCGTGCTCTTCTTTATCTTCACACGCTACCTGTCGCCGCTCCTCTTTCCGATGCTGTTGTGGACCGGCCTGGGACTGGCCCGGCTGGGCGATTGGGCTGCGGCGACGTTGGTCGCACTCTGTCCCCGGCTGGCGCGCAGCGGCGACTTTGGTCGTCCTGCCATCGGCCTGGCTGTGACTGAGGCCGCCGAGGCTCAGGGGAGGCCGCCTGATGGGAAGTCGGCTTGGGAGCGGTGGGCCTGGCGGCTGCCTGTGTTGGTCGTTGCTGTCATTCTGCTGGCCGCTCATCCCCAGACGCGGGCTTCTGTCGCCGGCACGCAGGCCGTCAGGCAGGAGCACCGGGCGGTGGGCGAGTGGCTGGCGACTCACACCGCGGCTGATGCGGTGGTCATGGCCCGTTACCCGGCCATCGCGTTCCACGCCGACCGTCACTGGATTCCCAGCCCCAACAGCGAGTACGGCGCGGCGCGGCGCTACGCGGCGATCAACCGCGCTGACTACTGGGTGGTAGATGGCAATGAAAAGACCTGGCGGCCGCAGCTCGGCTTTCTATCCGATGGCAAGCCGCCTGCGGAGCTCGAGCTGATCTATAGCGCGCCGACGACGGGCCGGCCTGTGTACGTCTATCGGATCAAGCCATGAGGCGCTACATCGGCCGAGGCTACCTGCTGCTGCGCTGGTTGCCCCTGGGCGTGCTGGCGCTGGCCGTCTTGTTGCTGTTGACTACGCCCGCTCTGCGGATGTGGTTCAAGTTCGCCATTGACTACAACGAGGGTTGGAACGCCTATCATGCAGCCCGCGCAGCAGCCGGCCAACCGATCTACGATGCGAGCAACGTGTGGACCCCGGCAGACTATCCACCCCTCTCCTTCTACATCGTGGGACTCGCAGGTCGTATGGTCGGCGACCCGGTGATCGCGGGTCGGGTGATCTCTTTCCTGGCGCTGCTGGCGATCGGCCTGCTCGCGGGCAGGATCGTGCAATGTCTCGGCGGCGATCTTCACGCCCGCGTGTTGGCTGTGTTGCTCTGCATCGGCCCATTTGCCGCGTATGGAACCCACTACGTGGGCATGAACGATCCCCAGATGCTGGGCAGCCTGTTCATGATGGTCGGGCTGTGGCTCTACGTTTCGCGCCTGCCGGCCGGCGCCAGCCTGCCCTGGCTGCGCCATGCAGTCCAGGGTGCGCAGCCTCCCTGTGGGACGGCGGATGAAGAACAGGTGGGCTGGATTCGAGGCTTTGGCCGGTTTGGTGGTCGGCGGCAGAAACCGGCTGATCCTGAAAGGAGGCTTCGCACAGCCTCGAGACCAAATCGGTGGGCGGCGATTTTCAGGTCAGGTCTTGCACGGACGGTGCTGGGGACAGAGAACCGCTGGCTCTTCCTGGTGGCGCTCTGCTGCGCGCTGGGGCTGTTGGTCAAATACAACCTTTTGCCTCTGCCCGCAGCGATCGGGCTGGACCTCTTGTTGCGCTCGCGCAAGGCGCTGCTGAAGTGGCTCGGCTTCGTCGCGTTGATCCTGGGCGGCTTCTTCGCGATCGCCTACCTGGTTTGGGGCGTCGAGTTCTTTCGCCAGATGCTGCTCAGCTCCACCACGTTCAGCCTGGGCAAGGCCATCGAGTGGAGCAGCGCGATGGCGCGGCGTATCGCGCTGCCGCTGCTGCTGACCGCGCCGTGGGCCGTGGTCGCCCTGCTCAACGCCCGCTGGCGGGTGATCGCGCTCTATCTGGGGCTGGCGGCCCTGTTTGGCGTCTATACCTCGAGCAGCACCGGCACCGATGTCAACGTCTTCTTCGATCTGTTCATGGCGCTGGGTATGGCTGGCGGGCTGCTGGCGACGTGGACTGCCGGCCGCGGCGCCATGGCGGATGAAAAACGGGTGGGCTGGATTCGAGGCTTTAGCCGGTTTGGTGGTCAGCGGCAGAAACCGGCTGATCCTGAAAGGAGGCTTCGCACAGCCTCGAGACCGGAGCGGGCGGCGATTTTCAAGCCAGTCGTCTGCCTGCTGCCGCTTGTGTTGGGTTTTGGCCTGCTGCTGGCTGCACCGCAGAAAGCGGCGCGTCCCTGGACTCTTGACGACTTCAAGGCTCGAGAGGCTGCGTTTCTGGCCGATGCGGCCTTCCTGGCCGGGCAGCCGGGGCCGGCGATCTGTGAGACGATTCTCCTGTGCTACTACGCGGGGAAGCCGTTTCTCTACGACCCTTACAATGCGGGCGAGATGCAGGTGAAAGGGATCAGGCCGGAGGGCGATCTGTTGCGTCAGTTGGAGGCGCAGGAATACGCGGTGGTCCAGCTCAACCGGCCCCTGCCCGACCGCTATCGGGAGGCGGCGGCCTACACGCCTGCGCCGCAGCGCGGGTCCAGCATCGGCGACCGGTTCACAGAGAACACCAAACGTGCGCTCGGAGCGCACTATCGGCTGGCCAGGCAGACGGGCCAGCGTTCTTTCTACTTACCTCGGTAAAGCTGTGATTCGTTCCCGGCCTTATTGGGTCGGCGTCGTGAAATCAATCGTCGGCGCTTCGCGCGGCTGGAATTCGATCGGCAGCTCCACGTGGAAACGACTGCCGCGGCCGGGCACGCCGTCGCTTTCGACCCAGATGCGGCCTCCGTGTCGCTCCACGATATGCTTGCAGATGCTCAGCCCCAGCCCGGCGCCCCGATAGGCTCTGCGCTCGCTGCCGTCCACCTGGTAGAAGCGGTCGAAGATCCGCTCCTGCTCCTCCGGCGGCACGCCAATGCCGGTGTCCGACACGGTCAATCGCACCCGATCGCCAAGCTGCGCGGCGCTGATCCTGACTTTTCCACCTGCCGGCGTGAATTTGATCGCGTTTTCCGCCAGGTTCGTAACCACTTGCTCTAACCGCACCCGATCGCCGCCGATCTCGGGCAGACCCTCGTCCATCTGAACAACCAACTGCAGGCCCGCTTCCGCGGCCAACGGCGTCAGTTTGCTGGCGACCGTCTGAGCCAGCCCGCGCAGCGACACTTCATCCACGTGAAGCTTCACGCGGCCGGCCTCCATGCGCGAGAACTCCAGCAGATCGTCAATCATGCGTTGGAGCACAGTGGTCTGGTCTTTGACGGTGCGCAAGAAGTCCTGCTGCAGGGCCGTCACTGGCCCGGTCTTGCCCATCAGGATGATCTCTACGAACCCCTTGATCGAGTGCAAGGGCGTGCGCAGCTCATGACTGACGGCTGACAGGAAGTTGGACTTCATCCGCTCCAGTTCTTTTTGAGCGGTGATGTCGCGCAGCACTGCGACCACACCGGTGACCTCGCCATCGGCATCGAGCACCGGCGATGCGAGCGCGCCGTAGACGTGGCCCGCACCGTCGCCCACCGCCTCGCCCGAACCGGGCGCCGGCAGAACCAGTTCCCGGATTTGCTCGCTGGGCTCCTGACCGCCCATCGGCTGGCTGCGCAGCGCCTCGCTCAGCAATTCAGCAAGGGCCAGCGCGGTTCCAGAGGGCGCCTTGGATTCCAGATAGGAGCGCAACGGCGTACCAGCCAGCGGCTCTGTTCCTGGCGGCTGCAAGCCGCCGGCCGATCCCAAGATGTCCCTGGCGACCGGATTCATCAGGATCAGATGTAGGTTCGGATCTACGACCACTACTCCATCGCCGATCCCCGCCAGCACCGCCTCGAGCTCCCGACGCTTCTCGGAGGCATCCTGATAGAGGCGGGCGTTCTCGATGGCCGTGGCCGCAAAGTACGAGAAGCTGTTGAGGAACTGCTCGATCTTATTTCTGTCGGCCGGCCTGGCCGCCGGCGCAGATTCCCCGTCTGCGCCGTCTTCGTCGGTTACATAGAGCGCGCCGATCTGCCGGCCGTGCGCCGCCAGCGGCGCAATCAGGTAGGCGCGGCGGCCGAGCAGTTGCGGGAGCGGTGAATGTCCGTTGGCGACGCGTACCATGCGATCGTTGCGCAACGCGTCGATCGTGGCTGGCTCGGCCGCCAGCGGCAGCCGAAAAGCTCGCGACGGTTCAGTCGTCCCCTCTTGCGTAACTGGCCGTTGATTGGCCGCAGTCGTCGGCGCATCTTCGGAGAGGATGCCATTCAGATACCCTTCGCTCCAGGAAGACGCTGCGTTCTCCGCATCTATCAGGGCCGCAGCACAACGAGCGCTGCCCGTGACCCCGCGCAGGCGCTCCACGATCACTTCCAGTATTTCATCCAGCCGGAGGGTCGAGGCCAGCGCACGCGAGACCTCTTGCAGCGAGCGCAGTTCCAACACCCGGTCGCCCAGGTCAGCAGCGGTCCGTTGCAGAACTTCGGTTTTTTGCGCCAGGGCGGCCTGTTGCTGCGCCATGGCTGTCTTCAGGGCATTGGCCTGGGCAGTGCGTCGTTCCAGTTCCCAAGCTAGAAGCGCCAGCCCCACCAGCCATGCCCACAGCAGCAGGTAGCGGCTGAGGAACACGCCGTCTGTCATGAAGGCGAAGCTGGCGGACGCCAGCCGCAGGGCCACGACATAAAGCGGGCCAAACGCAAACGGCGTCCAGACCATTCCCGGCAGGAACTGCGCCAGCCCGACCGCCTTCAGCGCCAACAAGCCCAACAAGACATACAAGGGACTGCCCAGCCCGCGGTCGCGCCAGATCAGCGCAGAGACAAAAAGGGCGTCGGCCAGGCAGGCGACATAGATGGCCCAGGGAATCCACCGTCCGCGCTTTGCTTCCGTATTCTGCTGCCCGCCGGCGTTGAGCGCGCTGAGCCACAGCCCGGTGGTCAGCAGGGTGATGAGAGCATAGCTGGCGACAATCGGCAGCCATGGCTCTTCCCAACCCGCGTCGCGCGTGCGCCACAGCACCCACAAGCCAACGCCGAAGAGCCCCCAGCGGCTGGGAGCGTCCACTCGTTGCATAAAGAGCTTCAGTTCGGGCAGGCGACGCGGCATCCGTGCACTCTCCATCAGCGGGGCACCGGCGTGGCAAACGGCGTTTCTGTCGGTGGAACGGCCGTTGGCGGCGGCGCAGTGGCGGTGGGCGGCCGCGGGGTGGTTGTGGGAGGCGCGGCCGCCGGCTGAGTGGGCGCGGGCGGTTGGGTCGGCGGCAGTGTCTCGGTGGGCGGCGGCGATGGCGTGATGGTGGATGTGGGGGTCGCAGTCCGCATCCCTGTCGGGGCAGGCGTCACGCTGCGAGTCGGCGTGCGGGTGGGGGTAGCCGCCGGCGTAGCTGTGGCGCGCACGGCGGGCGATGCCATATCTGTCTCAACGGTTGGCGTCGGCGATGCGACCGCGGTCGGTAGGGGCCACGGGCTGCTGGTAGCTGTGGGCCTGGTCGTCGCCGCAGGCTGCGGCGTGTGGGTTTCCGATGGGGTTGGCGCAGGCGTCGGCTGCAGCGGCGTGACCGTGCGCACCCACACGCCGTCATCGGTGGCCGCATAGAGCAGGCCTCGGGTCTCCGGGTCGAGCGCCAGCGCGGTGATATTGCGTGCGCCAGGTCGGCCCAGGTAAAACCAACCCAGCCTGGGGCCATCGGTGCGATAGACATCGCCGCCGACCAGGGCCACGTAGAGCGTGTCAGACACGCGCGTATCAACCAGCATGCTCGTGGCATGGCCGCCAACCCTTCCCCCCTCATGAGACCAGGTCGAGGGTTGTGCAGTCCAGGTCGCGCCGTTGTCAGCGCTGTAGGCCACACCGGCCGTGGTAGCGGCCCAAATGCGCACGCCGAAATAGGGCGCAATCGCCAACGCGGTGAAGGGCTGGCCGGCTGGCCTTGCAGCGGCCAAGAAAGCGGCGTCGCCGGCTTCCTCCCAGGCTGGCACAATCCGCCAGGCCAGCCCGCCAGTCTCGCTTACCCAGAACGCGCCGCGTTCCGTCAGCGCGTAGAGGCGGTCAGCCGCGCTGGGATCGTTCAGCAACAGGCGCACAACGGCCCCCTTGACCGGCTCGGCGAGGGCCGATTGCGCCGCGTCGTCGGGCCATGGGCCGCCTGGCGACCAGGAGGCGCCGCCATCCGTGCTGCGTTGCACGCGGCTATCGGTGACCAGCAGGATGGTGTCTGGGCCGCCGCCGAGACCGGGCACGACAACCAACGGCGGCCGCGCAGTCTGTCCGGGGGCAGGGCCGATCAGTTGCCAGGTCTCGCCGCCATCCTCTGTGCGATAAAGCTGGCGCGCCGTGCCGGCGCCCGTCACGGCATAGAGTTGCGTGGCGCGTCCGGGCGCAACGCGCCAGGTCGCCAGGGCCGGTCCGCCAAGAGGTGTCCGCGGCAGGGATGCGTCGCAGCGGACCCAACCAGGCTCGCCGGCTCCTGGACGGCTGGCCGGCGGCGGCCGGCGGCCTGACGTATAGCGCCAGAGCCCGGTGGCAGTTTCGGCGTAGACGATGCGCTCGCCGCCGCTGTTCGCCACGCTCAACATGCGCACCGTCTCGCCGCGCAAACCCAGAGGGGTCCACGCATCGGCGCTCGCGTCTTGGGCGTGGGGCCAGAGCAAGATCGGCAACAGAAAGAGCACGCTGGCGGCCGCGAGTTGCAGCGCACGTCGCAGTCTCGCGCTGCCAGGCGTTTGGGCGTGCTTCATAGGAATCTACACCATCGGTCAAGTAATCCGCCGCGGCAGCCAGCAGCTGGGCAAGCACACGTTGACCGTCAGCGCGGCGGGGTGGCTGTCGGCGCAGGTACAGGTGTGTCGGTGGGCTGTGGCGTCGCGGGCGGTCCGCCTTGGGCATCCCAGCGTTCATTCCAGAAGTCCATCACCTGGCAGGCAGCGCCGCGCGTGATCACCACGAGGCTGCTCTGTGGACTGATGGCGCGCCAGCCAACCTCCAGCCGCTCGCTGACGGTGTAGACGCCGGCCGTCAGATCGCCATAGCGGTAGTAGCCGTCGGCGTCAGTCACGCGAGCGCGTGTCACGCCGTTGGGCGGAGTCAGCAAGATGGTCCAGCCGCTCAGCGGCCGGCCGCCGTGGGTATCGCGCACCTGGCCCGTCAGACAGATCATCTGGCCGCTGGGCGTAGGCGGTCGCGCGGCCGGGACGAGGGTGGGCGGCGGTGACGGAGTGATGATCGCGACTGCCGCCGCCGCGCCCCGGAGCTCCACCCATTCCGCGGCGACCCAGCCAGACTGTCCGGCCACGCAGCACACCTGCAGCCAATCGCCGTCGGCGTTGCGGCCAGTGAGGGTCAAGGCGTCTCCCGCCACGACCTGGTCCAGGATGGGGTAGCCCAAACCAGGGCCTGCGCGCAGGTTCAGGGCTGCCGAACGCACCACGGCATAGGGTGTGGCGGTGGGCGACGGGCTGGTCGGCCGCGGGGTTGCGGTAGGCGCGGGCGTGGGCGTGGGAGTAATGGCGCGGGCATACGCCTCGCCTGCGATAGCTGCAGTGTGATCGGCCACTGGGACGTTCTGGGCCTGTTGATAATAGCGCACCGCAGCCGAGATGTCGCCGGTTTGCGCGGCTGCCTGGCCCCGTTTGAGCAGCAAAGCATAGAGCTGTCTGGCGGCCTGGCCGTTGGCATAGGTTGGCGCCTCGCCTAGCAGCACTTCCAGGCGGGTCTGCGCTTCGGCTGTGTTGCCGGCGGCCAACGCCCGCGTGGCATCCAGGTAGAGGCTGCCGAGTCGACGTGCATCGGCGGCGGCCCGGTTGCGCGGCAGAAGGGCGAGCGCGCGGGAGAAATATTCGACGGCTCGTTGGACTTGGGGCGTCTGGCTCTCGGCGTTCTCGATGAGCGACTGGCCAGCGTTCAGATAGCAGACGAAGAGGAACTGGGCGACCGCCTCTGTCCGATAGGAGGCATCCAGCTCGCGAATCTTCTCGAACTGGCCGATGGCTTCAGCCCACTGACCCAGGTCGTAGAGCCGGCTGCCGTCGCCATAGAGACCGGCCAACCGGCGGCGCTGCGCGACGAAATCGGCTTTGGCCTGCGCGTCGGCATAGCTGCCGTCGAGCGCCAACACCTTCCGCAGCTCCTCGGCCGCGGCATCCCAGTTTTCCAGGGCGATGGCGGCTTCGGCGGCCGCATAGCCCTGCGCCAGGGTCTGCATGCGCTCAGCGCGGGTGAGTCCCAGCCGCGCCTCTGGATCGTTTGGCGTAAGCTCCAGCAGTTTCTTGAAAGCGCCATAGGCGCCTTCATAGTCTCCCACTTGCAGCCGCGCCTGCCCGCGGTGGTAGAGGTCCTGCGCTTCGCGGTCAGCGGCGTTGACCCAGGGCACGCGGCCCTGCAGTGCGATCAGCGCAATGGCCACGATGCCGATCAGACCCAACGCGATCAGCCCCCAGGTCTGCCAGCGCGGGCGCGGCGCAGGGCTGGCGTCTCGACGTGCGAGCGGACCTGCCAGCGAGTCGGCTGGCGGCTGGGGGGCGGCGGCCTGGAGCTGTAAGAACCACCGCGTTTCATCCAGCAGGGCATCCAGGCCGGGTCGGGTGGGTTGGAGCACCTTCAGGCGACTGAAACGCGCCAGCGCCTCCTCCCAATTCCGGTGCTGATAGGCCGCCATACCTTCGTAGTACAGGGCCTCGGCCGGATCGGGCGGAGGCGTCACGTAATTGCGGGGCCGCAGGGACGGGCGTGCATCTGGGTGCTCCATCCGATTTGGCGGCCGATCAGTCGCGTCGAGCGTCAAGGGTGCCTCGTGAAACGTGAAACGTGAAACGTCAGGCGTCGAGAGTAATACGTGCTTCAGTTATAGGATCTACGCAGTGGGCTCCTCGTCGCGGTCATTGCCCCTAGAACACCGGTCACGTAATCCGCCACGGGCGACCGAGGCTTCGTCGTGAGCTCAGCCGAACGGCCACTGCAACGCTGGCGAAGTCCCACAGGGATGCTTCGCAATCGCCCTGCGGCGACGAGAGCCAGCCGACGCCGAGCCTGTCCTGAGCTTGCCGAAGGATCGGCTGTGCAGTGGTGGCAGCGGTTTTCAACCGCCCGACCGTCGGGCTTGGCATTCCTTGCCCGACGTTCCAGGGGGTCTGCGGCTCCGAGGAGCGTAGTATGCGATTGCGCCAGCATCCTTCAGGACGAAGCAATCTTTCTCGCCAGACAGGGGATTGCTTCGCGGACTGCGCTCGCAATGATGTGCGACTGTGTAAGGCCGTGTCTTGCGTGGCGGGTTGTTGGCCCTACTGCCTAACTCCTGTCAGCTAAAGGGCCATTATGGGCTCATCGTTTGCCCGGCAGGGCAGGCGATTTGTCCGCCTGGGACGCTGGTCCGCTTTGGCCGGCGGCTGTCTGCGATCCGGATCTGGTTATGATCGGCAGATAGCGGCGCTCATTGTACGGCCAATCCTGCACCTGGATGCCATCAACGAAGCTCCAGGTGTTGAAGAGATTATCTTCACGGTTCCAGTTCGAAAACTCAAGTTGCACGGTCTGGCCGGCGTAGGGTCGCAGGTCTAGCATCGCCAGCTTCCAGCCGGTGTCGTGCAAAACGCCGTATTGGTTGGTGGTGTTCCCATCGCGCAACAAGAGCGCCAGTTGCTGGCCTTTCTCGTCGAGGATGGTCACCTCGAAAGCATCCACATATCGCTGAAGCCGTTGGCTGAATACCACATCGTAGGAGAAGACGCGATACCAGAAGGTCAGTGTCGGCTGCGCCACATGGGCCAGGCCCGGCACGACGATGGTTTGCGAGAGCGTTGCGCTGCCTACGGGCACCTGCCCCGGTTCTTCCACGCTGGGGCCGTATTCGGGCGTCCCCAGCCGCGCAGCCAGTACCGTGTAGCTGCCTGGGCCATTTGTCGGCACAACCGCTTTGCGCAGCAGCCCACTGGTCCCCCACTCGCTGAAGTTGCCGGTATCGAAACTGCCGTTGCGAACCGTCTCGATCACGGTATAGGCATCGCCCGCGCTATACCCGGCCTGGTTGCCGGCGACGTCGCGTGCGCGCACTCGGAAGTAGTAGGCGTGACCGCGTTGCCCGCCGAAGACCGCCTGCGTCAACGTTGTGTCCACCAGCCAATCTTCCCACGCGCCTTGCAGACCGTTGCGCACCTGGACGTCGAAACTGGCCAGGCCTGAACCGGGTGACAGATCGCTCCCCGACCAACGCACGGTGAAGTTTGGAGCGGTGGAATACTTGCTGAGCGCACTCATCCGCGCCAGGGGCGGCTGGCGGTCAATGGCAATCGTGTAGAGGCGCGGCTGCTCCGCATTCCCGGCCCGATCGCGGGCGGCGATCTGCACCGTATGCAGGCCATCAGCGTTCAGAGAGAAACTTTCGCCCGTATTCCAGGCCCCGCCGTTGACCTGCCACGAGATAGTCTCGACGCCTGACGCCGCATCGGCGGCCGACATGGTAAATGTGACCGCGCTGCGATACCAATCATTTTGCCCCGCGCTGCCCGTCAGCGTCACGATCGTCGTCGGCGGCGTACCATCGTACCACAGAGCCGAAGGAAGCGCAACCGCCGTGAGATGATCGCTGTTGCCAGCCCGATCGCGCAACCAGACGAACAGGTCGTGTTGGCCTTCAGCCGGGACTTGCACCCCTTCCAGGATTTCGCTGGCCGGGTAAAAGACGCCATCAGATGCGTGAGCCGGCCCCGCGCCGAACCGCACGTAGGCGCCCGCGATGCCAGACTGATCGAGCGGATTACGCCACGTCAAACGGAAGTTGTTATAGTGCTGCCAACCGCCTGGCTCGGCCGCCAGCCGCTCGGGCGTGGCCGGCGGCTGCAGGTCAATGCGCACCGTGGTTTGGCGGATCGGCTCAACGTTGCCCGCGACATCCTCGCTGGCATAGGCGAACACATACTTATCGGGCGCTGTCAGGGTCAGCGACGTTCCCGTGACCCAGTCGCCGGCATCCAGCCGGTAGCGCGTGGTTGCAACCCCCGAGCGCAGGTCCGCAGGTTCCAGGGTAAGCGTGACGGCCGACCGATACCAGCCATCCACGCCCGCCATCCCCTGGATGCGCAGCGTGGTCGTGGGCGGCGTGGCATCGTAGCGCAACAACGGCGCCAACGCATGGTTGCGCTGGTCGGCGTTGCCTGCGCCATCGCGCAGCCAGAGATATAGACGATGTACGCCTTCGGCCGGTACGGTGAGGTTGTCCAGACGATTCGTGACAGGCGAAAACACGCCATCATCTGGCGCGGCCGGCGCCTGGTTTAGCCGGTAGAAGACGCCCGCGATGCCGCTGAGATCGGTGGGGTTGGCCCATTGCACACCAAAACGGTTCGTACGGGTCCAGGCGGTGGGCATCGTCTCGACGGCGGTGGGCGCGACCGGCGCAGCCTTATCCAGCCTGATCTGCACCGGGAAGCTGCGCTCGACGTTGCCGGCCAGGTCAACCGAGTAGAAATCGAGGGTATAAAGACCATCGGCGGTCAGTTGGACCTGCGCGCCAGACTGCCAGGGGCCATCGTTGAGGCGATAGTGCGTCGCTGCAACGCCTGAGCCGGTATCGGTCGCGATCAGCCGGATCGTCAGCGGCGAAACGAACCAGCCGTTTTGACCCTGTGCACCCTCGACCAGATAGGCAGTGGCCGGCGGAGTCACGTCCAGCCGGGCCTGGGCCGAGCCGGTCGCGGACCGATTGCCCGCGGCGTCCTCGCCGTAGAAGTCTATCTGGTAGACGCCATCGGCCGGGAGCTGGAACTGTGAGGCGGTCTGCCATGCGGTGTTGTTTAGCCGATAGTAGCCGACCGGATTGCCCGACAGGGTGTCGCTGAGCGCCAGCGTGAACCGCACCGCCGCGGTGTACCAACCGCTGGCCGGCGGCGGCCGTTCAGCCAGCAACGCCACGGCCGGCGGCGTGAAGTCCAGGCCGATCGTGATCGTGCGCATCGGCTCGAGATTGCCGGCCACGTCCTGGGCGTAGTAATTCACGACGTGCAGACCTTCATTGGCAATCTGGACCGAGGGAAAAACGGTCCAGGGGTTGGCGTCAACCCGATTCCACACCACATCTATGCCGGAGCCGCCCGGCCCATCGGATGCGCTGAAGCTGGCTGAGACGGCTGTGCTGTACCAGCCGCTGGCGGGCAGCGGGGGACTCAACTGCAGGCTGCTGACCGGCGGCGTGCCGTCGTACCAAAAGACCTGCGGGTCCACATTGCGATTGTTATGGTCCGCATTGCCGGCCGCATCCACGAGCCAGAGATAGAGATCGTGCTTGCCATCGGCCGGCACGACGATGTCAGTCAGCGTGCCGGTCGGCGGCCTGGGGCTATCGCTTATGCTGACGAAGATGCCGTCGGTCGGATAGAGGCCGGGGCGGTTAATGCGATAGTAGACGCCGACGATCCCAGAAAGATCAGGGGGATTGGTCCAACGCTCCGAGAAGCGATTGACATTGGTCCAGGTGCGCGCCGGATTGCCCTGCAAACCCGAGGGCGGCGAGGGGGATGTGCGATCCAGATAGAGGATGGTTGACGCCGTGCGAGTGTGATCCGCGCGGCCGAACATATCCTGCAGCCACACGTAGACAGGGTGCGCTCCATCATCTGTGGGCGCGATGCCGGCAATGTAGGGCGCAGCAGTGGGCACGAAGATGCCGTCGGTCTGGGTCGTCGGCGGTTGATCCAACTTGTACCAGGCGCCGGTGATCGTCGCCAGTTCGGGCGGATTGGTCCACGAAAGGGCAAAGCTGGCGAGGTTAGTCCAGTTGACAGGGCTGGCCTGCAGGTTCTGCGGCGCGCCAGGCGCGGCGGCCGAGACGGTGAAAGCCGCATTGCTGCGGTCGGCGCCGCGGTTGCCAGCGCGATCTATCGCCTCGACTTCGATTAAGACCTGGCTGCTGTTCACTGCCGGTGGGGTCCAGCCGTAGCTCCCGCCATTGGGGACGCCGGCCGCGATCGGCATCCAGTCGGCGCCGCTGTTGTACGAAACGCTGATGGTGATCGGATTAGCGGCCAGTCCTCCGGCATCCGCCGCGCTCCAGGTAATCGAGTACGGCCGGCCACTCGCCCATACCTCTCCGCCGTTCGGCTTGAGCACCGTGACGGTTGGCGGCGTGCGGTCGAAGGTGAACGTCACGCCCGCGCCTGGGGTCTCGGTGTTGCCCGCAACGTCGGTCGCGCGGCTGCGGATCACGTAGCTGCCATCGGCCCACGCCGGAGCTGCGCCGGCGTAGGTCCAGCTCGCTGCGCCGTTGGCATCCAGCCATTGCTCGCCGCTGGTCCAGGCTGCTCCGTTCCAATAGAGACCGGTCGCCGTGGATCGAATGCTCACCGCTGCCCGGTTCACCCCAGAGACGCCATCGGTGGCCGTTCCTTGAATCGTTGGCCCTGTGTTGAGCGCCGCGTTCTGCGCCGGGCTGGTGATGACGGAAGCCGGCGCCGTGGCGTCGACGCGCACCGTGTAGGCCGGGCTGGTTTCCAGCGCGGCGCCGAGCTCCTGAATCCGAAAGCGGATTTGATTGGCGGTCGCTGAGTCCCCGAAAACCAGGCCTGTGACGGTCAACATCTGCGTGGCGCTGATCGCGCCGCCCACCGTGAGGCTGGCGGTTGACCAGGATGACCAGTTGGCGCCGCCATCGGCGCTGATGGTATAGGCGGCAGTGGCGGGATCCAATCCTCCTGGCGCCTGGACGGTGACAGTGCCTGTCGTCGGGATCGCGACGACCCAGGCGACAGGCGCGAAATTGCTCCAGGTCGCAGCGACGACCGCGACTGGCGCAGGTTTTGCAGTCAGTCTGTTCCCCGCGCTGATTGGCGTCGCGATGATCAACAGAGCGATCAGGAGCCATAGGCCGGGCAGGCGGACCGAGGCCAGATGCCAGTTCGTGGAACGCAGAGTGAACTGGCTGCCCGGTCGCCGTGAAGCGCCGCCGGCTCGGTGATCTTCGATGCGCATGGCGCAACCTCAAGGCTTGATGTGGAAGCAGGGGAACGCAACGCGTCCCCCTGCCCCAAGTGCGAGGATAGCAGGCGATAACCCCGGGCGACCGCTCACACGCCGGCGTCGAATCTATAGCCGATCCCGCGCGCGGTCAGCAGGTAATGCGGTTCTTCTGGGTTCGGCTCGATCTTGGCGCGCAGGCGGCGGATGTAGACGGCCACCTGGTTGGAGTAGCCTTCGTAGTCGTAGCCCCAAACTGTGCTTAGCAACTGCTCGTGCGTCAACACGCGGCCACTGTTGCGTACCAGGTAGTGGAGCAGGCGGAACTCGATGGGCGTCAACTCGACGCTCTTGCCGCCGGGCGTCGTTGTCGTATTGTTGACGGGGTCGAGCCGGAATGCGCCGACCATCAGTTGGTTCTGCGGCTCGCCGAAGGTGAAAGCTTCGGCGCGGCGCATGACCGAGCGCACGCGCGCCAGCAGCTCAGCCGGCTCGAACGGCTTCGCCAGGTAATCATCAGCACCCAGGTCCAGGCCGTAGACCCGATCGCTCGTCTCGCCCTTGGCCGAAAGGATGATGATTGGCAGATTCGTCGTGCGCCGCAGCCGCTTCGTGACCTCCCATCCATCCAGGCCCGGCATCATCACATCCAGGATCAGTAGATCGGGCGCCTTCTCATCTATCAGGCGCAAGGCATCCTGGCCGTTCTCGGCTGTGAGCACCGCATAGCCTTCTTCCTTCAGCAAGAAGGCAGTCATCTTCAAGCTGGGACGATCGTCGTCCACAATCAAGACCCGCATAATTCCCACACGCTCCTCGCCGGCAGGTTTGCTCCAGGCGGCCGGCTCCGATTTCGCAAGGGTATTATACCATCGGGATGAGGTATCGGCAAACGTCTCCCGAAATGCGGGATGTGCGGCGGGCGAGCGAGAGTTCACAGCGTGTTCCTTTCGATTCGATGCAGCGACTCTGCCCATCGTAGCCAGTACAGATGAACAGGATATGAACGCCCCGCCGGGTCACTTTGACAGTCTTTTCACACCACAATTCTGCGCACACCTGTCAGGTTCTTGAAAGACCTGACAGGTGTGCAGGCCGAAAAGGTGCATTGCAAGCTGAATGTAAGGTTTAACTGTTGACATATGGTGTAAAATGAGTTAGCTTCTGGTTGAGCTGAGAGTGGGCTGCAATTATCAAATAAGGAGGATGTTCATGGAAGTCATGAAGTATCTCAAGGTAATTGGGTTGACCGTTCTTCTGATGGCCGCGTTGGCGCTGGCTGCGCCGGCGGGGGCGAAGGAACTCGATGCGCGCAGCCAGGCTGCGCCTTCGGCGCCTGCTGCGGGCAGCATCGGGGATCTGGTCTGGCGTGATGACAATCTGAACGGGTTGCCTGATGGCGGCGAGGCGGGCATCAACAACGTGCTGATGCAGTTGTTCAGCAAGCCTTGTGTGAATGTCCTGCCCGGCGATACGCCGACGGCAACGGCAACCACCGCGGGCGGCGGCATATACGCGTTCTCTGGCTTGGGCGCGGGGCACTACTGTGTGAGGCCGGCCCCCAGCAACTTCGCTCCGGGCGGCGCGCTCTATCGCCTGGCCTACACTCCCGAACCATCCATCGCGCCTGAGGCGCGCGATGTGATCCTGGCGACTGGTCAGGTCTTCAACGACGCCGACTTCGGCTACACCGATAGCGGCCTCGCCCTCACCAAGACGGCTTCGACCACCGGATCGTGCCCCGGCGTGGACCCGCTCACGATCTACGATCCGGGCACGACCGTCACCTACTGCTACGATGTACACAACACGGGGCATACCTATCTGAAAAATGTGCAGTTGTCCGATGACAAGCTGGGATTTCTGGGCTACTACCCCGGTCCAGGTCCGCTGGCGCCGGGCGCTCACTGGCTGTTCTCGACTTCGACCCAGATCTACACCACCACGGTGAACATCGGGTCTGTAACGGGCGATCCGAGTGACTTCAAGAGCCGGCCGCTTCCCGGCGATTCCCCCAGCGCGCAAGACCCGGCGACCGTCTACTACGTCCCGCGGGCGGTCATCGGAGACCGGGTGTGGGAGGATGTCAACGGCAATGGCGTGCAGGATGCCGGCGAGCCGGGCATCGCTAACGTCACGGTGAGGCTCTATGACAGCTCCGACGTGCTGCGAGGTACGACAACAACCAACGGCAGCGGCCTGTACAGCTTCAATCCGATCCCCGGCGACTACTATGTGCAGTTCGTGCTGCCAGGCGGCTATGTGTTCACTTTCCGGGACCAGGGTGCGAACGATACCGCCGACAGCGATCCCGATAGGACCACCGGCAAGACGGCTGTGACCACCCTGGTTTCGGCCGAGTATGACCCGACCTGGGACGCCGGTATGTTCCGCTATGCGACGTTGGGCGACAAGGTATGGTCGGACACCAATGCGAACGGCATCCAGGACGGGGGCGAGGCGGGCTTGAGCGGGGTGACGGTCAAGCTGTACAACAGCGCCAACGTCTTGCAGGGCACGACGACGACCAACGCCAGCGGGGTCTACAGCTTCACGAACCTGGTGCCTGGCGACTACTATGTGGAGTTCGTCAAGCCGGCGGGCTACGTGTTCAGCCCGCAGGATCAGGGCGCCAACGATGCGGTGGACAGCGATGCGAACACGAGCACGGGCAAGACGGCAGTGACGACGCTGATCTCGGGCGAGAGCGATCTGACCTGGGATGCGGGGCTGTATCAGTATGCGACGTTGGGCGACAAGGTATGGTCGGACACCAATGCGAACGGCATCCAGGACGGGGGCGAGGCGGGCTTGAGCGGGGTGACGGTCAAGCTGTACAACAGCGCCAACGTCTTGCAGGGCACGACGACGACCAACGCCAGCGGGGTCTACAGCTTCACGAACCTGGTGCCTGGCGACTACTATGTCCAGTTCACGCTGCTGACGGGCTATTACTTCAGCCCGCAGGATCAGGGTGCGAACGATGCGGTGGACAGCGATGCAGACACGAGCACGGGCAAGACGGCAGTGACGACGCTGATCTCGGGCGAGAGCGATCTGACCTGGGACGCGGGGATGTACTACCATGCGAGCCTGGGCGATTTCGTCTGGAATGACACGGACGCCGACAAGGTTCAGGATCCTGGCGAGCTCGGTATCCCCGGTGTTGTGATCAGCCTGACCCTGCCGAGCGGCGCTGTGCTCACGACGACTACCGATGTTAACGGCCTGTACCTCTTCGACAACCTGCCGGCCGGGAACTTCGTGGTAGATGTGGTCTCGGTGCCCAGCGGCTACTTCCTGACCACTGCCAACGATCCGCTGCCGGTGACTCTGGCGCCGAGCCAGAACTACCGAGACGCCGACTTCGGCTATGCCGGCAAGGGACATATCGTCGGCGTGGTGTTCTATGATTGGAACAAGGATGGCGTGCAAGACCCCAACGAGACCGGCATTGACAATGTCGAGGTGTGCCTGTACCAGGATGTAGACGGCGACGGCGTGTTCGACAATCCAGGGGACGTGCAGTTGGCGTGCCAGAACACGACCGGCGGTGGAGGGTATGCGTTCAATAACTACATGCCTGGCCACTACCTGGTGGTGCAGACGCAGCCATCCGGCTTGCAGAGCTCACCGGCTTCGCCCAATGTGCGGCCGGTGCACCTGGTCGTTGTGGGACCCGGCGGCCAGTCGGAGCAGCGAGACTTCGGCGAATTCTATGTGGTGCGCGTGGGCGACCAGGTCTTTGTGGACGCCAACGGCAACGGCATTCAGGACCCTGGAGAACCGGGCATGATCGGTGTGCCGCTGCAACTGACGGGCATTGACGCCGCTGGAACGGCTATCAGCCAGTCGGTGAACAGCCTGAACGGCGCGTATATCTTCGATATCCTGCTGCCGGGCACTTACACCGTGACCGCGCCGACGAACTTCAACAACTATCTGCGCATCTCGGCCAGCCCGCTGATCACGACCTTCGTGATCGGGTCGGCGGCCCGTGAGGATCTGACACTGGACTTCCGCTACGCATACCCAACCGGCCTGAGCCTGCAGCGGTTCGATGCTGCGGTGCAGGGCGGCAAGGTGGTCTTGAGTTGGGAGATCATCGGCGCGGCGCCGCAGGGCTTCAACGTGTGGCGCGCCGACAATGCGAAGGCCGCAGGGGCCGTCAAACTGACGGCCACGCCGCTGCTGAGCGCCGACAGCGCCTACCAATTCGTGGACAAGACGGTCACAGCCGGCCAGAGCTATTGGTACTGGCTGGATAACGTCAGCGATGGTCAACGCTTTGGCCCACAGTCGGTTGCGGTGCCCGCTGGTCCAACCATGCGGGTGCGCGCCTTCTTGCCGATGGTGAGTGGGAGTGTGAGCGGCAAGTAGGGTGGGCGTGAAACGTGAAGCGTGAAACGTGAAGCGTGAAACGTGAAGCGTGAGACGTCCAACGTCCAACTTTCAACCTTCATAACTCAGCAAGAGACCCGTCTTCGATGAGGAGGCGGGTCTTTTGTTTCAGTCGTGTCTCAACAGCCGCGAGGAGTTGCCCAGGATGCCCAGGTCCGGCAGCGACTGCGCCGCGGCCGCCAGGATCGGCGGCAGGATGCCCAGGGCAGCCAGCGTCAGGCCGACGATGTTGTAGGCCGCGGTGAAAGCCAGGTTGATCCTGACAATCCTCAACGTGCGCCGCGCGATGCGAAATAGCTCCGGCGCCAGACGCCAATCGTCGCGCAAGAGCGCCACGTGCGCCGCCTCGATGGCCACATCAGAGCCAGCCGCAGCCATGGCCAGCCCCACATCGGCCTGAGCCAGGGCCGGCGCATCATTCACACCATCCCCCACCATCACCACGACGCAGCCCTGAGTCTGATACTCCTGGACGATGCGGATTTTGTCCTCTGGCAGCAGATTGGCTCGATAGGGAATGCCCAGTTGCCCGGCCAGGAGTTGCGCGGTCGTCTCGTTATCTCCGGTCAGCAATTCGATGCGCCGAATTCCCAACCCGCGCAGCTCGGCCAGGGCCGCGGGCGCTTCTGGCCGCAGCGCATCGGCTGCGGCGATGACGCCCACCAACTCGTTGTTCACGACCACATAGAGCCGCATCTCCCCATTGGCCGCTGCGGTTGGCGGTTCTGCGCCCACCTTCCAGGGGCCAACTTCCGTCTCGATCAACCGGCGATTGCCTACGGCCACGGCCGCGCCGCCGACTCTGGCCCGCACACCCAAACCTGGCAGCGCCTCGAACGCCTCCGGTTCCGTCGGTTGCACACCTTGCTCGTGCGCCGCGACCCGGATAGCCTCGGCCAGCGGATGCTCGGAGTAGCGTTCGGCCGAAGCTGCCCAGTACAGGATGTCGGAGGACCCCCCAAAAGTGCCAGGCGCTTCCGAAGTGCCTGGCACCTGGGGAGCGATTTTCATGGCAGACGTCCCGGCGCCGGTCGCGGCTAACGGTCTCACATCCAGCACCTCGGTCACGCGTGGCTTTCCCAGCGTGACCGTGCCTGTCTTGTCAATGAGCAAGATGTCCGCACGCGCCAGCGTCTCCAAGTGGCGGCCGCCCTTGATCAGCAAGCCGCGGCGCGCACCCGCGCCAATGGAGGCGAGCATGGCGATGGGAGTGGCGAGAGCGAAGGAACACGAACAAGCTACCACCAGCACGGCTGCGGTTGCCAGTGGATCTCGACGCAACAAGAAGGTCAGGCCGGCGATGCCAGCCACGATCGGCAAGTACCAGGTCGAGAACCGATCAGCGATCAACTGGACGCTCGCCCGATTCGCCTCCGCCTCTTCCACCAGCCGGACGACGCGGCCGAAGGTCGAGTCGGCGCCGATGTGCGTCGCGGCCACCCGCAGGCTGCCCAAGCGAGCGAATGACGCGGCATAGACGTGCGCGCCCGGCCCCACTTCGACCGGCATGGCTTCGCCGGTAATGGCCGCCTGATCCACAGTGGCTTGCCCGCTCACCACCTCACCGTCCACTGGAATGCGCTCACCGGGCCGCACGATTACCACCTCGCCGACCCGCGCCTGGCCCACAGGGAGCGTCACCTCGCGACCAGCGCGCTCGATGCGCGCGGTCTGGGGCGCCAGCGCGGTCAGATCCCGCACCGCACGGCGGGCGCGCTCGGCGGTGAAGCGTTCCACGTAGTCGCCCACCCGCATGAAGAAGACCACTACGGCGGCCGTCGCCCATTCGCCCACGGCCAGCGCCGCGACCACGCCCAGTGTCATCAGGGTGTGCGAAATGATCTGCCCGCGCAGCGTCGCCCGCGCCACTTTGCGAAAGACCGGATACCCGCCGGCGATGACGATCGCCAGACCGAGCGGCCACGGCGCCCGCGCGGTGATCCGCTCGAACAGCCCCAGCCATTCGCCAAAGACCACGACGAAGAGAACCGCCGCGAAGAGAAGGCCCAGCAGCAAGCCCACCTGCCGGCTGAGGCCGGCCAGCGGCGGCCGGGCTGGCTGTTGATTGGGAGAGCCTCCGATCTGGTCGGCGGCTGTCGCAGCAGCGCCAGACGCCGCATAGCCAGCATCGGTCACGGCTTTGACGATGGCATCCAGGCTCACCTGGGCCGGATCGAGCTGCACAGTCGCCCTCTCGGCTGCCAGCAATACTTCGACCGAGACGATGCCCGGCAATGCGGCGATGGCGCGACGAACGTGCTGTGTACACTCGGCGCAATCCATACCGGCGATGGGGACGACCAGCGTTTTCAGATCATTCACAGGTTCAGCTCTCGCGGCGGGGAAGGATCAGCCGGCAGCGCCCCCGCAGCAACTCCTGGTCTGACGTTGCTGTGGCCGATTATACCCGGCGACGGGCGGGTTCGCAAACGCCTGGGGTTTCGTTTCCCTGCACCAGCAGGATGCGAATTGCCGCCCCTGTGCGGAGATGCTATAATGATCGTCGGAGGTCGTTTTGTGAGCCAGACGATGACCAGACGTTGGCGCAAGGTGATGTGGGGCTGCTTTCTTGGCGTGGCTGTACTCCTCTTCGTTGCGGGGTACTGGACCACGCGACCGCAACGTCCGCTTGTGGCGCTGACGCAGGCGCCAGAAGACGCTGACGCGGCGGCCAAGGCGGCCCTGGAGCGCATCGGCTATGCGCCTCTGGCTGCGGTTGGCTGGGCCGGTTACAGTCGAGACTGGCGCGCGCCGGCTGAGTATCGGCTCTTTTTCGCTGCCTCCGCATCAGAGGGACTGGCCGACATCTTCACGGCAAAAGCGCGCGTGGATAGCACAGGCCAGGTCGTCCGCCTGGGCTGGCCAACACCCGTGACGGATACCTCGGCGGGCGACGAGACCGCGCCGCTCTTGACCGATGGCTGGCTAGCGTTCGCCACGCGGGTGGATGGACGCTATCAGAGCGTGACCTGCATCCCCTTGGGCGATCTGACGCACCGCCTGGTGTTCGTGTTCGACCAGCCGCCAGAGCACGCGACGCTGCGCTGGCGGCCGGCCGGTCCGGCTGAGGCGTTGGCGCTGATCGCGACCGCGGCGCGATCAGCTGGCGTCAGCGAGTTCCTGATAGATGTCAGCGGACCGGGCGTCCACCCGGCGGACAGCGGGTTGGGCTACCTGCCCGCGGTGCGGGGCGAGCAGGCCTGGCTGCCGAACCTGGTGAGCCGCGTGCGCGAGCTACCCTTCGTCGGCCCAGAGAAGATCGCCTTTGCGGAGAATGTCTTCTTCACCCTCGTTGATCGGGTGAACCGGCTGCTGCACGCCGCGCCGTCGGCGACAACCTCTGATACTGCGCCGCAAGTTGCGGAGCCGGTCGCCGCGCCGACCGAGGAGGATGCGCGACCGGAGGCGCGAACTGAGCTTCCCATCGCAGAGAAGCCCGGACCGACGGGCGAAGAGCGCAGCACACCTGCAGAAGCGCCAGCCGCAGCCGCAGCCACGGTCGCGGCTGAGGCGACGGACGTGCGATCGGGATCGGCTGTCACAGCGACCCTGGCCGCGACCCAAACCGTCGCTCCACCGGTTGCGGCGACCGATGCGCCCACGCTGACTCCTTCGGCCAGCCCGACGCCGGCTGGCATCCTGCTGGCCGAGGGGATCGTGCGCCGGCCGTCTGTGCGGCCTGACCCGCAGCGGCCCTACGCCGAAGTGGACATCATCGAGTTGGACCCGGCTCTGCTGCAGATCAAGATGATCCCGGGCACGATCGAGCCGAAGCCGACGACCGGGCTGATTGGGTCCGGCGTCATCCCGAAGGAGGACTGGCCCCACCTGGTAGCAGGGTTCAACGGTGGTTTTGCGGCCATGCACGGCAAGTTCGGCATGGTGGTGGATCGCAAGGTGTATCTGCACCCGCGTGACGGCATCGCGACGTTGGCTGTCTATGACGATGGCTCGCTGCGCATGGGGACATGGGGCAGAGATGTGACGCCGGCGGCCGACCTGGCCTCGTATCGCCAGAACTGCCCGCCGCTCATCGAGAACGGCATCATCACCGCAGAGACGGGCAAGTTGACGTTGTGGGGTCTGTCGGTCGCCAACGAGGTCTATCTCTACCGTTCGGGCCTGGGCCTGACCACGGATGGCAGGTTGATCTATGCGGCGGGCCGGCACCTGTCAGCCTACACGCTGGCGCGGGCCTTGCAGATGGCCGGCGCGGTGTATGCCATGCAGTTGGACGTGGACGAGTATCACGTCGCCTTCATCACCTACGAGGTCAAGCCCGGCAAGCCAAACGGGCCGCCGACGGTCGTGGGCAAGAAGCTGCGCGATGATATGCGCGGCTTCGAGGGATTGTTCCTGCGGCCGTTCCAGCTCGACTTTTTCTACCTGGTGCGCCGGCCGCTGGCGCTGGCCCATCCTGTTCGCACTGCATCGGCTGAGACGCCAGAGGCCAGCCGCGAGCCAGCCGCCGCTCCCGCGAGCGCGGGGGCGCTGCCTGCTTTGCCTGGCCAACTGGCTTTTGCCTCCAACCGGGAGGGCAACTGGGAGATCTACGCCATGCGGGCCGGCGCGCCAGAGACGGTACAGCGACTCACCGATCACCCGGCCGACGATCTCTATCCGGCCTGGTCGCCAGATGGCCGGCGGCTTGCCTTCGCCTCTCGGCGGGATGGCAACGCCGAGATCTACGTTCTGAACCTGGAGAACGCGGGGCTGCGCCGTGTTACGCAACAACCAGCGGAGGAGTGGTCGCCCGTCTGGTCGCCCGATGGTCTGCGCCTGGCTTATCAGTCCGACCGCAACGGCCAGTCGGACATCTACGTCAGCCTGGCTGACGGCAGCGGCGAGACGCGGCTGACGCCCTACGAAGGGAATCACGAAGCGCCGGATTGGTCGCCGGACGGCAAGCGGATCGTCTTCGACTCGGATTTGGATGTCGGCGAGGCGGTGCACGCCTCGATCAACCTTTACTTCATGAACGCGGATGGCGGCCAACCTAGGCGCTTTCTGGCTCATGCCGAATCGCCGGCCTGGTCGCCGGACGGTCGGACGATTGCCTTCACGGCCGCGCGTGATGGCCGTTGGCAGGTGTTTCTGTTAGGGGTTGACGGCGGCGGCTATCGCCAGTTGACCACAGGCAGATACGATGCGCGCTACCCCGCCTGGTCGCCCGACGGCCAATGGTTGGCATTTGCCGGCAACGAGGAGGGGCGTTGGGAGATATACGTTGTGGCCGCTGCGGGGGGCCGGCCGGCGCGCCTGACTCGCAGCGCGGCGGATAGCTCATATCCAGCGTGGGGCAAATAGAAGGGAGGGTGGGAACATGAGCCTTGTTTGGCCGCCAGTACAGGTTCGCCAGGAACTAGAGACCGTGTTCACTGAGAAACAGGTAGCCGTGCTGACCAAGGTCTATCTCGAGCCGTTTTCGCAGATGGTGCGGGTCGGCGATTTCACCGAGCTAAAGCTGATTGTCAAGGATCTGGCCGCGGCGCAGGGGCGCACCGAGGCGCGCGTCGAGGAGTTGGCCGTAGCGCAGCAGGGACTCACCGAAGCACAGCGGCGCACCGAGGCGCGCGTCGAGGAGTTGGCCGTAGCGCAGCAGGGGCTCACCGAAGCACAGCGGCGCACCGAGGCGCGTATGGAAGTCATGGCAGCCGCGATCCAGCGCCTGGCGGAAGAGCAGGTCGTAATGCGCCAGGAGCAGCGCGAAATGCGCCAGGAGCAGCGCGAAATGCGCCAGGAGCAGCGCGAGATGCGCCAGGAAATCGGTGGTCTGGCGATGACCGTGGGGTATCGCCTGGAGGACGAGGCCTTCCGGGCTCTACCCGCTCTGCTGGCGCGCGATCATGGCCTGGAAGTCACCGGTCGCCTGCGCCGTGACTACGTCACCGATACGCGAGGACGTGCGTTGGAGGTCAACATCCTCGGCACGGCGCGGCGAGACGGTCAGGAAGTCACGATCATCGGCGAGAGCAAGGCGCAGTTGTCCAAGAACAAAGTGGACGAGTTCATCGCGCGCCGGGTACACGCGCTGCGAGAAGTGTTCGCACACGTCTTCCCTGTCATCGTCACTCACATGATCAGCGAGCCGGACGCCGAGGCGTATGCCCGCGATGCCGGGGTCGCCGTGTATTACTCGTATGACTTCTGAAGCGAGGTGAATGGTGCCGCTGACCCTCACTGAAGTGGAGCACATCGCTGAGTTGGCCAGGCTCAGCCTGACCGAAGCAGAGAAGGTGCGCTATCGCGAGCAACTCGCTGCTATCCTGGACTACGCGGCGATCCTGCAACAGGTAGATACCTCAGCCATTCCGCCCACGACGACGGTTCTGCCGCTGCGCAACATCATACGGGACGATTTGGTAGCGCCATCTATGCCCATCGAAGATGTGCTGGCGAACGCGCCGGCTGCTTCCGAGGGCTGCTTTCAGGTGGCCGAAATCCTCGGCGCCTGAGCCTTGAGAGTGAACGCTGGAAGCTCGATGTTACACACACTCACCATCCATGCGGCTGCGGACCTTCTCCGGGCCGGCGAGATCACCGCGGCCGAGTTGACCGAGGCGGCGCTCGGCCGCATCTATGCCGTGGATAACGCGGTCAAGGCTTACCTGACGCTGACGCCCGAAGCTGCTTTGCAGCAGGCGGCTGCGGCCGATGCGACCATCGCGGCTGCGCGGCGAGACCATGCGCTCGATCATCTGTCGCCGCTGGCTGGCATCCCCTTGGCGATCAAAGACGTGATCAGCGTCGAGGGGGTGCGGACCACCTGCGGCTCGAAGATCCTGGAGAACTACGTCCCACCCTACAGCGCCACGGCCGTCGAGCGGTTGGCGGCGGCCGGCGCCGTGATCCTGGGCAAGACCAATACCGACGAGTTCGCCATGGGCTCCAGCACCGAGAACTCGGCCTATTTCACCACGCGCAACCCGTGGGACCTGGCTCGCGTGCCTGGCGGGTCCAGCGGCGGGAGCGCGGCGGCCGTGGCGGCCGATGCGTGTCTGGCTGCGCTGGGCAGCGATACGGGCGGCAGTGTGCGCCAACCCGCGGCGTTGTGCGGCGTTGTGGGCCTCAAGCCCACCTACGGCCGGGTCAGTCGCTATGGCCTGGTGGCTTTCGCCTCATCGCTCGATCAAATCGGTGTGTTGGCCAAGGATGTGACCGATGCGGCGCTCTTGCTCGGGACCATCGCCGGACATGACCCGCGTGACAGCACCAGCGTGGACGTCCCGGTCGCGGACTACTTGTTAGGGGTCAGGGGTCATGGATCAGGAGGCGATGGACAGAGATCAGGAGACAGAGGGCAAGGGGCAGGGGTCAGGGGGCTGCGTGTGGGCGCGCCCAAGGAGTATTTCATCCCCGGCATGCAGCCCGAAGTCGAGGCGGCCGTGCGCGCGGCCATCGGGGTTCTGGCCGATCTGGGCGCCGCGATCCGAGAGATCAGCCTGCCCCACACCGACCTCGCGCTGCCGGTCTACTATTTGATCGCGCCGGCCGAGGCGTCGGCGAATCTGGCGCGCTACGACGGCATCCGCTACGGTCTATCCACGCCCGGCGCAACGTTGTGGGACGGCTATCGGCTGACCCGCGGCCAGGGCTTCGGGCCAGAGGTCAAGCGACGCATCATGTTGGGCGCGTACGCGCTCAGCGCGGGCTACTACGATGCCTATTATCTCAAGGCGCAGCAGGTTCGCACCCTGATCAAGGCGGATTTCGAGAATGCGCTGCGCGAGGTGGATGTCATCGCTTGCCCCACCAGCCCGACGACCGCGTTTCGCATCGGCGAGAAGGCCGATGATCCGTTGAGCATGTATCTGGCGGACGTGTTCACACTGTCGCTCAACCTGGCCGGCATGTGCGGCATCTCCGCGCCGTGCGGGTTCGACGCCGCCGGCTTGCCCATCGGCCTGCAATTGATGGCCGGCGCGTTTCAAGAGGCAACGCTCCTGCGCGTCGCCTATGCCTATGAACAGGCGACCGGGTGGCATCGGCAAAAACCACATATCGCTGACCAACGAAGGTAACCCATGACCACAGTCAAAGCTGACTTCGCGCCCTTTGCCCAACGCATGATGGCTGAGGATTTGCCCGACATCGTCGTTCGGAATTTTGAGTTCTATTACCGGCAGTTGGCTGAGGGCCGCGCCGGGCTGATCGCCGAAGCGGATCTTCAAGCCATCTCGACGCTGCCCGATGCCGAGGCGTTCGGCGCGGCGCTGTCCACGACGGGCAGAGCGGCCATGTCCAAGACGATCCTGCTGAAGCTCAACGGCGGCCTGGGCACGAGCATGGGGTTGGACAAGGCCAAGTCGCTGCTGATCGCCAGGGATCGGCTATCGTTCCTGGACATCATCGCCCGCCAGGCGTTGCAAAGCTCCGCGCCGTTGGTGTTGATGAATAGCTTCAACACCCGCGATGATTCACTGGCGGCGTTGGCGTCGTATCCCGATCTGCGGCGTTTCAACATCCCCCTCGACTTCGTGCAGCACAAGGTCCCCAAGATCGTCCAGGCGGACTTGACCCCGGTCATCTGGCCGGCCGCCCCTGACCTGGAGTGGTGTCCGCCGGGTCACGGCGACATCTACACGGCTCTGGTCACCAGCGGCATGCTAGACGCTCTGTTGACGGCCGGCTATGGGTACGCCTTCGTTTCTAACGCCGACAACCTGGGCGCGGCGCTCGATCCCGCGATCCTGGGCTACTTCGTCGCCGAACGCCTGCCGTTTCTGATGGAAGCGACTGACCGCACGGCCGCCGATCGCAAAGGGGGCCACCTGGCCCGCGCGACCGATGGCCGGTTGATCCTGCGCGAGTCGGCGCAGTGTCCGCCGGAGGACATGGCCGCGTTTCAGGACATCAACCGGCATCGTTTCTTCAACACCAACAACCTGTGGCTCAACCTGCCGGCTCTGAGGGCTTTGCTTGAGGAACGCCAGGGGGTTTTGGGCCTGCCGATGATCCGCAATGGCAAGCCGGTGGATCCGTGCGATGCCGCTTCCACGCCGGTCTACCAGTTGGAAACGGCCATGGGCGCGGCCATCGGGCTGTTCGAGGCCGCGGGCGCGGTGCGCGTCCCGCGGACGCGCTTTGCGCCGGTGAAAACCACCGACGACTTGCTGGCGATCCGCTCCGATGCCTACGTGCTGACTGATGATTTCCGGATCGAGCCCAATCCACTGCGACGACTGCCTGGGCCCCCGGCGGTCAGCCTGGATGCGCGGTTCTACAGGCTGATTGACGACCTGGAGGCGCGTTTTCCCTTTGGCCCGCCGTCTCTGTTGGATTGCGCGCGGCTGGCGGTGCAGGGCGATGTGCGCTTTGGGCGAGACGTCATCTCTCGCGGCGCGGTCGAGATCGCCAACTCCTCGGCGCAGCAGGCGCAGATCGCCGATCGCGCGATCCTCGAAGGACGGATCGGCTTCTAGAACGTCGGTCAAGTAATGCCAAGCCCGACGGTCGGGCGGTTGAAAACCGCTGCCACCACTGCAAAGCCGATCCTTCGGCAAGCTCAGGACAGGCTCTGCGTTGGCTGGATCTAGCGTAACTTTTGCGCAATCAGCGGCACAATCGCTTACGCTTAATCGCCGCGAAAATGAGCATTTGCGTCCGAGCTAGATGGTGGTTCCGGCGACATTGTCTGGCAGTGGGTTGCGGCGGGCTTGATCCAGCCTCAACCGGGGACTCGACAATACTTCGAACAGCAACGTTTGGAGGAATTGGCGGCTGCGCACTTGGCCATACTGTAGGCCAGTCTCATTATCTTTGAGACCAGTCCGGGCATGTAGGCCAGTCTCACTATCTCTGAGACGTCAGTCTCATTATCTTTGAGATCCTACAGCAGGTCTGGGCCAACGCCACCTTGTCCGCCGGGCCCGGTCTGGCCGCCGTGCTCAAGTTATGCGACCAGGCCGCACACTTCGCACAGGCCTACGCCCATCCGACGGCGTACCGCACCAGTAACATGCTTGATCGGCGTATGGATCACCTGGACCGCCGTTTCTACAGCGCCCATTACTTCCATGGTCATCTCATGACCGCCGAGCTGGCGGTGCGCGCCGAGGCGTTGCTGGTCAATTTCCTGCCCTACTGCCCGCGCGCCGCCATAGCCAAGCAGTACCGCGCACCCGCACACAAACTCAACGGCTTTGTGTATCACGATAACTGGCTGCACAACCTCCTGATTTCGGCTTCTATGGGGGGCTGTCCGCAGTGACCACAGAATCCGTTAGAACTAGAAAAATTCTTCGCGATCACAGAATGAGGGATTCCAGATATGAACCAACTTCCCTACCTTGATCCATCTCTTCCTCTCGACGCCCGCGCCGACGACCTCGTCTCGCGCATGACGCTTGTCGAGAAGATCGGCCAGATGCTTTACGAAGCGCCCGCCATCGAGCGGCTGGGCATCCCGGAGTACAACTGGTGGAATGAGTGTCTGCACGGCGTCGGCCGGGCAGGCGTCGCCACCGTCTTCCCGCAGGCGATCGGCCTGGCCGCCACCTGGGACGATGACCTGGTGCGCCGCGTTGCGACCGCGATCTCGGATGAGGCGCGCGCCAAGTACAACGACTGGCAGCGCCGCGGCATCCGCCAGATCTACACCGGGCTGACCTTCTGGACCCCCAACATCAACATCTTCCGCGACCCGCGCTGGGGCCGCGGGCAGGAGACCTACGGCGAAGACCCGTATCTGACCGGCCGCATGGGGCTGGCGCTCGTGCGCGGGCTGCAAGGGGGCGATCCCCGCTATCTCAAGGCGGCGGCCTGCGCCAAGCACTACGCCGTCCACAGCGGGCCAGAGCCGGATCGCCACGGCTTCGATGCGGTGGTGGACGCGCGCGATCTGCGCGAGACCTACCTGCCCGCGTTCGAGACGCTGGTGCGCGAGGGCCATGTCGAGTCGGTGATGGGCGCATACAATCGCATCAACGGCGAGGCGTGCTGCGCCAGCCCCACCCTGCTGGAGCAGATCCTGCGCAGGGAGTGGGGCTTCGACGGCCACGTCGTCTCCGATTGCGGCGCGATTGACGACATCTGGCGCTTCCACGGGCTGGCGAAGAACCGGGAGGAGGCCGCGGCGCTGGCTGTGAAGAACGGCTGCGAGCTGAACTGCGGCGAGACCTACGGCAGCCTGCTGATCGCCCATCACAAGGGGCTGATTGACGAGGCGACCCTCGACCGGGCCGTGTGGCGGCTCTTCCGCACGCGGCTGCGGCTGGGGATGTTCGATCCCCCGGAACAAGTTCCGTACTCCGGAATTCCTTACGAAGTCGTGAACTCGCCGGAGCACCGGGCGCTGGCGCTCCAGGCCGCGCGGCAATCCATCGTGCTGCTGAAGAACGATGGTCTCCTGCCCCTCTCGAAGGAGATCGGCAGCATTGCGGTGATCGGCCCGAACGCCGACGACCTGATGATGCTGCTCGGCAACTACAACGGGACGCCAGCCCAGGCGGTCACACCGCTAGAGGGGATCCGGCGAGCGGTGTCACCGAAGACCGCTGTCTACACCGCCAAGGGCTGCCCCATCGCCGATGGCGTGCCGAACCTGAGCGTCATCCCGTCTGAGCACTTGCGGCCGGTGACCGCCGATGGCCCGCAGCGCGGCCTGACCGCCGAATACTTCGCGTCCGGCCAGCTCGAAGGCAACCCCGCGTTCACCCGGCTCGATCCGACCGTGGACTTCATCTGGAAGGACGCCACCCCGCTCGGCGGCGAACGCGGCGATCACTTCGCCGTGCGCTGGACGGGCTCACTTGTGCCGCCGGTTTCCGGGATGTATCGGCTCGGCGCCAACGGCCACAGCGCGTACAAGCTCTATCTCGACGGCGAGCTGCTGGTGGAATATCACGGCGTTCACCACGCCCTGCGCCGGACGAAGGAAGTTCAACTCGAAGCCGGCCGGCTCTATCGCATTCAGCTCGATTATATCAATGACGGCATTGACCCGTGTGCGCAGCTCGTATGGGCCGTGCCCGGCGTGGACGAGGCGGCTGAGGCGCTCGAAGTCGCGGCGAAGGCCGATGTCGTGGTCATGTGCCTGGGCCTGACGCCGTATGTCGAGGGCGAGGAGATGCCGGTCAAGGTCGAGGGCTTCGTCGGCGGCGACCGCACCGATATCGCCCTGCCGAAGGCGCAGCAGCGGCTGCTGAAGCGCGTCCACGGCCTGGGCAAGCCGGTCGTGCTGGTGTTGATCGGCGGCAGCGCGATCGCCGTGCCCTGGGCCGATGCGCACGTGCCCGCGATCCTCCAGGCGTGGTATCCAGGCCAGGCGGGCGGGACAGCGCTGGCCGAGATGCTCTTTGGCGACACCAATCCATCGGGCCGGCTGCCGGTGACGGTCTATCGCTCCACCGCCGATCTGCCCCCCTTCGGCGATTACGCGATGGCGAACCGCACCTATCGCTACTTCCGGGGCAAGCCGCTCTACCCGTTCGGCCACGGGTTGAGCTACACGACCTTCGCTTATGACAACTTGCGGCTGAGCAAAGGTAAGATCTCTCTCGATGAGCCGCTCACCGTCCAGGCCGATGTGACCAACACCGGCCCGCGCGCCGGGGACGAGGTCGCGCAGTTGTACCTGAGCTATCCGCCCACCTCCCCGCGCAACCCGATCCGCCAACTGCGCGGCTTCCAGCGCGTCAGCCTGGCGCCGGGCGAGACGAAGACGGTCAGCTTCACCCTGACGCCGCAGGATCTGGCGCTGGTGAACGACGCTGGGCAGCGGATGGTCGAGGCCGGCGCGTATCGCGTGAGCGTCGGCGGCCGGCAGCCATCGAAAGCAGACCGGGCTGGCAGCGTGGCGGTCGGCGCATTCCACGCAGGTTGATCGAACGGGACGCGGAGGACGCTGACCACGCGGACGACGCGGAAAAGGCAGATGAAATATCCGCGTCGTCCGCGTCCTCCGCGTAGTCCGCGTCCCCGGAAGGAAAACTATGGACTTCCCGACCCAAGAATCCAACGCGCCGCGCTGGAGCTACACGCCCCCGGCCGGCCGCTTCGACATGCGCGACGCGCTGACACCACGCCGGCTGACCCTCGCGATGTGGGATCAGGCGTTCCTGCTGCGCCACATCCCCGGCGGCTCATTCTGGGACTACGACCGGGTGCTGGATGAGACGCTCGAGCGCGGGTACAACACGGTGCGGCTCGATCCGCTGCCGCAACTGCTCGACCTGGCCCGGCCCGAAACGATCTTCGCCTGGGACGATCCCAAGACGCCGTACATGCCCTGGTGCTGGAACACCGCGGTCGCGGGGCCGGTCGGCGCGTGGCTGATCGAGTTCATGGAAAAGCTGCTGCGCCGGCCGCTGAGCTACACCCTCAGCGCGTGGTGGTTCCACGGCGGGTCGGGCAATAACCCGTTCCCGCAGGCCGCCGCGGCCCCCCGCACACACGTCGAGGCCGCGGGGCTGTGGATCACGATGCTGCACGAGTGGAAGCGGCGCTTCGGCTTCGCCGGCCTGGCCTACGTAGATCTCGCCAACGAGGTGCCCTACTTCCTGCCCGGCTTCATGGAGCGTTTCCGAGCGGAGACCGGCGCGCCGTGGGGCGGCTCCCCGCGCTTCTCGCCCCAACAGATCGAGTTCCTGGCGAAAGAGCTGAACGACGCGTTCGCGCTGCTCCGCCGCGAGTTCCCGGAGCTGCGCTTCACCGCCTCGATCCACGGCGACGAGCGGTGGCTGGACGTGCCGGTGGATTTCGACTGCCTGGACGTTCACTTCTACGCCGACGCCGACCGGCGTTGGGGCCAGCGCACCCGCTTCGGCGAACATGTGTCGCACCTCTTCACCGACGCGTCGTGGCACCGCGAGTTCAGCGACCGCTGCGCGGCGGCCCAAGCCGCGGTCGCGCCGATGCTGCGCGGCCGCCAGCGAGCCAAGCTGGCCAGCTTCGCTGCCTGGAGTGCTCGTTTCGGCATGCCGCTGACCACCAGCGAATCATGGGCCTCCTGGTACTACTACGACAGCTCGGACCTCGACTGGGGCTGGTTGCTGGAGTGGGCCGAGTGGTCGGTGGAGGACGCCATCGAGTTCGGCATGTGGGGCTGGACGCCGCACAACTATTGCCAGCCGCAGTTCGCCAACTGGCGGGACATCCGCTGGCACCGCCGGCTGACGGAGCGGTTCTTGCGGAGTTGACGGAGATTTGACAGGACCTTCGGCAGGATGAACAGGATTGGATCATCGTGTCAATCCTGCCAAAGGTCCTGTCCAAACGGAGTTTTCCATGACCACCAACTGGCACGAGCACGTCTTCTTCGGCATCCACTACGACCTGCACGCGAACGCGGATGACACCGAGCTCGGCCGCGAGTTAACGGCCGGGCACCTGCGCCAGCGGCTGCTGCGCGTCCGGCCCGACTGGATCCAGGCCGACTGCAAGGGGCATCCGGGCTACACGAGCTGGCCGACCGCGGTCGGCTCGACCTCGCCGGGCGTCGTCAAGGACGCGCTGCGCATCCACCGCGATGTGACGGCCGAGCTGGGGATCAAGCTGGGGATGCACTACTCCGGCGTCTGGGATTCGCGCGCCATCGAGCTGCACCCCGACTGGGCGCGGCGCGACCAGGCCGGCCAGCCCGATCCCAACATGACCTGCCGGCTGAGCGGCTACGACGCCGAGCTGATGATCCCGCAGATGTTGGAGATCGTGGAGAAGTACGACGTGGATGGCTTCTGGGTGGACGGCGAGAACTGGGCCTCGAAGCCGTGCTGGTGCGACCGCTGCCGGGCGGAGTTCACGCGGCGGACGGGCAGCACGGCAATCCCGACCGCCGCGGGCCAGCCCGATTGGGACGCGTGGTTGGCCTTCCACCGCGATCTCTTCGTCGAGCACGTGACGCGCTACGCCGACGCGATCCACGCCCGCAAGCCGGCCTGCCTGGTGTGCAGCAATTGGATGTACACCGTCCGCCAGCCCGACCCGATCACCGCGCCGGTGGACTACCTGAGCGGCGATTACGATTGGGCATGGGGCGCCAACCGGGCGGCGGTCGAGGGGCGGGTGCTCGATGGTCGCGGCAAGACCTGGGATCTGATGGCGTGGGGCTTCACCAAGACCGGGACGATGGGCGCCAACCCGCCGTGGGTGATGAAGACCGCGACGCATCTGTGCCAGGAATTGGCCGAGGTGATCGCGCTCGGCGGCGCGGTGATGATCTACAACACCCCGCAGCGCACCGGCTGGCTGACCGACTGGCATCAAGACCTGCTGGCGGAGGTCGCCGGCTGGTGCCGGGCGCGCCAGGATGCCTGCTTCGGCACGCAGAGCGCGTCGCAGGCGGCCATCCTGCACCTGGCCGACCATTATTACTCGTGCAATCAGCCGCTCTTCAACTATAAGGAGGCGATTCAGCCGGTGGAGGGCGCGCTGCACGCGCTGCTGGAGACGCATCGTTCGACCGACATCCTGACCGAGGATGCCGCGCTCCGCCGGCTGGGCGACTACGCGTTGGTCGTCGTTCCCGAACAGACGCGACTCTCGCCTGCAATCATCGCCGCGCTCGAGGCATTTGCGCAGGCCGGCGGCCACGTGCTGTTGAGCGGCGCGCGCCTGGCGGCCGAGTGCCCCGCACTGGCGGGCGTGGCGCCAGACGGCGAGCCGATCACGAGTCCATCAACCTATCTGCCGGCGGACAACCGGGCTGTCCCCGTCAGCGGCCCCTGGCAGCCCGTGCGCCCGCTGCCCGGCACGGAGGTCCTGGCCCATCGCCTCTCGCAGCAAGAACCGGGCAAAGACACCACCGGCCAGGCCATCGTCACTCGGCGCAGAGTCGGCGGGGGCTCGGTGACCGCCATCCACGGCCCGATCTTCCGCGACTACTTCCTGGGGCATTACCCGCTACTGCGCCAGTTCATCGGAGGGCTGATCGAGCGGCTGGGCATCCCTTGGGAGGTGACGGTCGAGGCGCCGCCGCGCTTGGAGCTGATCGTCCGCCGCAAGGAGGACGCGCTGGTCATCAACCTGGTCAACCGCGGCGCGGGCGAGGCGCTCTCGCCGAACCGGGTGATCGTGGAGGAGCTGCCGCCGGTGGACGATGTCGTGCTGCGCATCCGCCGAGACAGCGCGCCGAGAGCAGTCAGCCTCATGCCCGGCGAGGCGTCGGTGGATTGGGAGTTCAGCCGTGATACGCTCACGATCAGGGTGAAGCGGATCGAGATTCACTCTGCGATTGTGATCGAGTAGCAATGACTCGGAGAGGAACCACGATGAACCAAGGCCAGATTTCGTTCTCTGTCTTCACCAAGCCGTGGAAGATGCCGCTGCCCGAGCTGGCGCAGTTCGTGGCCGGCCTCGGCTTCGACGGTATCGAGCTGCCCGTGCGGCCGGGCTACCAGGTGTTACCCGAAAATGTCGGTCGCGACCTGCCGCCGGCGGTCAAACTGCTGGCTGAGCATGGGCTGAAGGTTTTCAGCGTGACCCCGCCCGGCGGGCCGCTCGGCGAGCCGTTCATCGCGGCCTGCGCCGAGGCCGGCGTGCCGGTCATTCGGGTGATGGCGCCGATCGGCGACGACGGCTACTTGGCGAGCGTGGCGCGCCTGCAACGGGAATACGATGCGCTGCTGCCGCTGCTCGACAAGTACGGTGTGCAGCTCGGCGTCCAGAACCATTGCGACCGGATGGTGTGCAACGCGATGGGGCTGCGCCACCTGATCGGGCAGTACGACCCGCGGCGGATCGCTGCGGTGTGGGACGCCGCGCACAACGCGCTCAACGGCGAGGAGCCAGAGCTGGCGCTTGACATCATCTGGGCGCACCTATGCATGGTGAACCTGAAGAACGCGTTCTGGCGGCGCGCCGGCGGGCCAGAGGCCGACGATGTGCGCTGGCGGCCGTGGTGGACCACCGGCCCACAGGGCCTCGCCTCGTGGCCGCGCGTCGCCGCGGAACTCAAGCGCCGGGACTACCGCGGCGTCATCTGCCTGACCGCCGAATACAGCGACGAGGCCGCCGTGAACCGCCTCATCGCGCAGGATATCGGCTTTGCGAAGGCGCTGTTTGCTTGAAGTAGTTGTCAGTTGTCAGTTGTCAGTTTTCAACTGATAACCGATAACTGACAGGAGTTACGCAGTAGATGCTCTCAGCCGGTCTGTGACCGGCGTTGCGGGCCTGACCATGTTGTTTTCGGCGCCCAACGGCGGTCGCAGACCGCCTGAGAGCGTGGAGTGCGTAGTCCTGTAAGAGATAACTGATAACTGATAACTGATAACTGATAACTGATAACTGATAACTGATAACTGATAACTGATAACTGATAACTGATAACTGATAACTGATAACTACCCCCCCGGGAGGTTCCCATGCCCACACTTGCCGCCGGCCCCAAAGTCCGCGTCGCCATGATCGGCGCGGGCGTCATGGCGAACCGCGTCCACTATCCGTCGCTGGCGTCCTTTCCCGACGTGGAGTTCGCCGGCATCTGCGACCTGCGGCTCGACCGGCTCCACGCGACCGGCGACAAATACGGCATCGCGAAGCGCTACAGCGATTACAAGACGATGATCGAGGAAGTTGCGCCCGATGCGGTCTACGTCATCGGCCCGCCCGACGTGATGTACCCGCACTGGATGTGGTGTCTGGAACACGGGCTGAACCTTTACATCGAGAAGCCGATGGGCATCACCCTCCATCAGGCGCGCAGCCTGGCCTATCTGGCCGAGAAGCGGGGCTGCCTGACACAGGTCAGCTTCCAGCGGCGGAGCTGCCCGATGGTGGTGAAGCTGCGCGACGCATGTCTGAAACGCGGGCCGATCATCCATGCGGTCTGCCGCTTCTACAAATGCCAGATCGAGCCATATCTCGATGCGCGCGATCACATGATGGATGACGGCGTGCACGCGATTGACACGCTGCGCTGGATCTGCGGCAGCGAGGTCGTGGGGGTGGAGAGCGTCACGAAGCGCGTGCTCGTGCCCGACATCAACTTCATCGCGGCGACGCTCCACTTCGACAACGGCGCGACCGGCTTCATGCTGAACAGTTGGACGAGCGGCCGGCGCATCTTCGCGGTGGAGATGCATGCGCCGGGCATCTGCGCGGAGGCGGAGCACGAGGGCAAGGGCCGGCTCTACGCCGACGGAGACACAGCCGGGGTCGAGTTCGACACGCAGGAGGTCGCGGGCAGCGACGAGTTCTTCGTCTTCGGCGGCTTCCAGGCCAAGAATCGCGAGTTCATTGATTGCCTGCGGACGGGCCAGCAGCCCGGCTCAAGTTTCGCCGACGCGGTGAAAACGATGGAAGTGGCGGAGAAGATCCTGGCGCAGGCAGCTTTGCGGCAGTAAGGGCAGGGTGCAGGAGTCAGGAAGAGCCTGAGTAGATCACAAGTTACTCGCCCCGACCGCCGGTCTCATACCGGCGGAACGATCTTCTGGAGTCGAGGCTTTAGCCGGTCGCTCGCGCTGACCACAAAACCGGCTGAAGCCTCTAATCCAGAACGTCAAGGCCAGGCGATGTTAGCAGTTCAAACGCCTTCCAGGAGGTGGAAATGTCAAGTATCCTGAACTTGCAACTGCGCAGCAGACAAGGCGCTGATGTCAGCGGCGAAAGCCACCCCGTAACCCGCCCGGCGACCTGGGACGCTGACCGCACCGCCGCGATCATCTGTGACATGTGGGACGCACATTGGTGCGGGGGCGCGTCGGTGCGCGTGGCCGAGATGGCCCCGCGCATGAACCGACTGATTGCCCAGCTGCGCCGCCGGGGCGTCCTGGTGATTCACGCGCCCAGCAACACGCTCGATTTCTACGCCGATCACCCCGGCCGCGGGCCGGCGCAGGCCGCGCCGCCCGTCGAGACCGCGATCCCGCTCCAGCGTTGGGTGCATCTGATCCCCGAACGCGAGGGGCCGCTGCCGATAGATGACTCGGACGGCGGGTGCGACTGCCGGCCACAGTGCGCTCAGGGGCAGCCGTGGCGACGGCAGATCGCGACGATCGAGATCGCGGATGGCGACGCGATCAGCGATAGCGCCGAAGCCTACTACCTGATGCGTCAGCGGGGCATCGCGAACGCGCTCATCATGGGGGTCCACGCCAACATGTGCGTCTTGGGCCGGCCGTTTGGCATCCGCCAACTGGTGATGCAAGGGATGAACGTGGCCCTGGTACGCGACCTGACCGATGCGATGTACAACTCGCGAATGCCGCCCTTCGTGGATCATTTCGCCGGGGTCGAGCTGGTGATCGCGCACATCGAGCGCCACTGGTGTTCGACGATCACCAGCGATCAGATCCTCGGCGGCACGGCGTTTCGCTAACCGCCGCAAATCTCAGACTTGACAACCCTGCCGGTTCGTGATATAGTCTACATCGTTGTCGTTAGCGTTGTCAGTTCGACAACGCGCCTCTTCGAATTCTCCTTCTTTCAGTACTTGTACGGCTGGGCTTTCTCGTAAGCTTGCGGGAGGGATGTGCCTTTGACCGCAACGTTGCGCGATGTGGCGCTCAAGGCTGGCGTCTCCATCAAGACCGTTTCGCGTGTGGCGAACAACCAAGGCGAAATCTCTGAGACGACCCGCCAACGGGTGCAAGCCGCCATTTCTGAGTTGGGCTACCGGCCCAGCAAGGTAGCGCGCGCTCTCGTCACGCAACGTACCGATACCATTGGACTGATCCTGGGCAATATCACGAACCCATTTTTCCCGGAAGTGGCTCGTGGGGTGTTGGATGCCGCAGAGGCGCGCGACCTCAACGTCTTCGTTTGCAACTCCGATGGCGACCTCCAGCGGGAACTTCGCACCCTGCAGTCGTTGACTGAACACGGCGTGGACGGCGTCATTACTCGGCTTTCGTGTAAACTCTAGTTTCGGCTAACCGGCTTCCGGGCAGAATACTGTCCGGAAGGTATGGCGGGCAGCACCGAGGGCCTCGTCAGCGCGGCGAGGTCTTCAGAACGTGAATTGGGTTGTCCAACGGCCCTGAAAC
>VGOD01000003.1 GCA_016876015.1 Chloroflexota bacterium
GCGGTGATCCGACCCAGGCACAGCATAACCCCGAGACCGCTGGAACGCAAGAACGCTCAGGCCACCGGACAGTTATTTAATTCTCGTTCCTAAGTGGGGGCCGACGGGGGTCGCAGACCCCCTGAAAGCAGGCTCGTAGGCGGTCTGTGACCGCCGTTTCCCCGGATTATTGAGAGGATACGTGGGTGAGTGAGAGTGTGGATCACGAACGCGCAAAGGATCGCGAAGGTCGCGAAGCACGAAGAACGCGAAGTATGGACCGCACAGCTTCGCGGCCTTCGCGCTTCGTATCTTCGCGTCGCTTCGTGATTTCGTGCTCCAAAGCCCTCCGTGCGCTACGTGACATCCTCTACGGCGCAACCATCTACGAAATGGTGCGCGATCTGCGCAAGGAGCGCGGCCAACTCGAGCACTTATTCATCCTGGTCGTCTTCGGCGATATGCTGGGCGTGCCGGTGCTGCCGCCCTACTACACGCTCCGGCTGCTTCCTTACGTCGTGCCGCACATGGCCGGCTGGCGGCGCAGCATGTCGCGCGAACGCGACCTGACCGACCTGTGCGATCAGGAGATTGCGTAGGGCGGAGTGCGTATTGTATACTCCGTATTTCGTATTCCGTATGTATCTTCTCAATAAGTGGAGGCGACGGGGGTCACAGACCCCCTGAGAGCAGGCTCATAGGCGGTCTGCGACCGCCGTTCCCCGGATTATTGAGAGGATACTTCCGTATTTCGTAGGAAAGGATTTGTCGATGCCCGAAGAAGAGAAGAAACGCAGTTGGTTTGACGGTCTGAAGAGCGTCCTGTATGGCATGGCCGGCCACGACATGGCCCGCTATGCCCTGAAGACGCGCGGCAGCATGGAGCACCTGTTCATCCTCATCACGATGGGTGATCTGCTGGGCATTCCCATCCTGCCGCCCTACTACAGCCTGCGGTTGTTGCCCTACGTCGTGCCGCAGATCTCCACCTGGAAGCGCCGCATGTTGCGCGAGAAGGATTTGACGGATGCGTTGGCGTGAAACGTGAAACGCCAAACGCGAAACGTGAAACGCCAAACGTGAAACGTCAAGCGTCAGACGTCAAGTGTGGAGCATGAAGCCCAAATCCAAAATCCAAAATCCGTCACGGAGCAAATCATGTCCTTACGAGAAGTTTTCGAGAAGAACCCCGATCGGCGCTACATCATGTTTGGAGGTAAAGGAGGGCTGGGCAAGACCACCTTCTCGGCCGCCACGGCCTACTGGCTGGCGAAGCAGGGCCACAAGGTGCTGGTCTTCTCGGTTGATCCCCAGGCCAGCCTGTCGGACATCTTCAAGCGCAACATCTTCGGCAAGGGACCGGTCGAGATCATGCCGAAGCTGTACGCGCAGGAGATTGACGCCGACCGCCGCATCAAGGAGTACCAGGACGAAATTCGCAAGAAGATCCTGGATATGTATGGGATGGACAAGGTCCCCGAAGAGATCGAAAACTACATCCAGGCGGCCGCGGCTGAGCCCGCCATGGAAGAGAGCGCCATCTTCGACGAAGTCGTGGACATCGTCGTCAGCGGCAAGTATGACTACTACATCTATGATCTCGTGCCGCTGGGCCACGCGCTCTACTACCTGAGTATGGCCTCGGTCTACGACCAATGGATTGACAAGATCACCGCGTTGCGCGCCGAGATGGAGGAGTACTCTCAGGTCGCCGCGGTCATGCAGCGCCACAAAGAGAGCGAAGAAGACGCGATCCTCAAGGAGCTTCAGTACATCAAATACCGTATCAACACTTCATCGGGCATCCTGACCGACAAGCAGAAGACAGCGTTTTTCTTTGTCGTGATCCCCGAAGAGATGATCATCCTGGACACGCAGAAGGCGGCCGGCCTGTTCGCCAAGTTCGACGTGCCGCTTTCGGGCTACATCGTCAACCGCGTGATCCCGCCGGAACTGGCGGGCCAGGACATTCCCGATTACCTGCGCAACCGTCTGGAGATGCAGCGCGGCTATCTGAAGAGGATTGACGAGGTGTTCGGCAAAGAGGTGTTGACGCACGTCCCCGAGTTCGAGCGCGACATCACCGGCCTGCCGATGATCGAGCGCATGGCCGCCGTGCTGTTCGGCGACGCGGCGCGCTGAGGAGGTGAGCCATGATCGAAAAAACGATGCGCCAATTCCTGGCAGAGAATCCTCGCCTCAAGTATCTCTTCTTCGGCGGCAAGGGCGGCGTGGGCAAGACGGTGTTGGCCGGCACGGCCGCACTGTGGCTGGCGAATCAGGGCAAAAGGACCCTGCTAGCTTCGACCAACCCGGTGCACTCCCTCTCCAGCATGTTGGATCAGAACGTCTTCGGCAAACCGACGGCTGTGACAGGCGCGCCGAACCTGTGGGCCCACGAGATTGACACCAAAGAGACCATCGAAAAGTCCAAGAAGGAAATCCGCGAGAAGATCGAGTGGTTCCTGCGCTTCGCGGAGGTCAAGACCAAGGCCGACGAATTCGTGGAATCGGCCACCATGAACCCCGCCTTCGAAGAGTCGGCCATGTTCGAGAACATGATTGACCTGATGTTCGAGGACAAGTACGAGGCGTATATCTTCGATACCGCGCCCACGGCCAATGCACGCCGATTGCTCGGCATGTCCAGCGTCTACTCGATGTGGGTCAACAAGATGGTGCAGAGTCGCCAGGAAGCCATGTCGCTGCGCGAGCTGCTCTCCTACAGCAAACGCAAGCAGCAGAAAGACCCGCTCATGGAATACCTGCTCAACCTGCGCACGCGCATGGGCCGGGCCAAGACGCTGCTGACCGACGCCAACCTGACCTCGTTCTTCTTCGTGGCGCTGCCCGAGGCGCTGCCGATCGCTGTCATCACCCGCTTCATCAACTGGTTCCATGAGTTCGGCATCCCTGTGGGCGGCGTGATCGTCAATATGCTGATTGACAAGGCCAGCGTGGGACCAGACGCGCCGGACTTCGTGAAGAATCGCGTGGCGATGCAGGCCGAGCATATGGAAACGATCTGGAAGGAGTTCGACGGCCAGGTACGCGCGCTTCTGCCGCTTTACGAGACCGAAGTGCGCGGCGTCGCCATGCTCAAGCGCATGGCAGATCACCTCTTTTCGTGACGGCGGTCCTGAAAACAGCCGCCCGCCGCTCCGGTCTCGAGGCTGTGCGCAGCCTCCTTTAGGATCAGCCGGTTTCTGCCGCCGACCACCAAACCGGCTGAAGCCTCGAATCCAGTCCACCTGTTTTTCATGCGCCGTGGCGCCGGCCGCGGCATGGGTGACTGTCCTTAAAATCGCTCCCTACGCGTGTTCTATGAGGTGCAGCTATGACTGCCATGACTCACGTGCGCTATCTGGCCGAAACCATCGGCCCGCGCGGCTCGACCACGCCCCAGGAGGCCGCGGCCGCCGTCTACGCAGCTCAAACCCTCCGCGAGGCCGGGCTGACGCCTACGGTTGAGACCTTCGTCAGCGCCCGCTCGGCCTGGTATCCTTTCGCGCTCTTCTCGACGTTGATCCTGATCGCGGAGACCCTCTTCTGGGCGGCCGGCGGCTGGGGTGCATGGGCGGCCCTGCTACTGGCCGGGTTGGCGTTCGCGTCGGTGCTGCTGGAGCTGGCCTTTCGACCTAACCTGTTGCGCTGGTTGCTGCCCAAAGGCCAGAGCCAGAACGTCTGGGCGCGGATCGCGCCGGTCGGCGAGGCGCGCCAACATGTCGTTCTCATGGGCCATCTCGACAGCCATCGCACGCCGTTGGTCTTCTCCTCCGACCGGTGGGTCAGGTTGTTCAACACGCTCGTGCCGCTGGGTCTGGCCTCGACGGTGCTCTTGATCGTCTTGTTCCTGTTGGGCGCCGCGGTCGGTGGGATGGTGTGGCGCTATCTATCGCTGCCGTCTGGGCTGATCACGTTGGGGTTGTTCTTGCTCACGTTTCAGGCGGACTTCACACCGTACACGGCCGGCGCCAACGATAACGCCACGGGCGCGGGGATCGTGCTGAGCCTGGCCGAGCGGTTGGCGCGGGCGCCGCTGAAGCATACGGTCGTGTGGGCTGTGCTGAGCGGCTGCGAGGAGGTCGGTTGCTACGGCGCAGAGGCGTTCGCGGTTAGCCACCGCAAGGAATTGGGCCATGCCGTGTGGATCACCCTGGACAGCGTGGGCGGCATCGGCGCGGGGCCGGCTTATCTGACCCAAGAGACATTCCTGTTGACCGCGGCCAGCGATCGCAAGCTGCTGGCACTGGCTGAAAAAGCGGCGGAGGAACGTCCGGAGTTGGCCGCGTATTCACACGCTTTCCGGGGCGCGTACACCGAAGGGGCCATCGCGGCCAGGCATGGCTTTCGCGTGTTAACGTTGGTGAGTCACCGTCGCGATGGGGTATTGCCGGAATGGCACCGACCGACCGATGTGGTCGCCAACGTAGAGGCCGGCGTCGTGAAACGCACCGAGGCGTTTGTCGAAGAGTTGTTGCGGAGAATTGACCTCAAGTGAGACGGCGGATCACCCGCGCGTCCCCTACCAGTACGCCATCTGGCGAAACGAAGACCGGGTTCAGATCTACCTCTGCGATCTCTGGATAGAGGAAGGGCAGTTCAGATACGCGAGCGATGAGCGCGGCCAGCGCGTCGAGATCGGCCGGCCGCTGGCCGCGCGCGCCTATCAGCAACCCCGCGGCCCTGGTCTCGCAGATCATTTCCCGCGCGCGGTCGCGATCCACCGGCGCGACGCGCAACGCCACATCTTTCAGCAGTTCTGTGTAGATGCCTCCCAACCCGAAGGCCACCACTGGCCCGAACTGCGGATCATACGACAAACCCACCAGCGCCTCGTGCGCGCCGCGGATCAGCGGGTAGATGATCGCGCCGTGGAACTCCTTGCCCGCGGCGCTGGCCGCGAGCGCGGCAAACGCGGCCAACACGCCAGCATCGTCGCGAATGTCCAGCTTCACGCCCCCGACCTCGGTCTTGTGCAGGATCTCCGGCGAAACCACCTTCAGCACCACGGGATAACCGATGGCGCGCGCCGCGCGCACGGCAGCCTCGCTCGTCTCGGCCACCTGAAATGGCGGCGTTGGAATGCCGTTTTCCCTCAGCCAGGCCATGATCGCGGGCTCGGTTTCCGATGTAAGATTTCTGATTTTGGATTTTGGATTTTGGATTTGCAACTTGCAACTTGCAATCTGCAATTTGCAATCTGCAATTTGCACACGGCTCGCCTCGTGATACTCCGCCATTCTGACTAACACCGCTACTGCGCGTTCGGCCGTGGGGTAGTTGGAGATGCCGCGGCCGCGCAGGTGCTCCACCCCTGCGGCCACAGCCCGGCCGGCCATGAAGTTGACCACCACCGGTTTGTCGCTCTGCACGATCGCATCCGCCACCCCGCGTGCAAGCGGCAAAGAGTCGAGGTACGCGGGGTTCACGTCCAGCGCCAAAGCGCCATCGTACTCCCCCAGCACAGCCGTCAGGGTGCGCCGATAGCTCTCTTCGTCGCCCTCCACCGTCAGGTCGAACGGGTTGCGGATGGCGCAGTGCGCCGGCAAGAAGCTGGCCAGCTCGGCCCGCAAGGCTGGACCTGGCTCCGCCACGTCCAGGCCCACCTCCTCCGCGCGATCGGCGGCCAGGACGCCTGGCCCGCCGGAGTTGGTGACGATTGCGATGCGCCGGCCGGACATCGGCGGCAGCGCAGAGAAGCCCTTGCACAGGTCGAAGAGCTCTTCCACGTTCCTGACCCGCAGCGCGCCGCACTCGCGCAGCGCCGCGTCGTAGACGGCATCCGAGCCGGCCAGCGACCCGGTGTGCGAGAGGGTTGCGCGACGCCCGGCGCTGCTGCGGCCTGCTTTGATGACCACGACCGGCTTGCGCCGCGTGCAGGCCGCCAGCGCGGCCATGAACTCCCGGCCGTCGCCGACGCTCTCGATGTACATGGCGACGACCTTCGTCTCAGGATCGTCGGCCAGATAGCGCAGCAGGTCCGCCTCGTCGAGGTCGGCGCGGTTGCCGTAGCTGACGAACTTGGAGAAGCCCAGTCCTTGCTCTTCAGCCCACGCCAGGACCGCGCCGCCCAGCGCGCCGCTTTGGGAGATCAACGCGGTCGCGCCGTCCGGCGGGATGACCTCGAGCATGGGCGCCAGGCGATGGCGCGTGTTGAGGATGCCAGCGCAGTTCGGCCCCACGAAGCGGATGTCGTGCCGCCGCGCGATGCGCACCAGCTCTTCCTCGGCCGCGCTATTGCCGACCTCGGCGAAGCCTGCGGTGATGATCACGGCCGCGCTCACGCCGGCCCGACCGCAATCGTGGAGCACTTCGGGCACGGTCGCCGCGGGCGACGCGATCACCGCCAGGTCAACCGGTTGGCCGATCGCCGACACGCTGGTGAATCCCGGAACCGACAGCAGTCCCTGGCCCTTGGGGTTAACCGCCCAGGTGAAGGCAAACCCGCCGGACAGCATCTGGCGAATGATCTCGTGGCCCAACTTGCCTGCGGAGACCGAACCGATCACCGCGACCCCGCGCGGATAGAAGAGACTGCGAAAGACGTCAGGCCTAACGCTGCTATACATGTGGAAAAACCGGTCAGAACAAGAGGCTCAACCTTCACCTCAGCCTCAAACTCAAACTCAAACTCGTCCTCACCCTCCCGCCAACCCTTCCGCCTCGGCCACCAGATCGGCAAGGATGCCTAGCCCTTCATTCCAGAAGGCCGGATCGGTCAGATCAACGCCGAGCGGCTTGACGATGACATGCGGCCAATTGGAACCGCCCGCGGTCAACATGGCGATGTAGTCATCGGCGAAGCCGGCGCCATTGCGGCGATAGCGGGCATAGAGGGCGAGCACCAGCAGCTCTCCGAACGCGTAGGCGTAGACGTAGCCCGGCGTGCGGATGAAGTGAGGCACGTAGCTCCACCAGATGCTGTAGTTGTCGGTCAGGGTCACGCTGTCGCCGAACATGGCGCGCTGCGTGCGCATCCACAACTCGGAGAAGCGATCGGTGGTCAGCTCCCCCTCATCGCGCCGCGCGGTGTGGATGGCGTGCTCAAAGCGGTTCATCGTGACCTGGCGGAAGCAGGTGGCGAACGAGTCCTCTAGCTTGGTGGTGAGCATCGCCAGGCGCACCTGTGGATCGGTCTCGAGGGCCGTGAGGTCCTGGAACACCAGCATCTCGCCGAAGACCGAGGCCGTCTCGGCCGTGGTCAGCGGCGTGCCGGCCTGCAGCAGGCCTTGCACCCCGGCGAGCTTCTGGTGCACGCCGTGGCCCAACTCATGGGCCAGGGTCATGACGTCGCGCACCTTCGCTTCGTAGTTCATCAGCACATAGGGATGCACCGATGGCACGGTGGACGCGCTGAACGCGCCGCCCATTTTGCCCGGTCGCGATGGCGCGTCGATCCAGCGCCGCTCGAAGAAGAGGCTGGCGATCTCGGCCAGGTGGGGGTGGAACTTCTCGTAGGCATGGAGCACCAGGCGACGCGCGGCGTCCCATGTGTAGTGGTGATCGGCGGCCGGCAAGGGCGCGTAGCGATCGTAGTCATAGAGCGCATCCAGCCCCAGCAGACGGCGCTTGAGACGATAATAGCGCGCCACGATGTCATAGCGCGCGGTGACGGCCTCGACCAACGCATCCACCGTGCGATCGTCCACTTCGTTCGCCATGTTGCGCGCCGAAATCCAGCCGGGGTAGCGCCGCAGGGTATCGTCCGAGGCTTTGTCGGCCAGGATCGTGTTGAAGACGAAAGTCGTGGTGCGTCGAAGCTCGCTCAGGCCCGCGGTGACTGCCTCGGCCGCGCGCTGGCGCGTGCCGCGATCCGGCGAATAGAGCCTGTGCAGCGCCTGGTCGCGCGTCAACTCCTGGCCGTCGAGCCGATATCGGCTTGCGCCGTGTATCTCATCGAAGAAGCGGCCCCACGCATTGCGGCCCGTGACGGACTTCTCGGAGAAGATCTTCTCCTCCGGCTCGGTCAGCATGTGCGCACGGAAGCGGCGGACCAGCTCCAGCCAGTGACGATAGCAGCTCAAAGCTGGATCGGCCAGCCAGACAGCGGCGATCTCGTCGGCTGTGGCCGCCAATTCTAATTCCAGGAAGACCAGCTTCTGCTCCAGTCGCGCGCCGCGCTCGGTGGCTTTTTGGAGCAACGCGCCATGCGCGGGCGCGCTCGTGTCCGCCGCCCAGACCAGGTAGGCGTAGTTGCCGACCTTCTCGGCGCGCTCACGCAGCGTCTCGTAGGCGACGAGCATCTCGCGCAGCCCCGCGGCGTCCAGTCCGGCGACGCGTCCCCGGTATTTTTCGGCCAAGGCATCGGCCGCGCGGTCCGCGGCATCGAGATCGCGGTCAAGCGCAGGATCGTTGGGGGCCGCGTAGAGGTCGGCCAGGTTCCAGGTAACGTCTTCTGCGCCGCTGAGCGCAGTCTTGGCCGCGGCGTCGGCCAGTTCAGAGTGATCGGTCATCGTGAAAAGTCTCCTGCGTGGTGATCGTGTTGTGTATTCCCCTCATCCCCAACTATCCTGCCCCCACGTTACGCAGCGCCTTTCGTCTTGCGGCGAGATGACGGCGCGGGCGTCGGCGTCTCGGTCGGGGGTTTGACCGTCTTCTTGGCGCATGAAGGTCGGGCCGGAGCGATCGTTTCCTCCGCCTGCACCGGAGGCGGCGTCTTCGCGCCGGTCTTCGCGGCTGGCGCCTCGGCAGCCCCTTTCGCCGCGCGCGACTTTCTCGCTGTCGGCTGGCTGGCCGGCGGCTCAGGCTGTTCGACCGGAGAACGTTTGCGACGGGTTGCCCGCGCTGCCGGTGCTGCTGGCTCGGCGCCCTGAGATGGCGTCTTGACCTCTGTCTCCTTCTCTGCGCGCGGCTTGCGACGGGTTGGCTCGACCGGTTTCGCTGCGACCCCGGCAGGGGCAGCCTTACCCTTCTTCGGCTTCGCCACGTCCTGACCCTTCGCAGCAACGACTCGCCGCGCCTTCCCCTTCGTCGTGGTTTGCGGCGGACCAGCAGCCACTGCGCGTCCATCATCCCGCGACCCCTCCACCGCCCGCATCTCGCGCACCGGCTCGCCGACCATCAGGCCGGTCAGGGGCTTGCCTTGCGCGGGCCGCCCCATCTCCGGCGCCTCGGACGCGGGCAGCAGCCTGGAGGCGGTCCTGGCGAAGAGAAACACCAGCGCATCGTCGGGACCGACCAACGCCGCTCCCACGAGCCGCGTTGCCTTGTCGAGCAACCTGGCCGCCACAACCCCCTGACCATAGCGGCCCTGCCTGGGAAAATCCGCCAGAGCCACCCGTTTGCCATAGCCTGTCGAGGTCGCCAGCGCCAGCCGTTGGTCCGCGGTTGCGGGGCTGATCGCCAGCGCCGCAACGACCCGGTCATCCTCCGCGAGCTTGATTCCGCCAATGCCCCCGGCCGGCAGGCCCATCGGCCGCACATCCTCTTCGGAGAAACGGATCGCCTGCCCGCTGGCGGTAGCCAACATGAATTCGCCGTCGCCCTGGCTGACGCCAGCCCAAATCAGCTCATCCCCGCGGTCCAGGGCGATCACGACCGGGTCTGATGCGATCGCATCGGTGAAGTCGGCCGCGGCCACACGTTTGACCTTGCCTTGCGCGGTGGCCAGGAGCAGGAACCTGCCCCCCACAGGCTGCTCCTCGCGGGGCAGGCTCAGCAGAGCGACGATGCGATCGCGGCGGCCCAACCCAGAGAGATCGGCATAGTGCCCGCCAGCATCCTCGGGAACCTGATGCGCGTGCAGTCGCGTGGCCTGACCGTTGGCGCTGAAGAGGTAGACATCGTGGCGGGTGTGCGCCGCGAGCACGTGCAGAAGACGCGCGCTGGGCGCCGGCAGGCTGAACCCCACGGCCGGATCACGCCGTTGTCGCGCGAGCACGCCATCGGCAGTCAGGGTGATCCAGATGTCCTGGTCCGGAAGTACGTCCAACGTGGTGAGCGCGCCCTTGACGCGGTCCGCAATCTGCGTGCGACGCGCATCGGCGTATTGGCCGCGCAACTCCATCAGGTTGCGCCTGATCAGCGCCAGCACCTTCGCCGGCGACGCCAGCAGCTCTTCCAGTTCCTTGATGAGGGCGAGCGTCTCGCGGTATTCATCCTGCAGCTTGCGCCGCTCGAGCGCGGCCAGCCGGCGCAACTGCATGTCGAGGATCGCCTGGGCCTGCACCTCGGTGAACTTGAACTGGCCGATCAGGTTTTGCTTGGCCGTGTCTGCGGTGCGGGATTTCCGGATGAGCGCGATCACTTCGTCCAGCACATCAAGCGCCCGCAGCAGCCCCTCCAACACATGCGCACGTTGTCGGGCCCGCTCCAGGTCGTGGCGGGCGCGACGTACGATCACTTCCTGGCGATGGGCGACGTAGTATTGCAAGAGCCATTTCAGGCTGAGCAGCCGCGGCTCGCCATCCACCAGGGCCAGCAGCGAGACGCCGAAGGTCGTCTGAAGAGGCGTCAGTCGGAAGAGCTCCGCCAGCGTTTGCCGCGGCTCGACCGTGCGCGTCATCTCGATGCAGATGCGCATCCCCGTGCGATCCGATTCGTCCCGCAGATCGGTGATGCCCTCCAGCCGGCCATCGCGCACCAGGTCGGCGATGCGCTCCAGCAGATTGGTCTTGTTGGCCATGTAGGGCAGCTCGGTCACGACGATCCGGCTGCGATTACGGCTCATGTCCTCGATATGGGCCTTGGCCTGGAGCACGATGCTGCCCTTGCCGCCGGCGTAGGCCCTGGCGATGACGTCGGTCTGCTCGGCAGCCGCGCCGGACCCTTCCTGCACATAGCGATAGATCACACCGCCGGTCGGAAAGTCAGGGCCGGGGATGAACCGCATCAAATCCTCGACCGTCACGTCATCGCGGCGACCGTAGTTGTCAATCAGATAGCAGAGCGCATCGCAAACCTCGGCCAGGTTGTGCGGGGGGATGTTCGTGGCCATGCCGACCGCGATACCGCTGGCGCCGTTGACCAACAGGTTTGGCAGCGCGGCCGGCAGCACGACCGGCTCTCGCAGCGTGCCGTCGAAGTTGTCGGTCCAGTCAACGGTGTCCCGCGCAATGTCGCCGAGCATCTGGTCGGAGATCGAGGCGAGCCGCGCCTCGGTGTAACGCATGGCGGCCGCGCTATCGCCGTCAATGGAGCCGAAATTGCCCTGGCCGTCCACCAATGGATAGCGCAGCGAGAAGCTCTGGGCCATCCGCACCATCGCCTCGTAGACGGCGGCATCGCCGTGCGGGTGATACTTGCCCAGCACCTCGCCGACGATGCGGGCGGATTTCTTGTACGGCTTGCCGGGATCGAGGCCCAGGTCGTGCATGGCATACAAGATGCGCCGGTGCACCGGCTTCAGCCCATCGCGCACGTCGGGCAGCGCCCGCGCCACGATCACGCTCATGGCGTAATCCAGGTAGGACGCCTGCATCTCCACATCGATGTTGATCTGGCGGATGGTTCCCAGTTCCATAGTCAGTCTCGTAGCTGCTCCCTCCCGCTCTGGCCGGTCTCCGACCGAGCCAGTTCGGCAACTTGTTTCTTGACGCATCCTTAGTTTCGTAGCTGCTCCCAGATCGGCCGGTTGTCTGCGATCTGCAACGTGCGGCGCAGTTCGATGATCTCATCGCGCAGCGCGGCGGCTTTCTCGAATTCCAGATCGGCGGCCGCGGCCTTCATCTGTTTCTCCAGGTCTTTGACCAGCCGCAGCGCCTCATCTTTCGGCAGTGCGCTGGGACCGACGCGGTATTCGGGCCGGCCCTCGGCGATGGCGAGGCCGGCGGCCGGCCGGCTGGCCGCGATGCGCTGCGTCAGATCGCGCACCGATTTGACGATAGACGCCGGCACGATCCCATGCTCACGATTGTAGGCTTCCTGCTTGGCGCGGCGACGGTTGGTCTCGTCTATCGCGCGGCGCATCGAGTCGGTGATGTGATCGGCATAGAGCACGGCCGTGCCGTGGATGTGGCGCGCGGCCCGGCCGATCGTCTGGATCAACGACTGCTCGGAGCGCAGGAAACCCTCCTTGTCAGCATCCAGGATCGCCACCAGGCTGACTTCCGGCAGATCCAGGCCCTCGCGCAACAGATTGATGCCGACCACCACATCGTAGACGCCCAGGCGCAGATCGCGCAAGATTTCCACGCGCTCCAACGTTTCGACTTCGGAGTGCAGGTAGTGAACCCGGACGCCCACCTCTTGCAGATAGTCGGCCAGGTCTTCAGCCATGCGTTTTGTCAGGGTCGTCACCAGCACTCGCTCGCCAACCTCTACGCGTTTGCGGATTTCGCCCACCAGGTTATCCACCTGCCCCTTGGTCGGCCGGATGGCGACCTGGGGGTCCACCAGGCCCGTCGGACGGATGATCTGCTCCACCACCTGCGCGGAGCGTCCCAGCTCATAGGGTCCCGGGGTTGCGCTGGTATAGATGGCCTGCTTGACGGTCGCTTCCCACTCATCGAACCGCAACGGCCGGTTGTCGAGCGCACTGGGCAGCCGGAAGCCATAGTCCACCAGTACTTGCTTGCGCGCGCGGTCGCCGTTGTACATGCCGTGCACCTGCGGGATGGTCATATGCGACTCATCCACGATCAACAGCCAGTCGGCCGGGAAGTAGTCCAGCAAGGTCCACGGCCGCGAACCGGCCGGCCGGAGGGCCAGTGGCCGGCTGTAGTTCTCGATGCCCGAACAGAAGCCGATTTCGCGCAGCAATTCGATGTCGTAACGCGTGCGCTGCTCCAACCGCTGCGCTTCCAGCAGCTTGTCTTGCTCGCGAAACAGCTTGAGCTGGTCTTCCAGCTCCACCTCGATCAACTGGAGCGCCTCGGTCAGCTTGTCTTGGGGCGTGATGAAGTGCTTGGCCGGAAAAACCTCGATCTCATCCAGCCGCCGCGCTACCTCGCCGGTGAGGGGGTCAATCTCGGTGATGCGATCAATCTCATCGCCGAAGAACTCGACCCGGTAGGCGAGATCGGCATAGGCCGGCTGCACCTCCAATGTGTCGCCGCGCAGCCGGAACTTGCCGCGGCGCAGATCCATGTCGTTGCGCTCGTAGAAGATGTCTACCAATTCGCGCTGGGTCTGCTCGCGGCGCACCATCGCGCCGCGGCGGAGCTTGACTGTCACCTTGCCGTACTCGGCCGGGTCCCCCAGGCCATAGATGCAGGAGACCGAGGCGACGATCAGCACATCGCGGCGGCTCAACAGCGCCGACGTTGCGGCCAGCCGCAGACGGTCTATCTCGTCATTAATCTGCGCGTCCTTCTCGATGTAAGTGTCGGAGCGCGGGATGTAGGCCTCTGGCTGATAGTAGTCGTAGTAGCTGACGAAATACTCGACCGAGTTATGGGGAAAGAACTCCTTGAACTCGCTGTAGAGCTGCGCGGCAAGCGTCTTGTTGTGCGCCATGACCAGCGTGGGGCGGTTGAGCGCCTCCACCACGCTGGCCATTACATACGTCTTCCCGGTGCCGGTGGCGCCCAAGAGCGTCTGATGCTGAAACCCCTGCTTGAGCCCCTCCGTCAGCTTGCGGATCGCCTCGGGCTGGTCGCCGGTGGGTTGAAAATCTGAGACGAGTTGGAAGTCAGGCATAGCGCCTCCTCACGCGCATTATACGCCAGCCCAACTGATGTTGCAAGACACGCGACGTGTTGACTGAGCGACCATTTCTGGGTACAATAGCCACACTGGATAGACATGATGAGACGCGCACTCCGCCTTTTGTTCCTGTTGACCTGGCTGACGGCGGCTGGCCTGCCGGCGGCCCCGTCGCTCGCCGCGGGGCCGGCGTTCCAGGGCCAGCTCACGCCGACCCCGACGCCCCTGGCCAGGACGACGCCCAGGCCCATAGACGTGAAGCCGATCATGGATCGGATGTCCGTGGCCGACAAGGTCGGGCAGTTGTTCCTGGTCACGTTCCAGGGCCGGGATGTCTCGGCCAACTCCGACATCGCGGTGTTGGTGCGCGACTACCGCGTGGGCGGCGTGCTGCTATTGCCCACCAACGATAACTTCCGCAATACGCCCATCCTGGCAGTCCCCGTCACGGCCACCCAAACGATCACCCAGGCGACGCCGACTCGACCGGCGCCCCCCGCCCTCACAGCGGCGCCGCCCACAGCCAGCGCGACGGGTCAGCCCACGTCGCCGGCGCAGACCACGACGCCGACCCAGACGCTCTTTCTCGACACGCCTCAGCAGATCGCCGCCCTGGCCAATTCGCTCCAGACGTTGGCCGGCAGCCAGCCGCGACCTATCTCGTCAGGCGCGGCCATCACGCGCGCCATACAGCCCACTGTCACCGCGCCCGGTTTGCGCATTCCACTCCTGATCGGCCTGGATTGGATCGGCGACGATAGCTCCTTCTTTGCCGGCGGGGGCGGCTTCACCCCGTTGCCGAGCGAGATGGCGCTCGGCGCGACCTGGTCGCCGGCCCTGGCGGACAAGGTCGGGCAGGTGGTGGGCCAGGAATTGCAGGCGAGTGGAGTGAACCTGCTGTTGGGTCCCACGCTGGACGTGCTCGATGTGCCGCGACCGGGCAGCAAGGGGGACCTGGACACCCGCAGCTTTGGCGGCGACCCGTTTTGGGTTGGCCAGATGGGACAGGCGTTCATCCGTGGGGTGCAGACCGGCAGCAAAGCCGCGGTCGTGACCGCAGCCAAGCACTTCCCTGGTCAGGGCGGCAGCGACCGCCGGCCCGAAGATGAAGTCGCCACCATCCAGAAATCGCTCCAGCAGTTGCGCCAGATCGAGCTCGCACCGTTTGCGTCGGTCACGGCCGGCGGCGATCTCGCCGCGCCCGGCGTCACAGGGGCGCTGATGACCTCGCATATCCGCTATCGCGGCTTCCAGGGCAACATCCGGCAGCTTACCCCGCCGATCAGCCTGGCGCCCCAGTTGCAGGACCTGATGGCGCTCAAGGAATTCGCCGACTGGCGCGCGTTGGGCGGCGTGCTGATCAGCGATGCACTAGGCGTGCCAGCCCTGCGGCGCTACTATGATCCGCAGCTCCAGAAGTTTCCCCATCGCCAGGTGGCCCAAGATGCTTTTCTGGCAGGCAACGATCTGCTGTATCTCTCCCGTTTTGCGCTGACTGATAACTGGAGCGAGCAATTCGCAGCCATCAAAGAGACCGTTCTGTATTTTCAGAGCAAGTATCAGACAGACAATCAGTTTCGCAGCCAGGTGGACGCCTCGGTGGAGCGCATCCTGAAACTCAAGCTGCGCATCTACGGCGGCATCTGGCTGGAAGCGGACTTCCAGCGTGATCTGAGCCGACTCCACGAGACCGTCGGCCAGAACAGCCCGGTGACGCAGGCGGTCGCGCGCGCCGCGCTGACGCTGATCTATCCCGGTCGCGAGGAGCTGGCGGATCGGATGCCGGCGGCTCCTTTGACAGATGAGAACATCCTGATCTTCACTGAGGCGCGCGCGGTCCGGGAATGCGCCGCGTGCGCGGCCACCCCGGTGATCTCACCGACCGCCGTCCAGGAGATCATGTTGCGGCTCTACGGGCCGAGCGCCACTGGCGTCATCACGCCGGGACGCATTCGCAGTTTCACCCATAGCGATCTCAACCGCGTGTTGGCCGCGCCGCCGGATCAGGGCGGAGAGGTGGAACGGGCGATCGCCAATGCCAGGTGGATCGTTTTCATCCAGCTCGACTATAGTCCCGACGAGTACCCGGAATCGGCCGCGCTGCGCGCCTTTCTGGCCAAACGCTCCGACAGCCTGCGCGACAAGCGGCTGGTGGTGATGGCGCTCAACGCGCCGTACTACCTGGACACCACCGAGATCAGCAAGCTCACGGCCTACTTCGGCGTGTATGGCCGCACCGGGCCGTTTCTGGAGACGGCCGTGCGGGTGCTGTTCCGCGAATTCAGCCCGGTCGGCGCGCCGCCCGTCACCGTGACCGGCATCAACTACGAGCTGATCAAGATCCTGGAGCCGGCCGCCGGCCAGATCATCGCCCTCGGTCCAGGCGGTTCCGGTCCCGATCTGGCGACGCTCAAGGCCAGCATCCTGGTCGGCAGCCGCATCCCACTGGAGACGGGCGTGATCCTCGATCGCAAGGGCCACCCCGTGCCCGATGGCACGGTCGTGGAGTTCCATCTGCGCTATCCCGGCGAGGCGCTGGAGTTGGCGCCCAGAATCGAGACCACATCGGCCGGTCGCGCACGCACGAGCGTTCTTCTGGATCGGCCAGGCGAGCTGTGGATCACCGCGCAGAGCGGCGAGGCGAAGGATTCGGCGCGCATCGTGCTGAAGGTGGGGGGTGATGCGCCGGGCAGCATCGCGACCGTCTTGCCGTCGCCCACCCCATCGCCGACTATCACACCCTCGCCGGCGCCGACGATGACGCCCAGTCCAGAGCCGAGCCCCACGCCTACTCGTGCGCCGACGCCGACGCCGACGCCCGCGCCGCCCAAGTCGCGCGTGGCCCTGCCATCCTTCTTCTACGGACTGCTTGGGGTCGTCATGGCCAGCAGCGCGGCGTTCACTGTGCGCAGGCGCAACAGACCGCCGGACCTGGCGCGCTCACCGGGAGCCGGTCCGAGCCACAAGTCGTCGCTCCATCAGGATGTGGAAGCGGCGCTGTGGTCCGTCGTCATCGCATGGGGCGCGTATCTCCTCTACTCGGTGGGTTGGCTGCCAGGCTCGACCGAGCTCCAGGCCGGCGGCCAGACCTGGGCGGCTGGCGCGGTGACGCTGATCGGCGGCTTGACGACGCTGATCTGGACGCGACCGCGCGAAGGACAGCAGGACACGGGGCAGAAAGGATGAGTTATTCTACCATTGCTTGCGCCGGTTCCGTGAACCGGCGGCGGGTCACGGAACCGCCCAGAGCCAGGAGTGGGCGATTTTCAGGGCAACCCAGATAGGGCCGTCGGCGTAGCGATGAGATTCGCCTCTGGCGGCAGCAGGGGCGGCCAGAGGCTCACCAACAGCGCCAACACCGTGGCGATCAGCGCGGCGGTGGCCAGCCAGCGGTGAGCCCGCCACAGGTCCACCCAGGTCGTGCGACTGGCGACCTCCAGGAACGGCGGACTTGCAGACAGCGGCGAGAGGGGCGGCGAGAAGAGGAGATCGCGGAAGGCTTCTGCCGAAGGCGGCCGATCGTCCGGATGCTGAGCCATTGCCGTCAGAATGGCCCGTTCCACCGGCTGGGAGATGCGCGGATTGATGTCACGCGGGGGCACGAGGCTTCCCGGCTTGAGAAAACGTTGCTTGGCGTCGGCAGGCGACTCGCCGGTCAGCAGATGATAGAGCGTGGCCCCCAGCGAATAGAGATCGGTGCGCACATCGGTGTGACCGGTGTCGCTGCCGTATTGCTCCAGGGGCGTGTATGCCACTGTGCCGCGGCCCTGCACCACCGTCACCGTGCGGCTCTCATCGGGCTGCAACAACTTGACCAGGCCAAAGTCCACCAGCTTCAGGACCCCGCGCGGCGTCTGCTTGATATTGGATGGCTTGATATCGCGATGGAGAACCGGCGGCTCTTGCGTGTGCAGATAGGTTAGAGCATCGCACAATTGCGCCGCCCAGCCCAGCACCGTTGCTTCCTCCAGGAAGTCGCCCCGCCGGCGGGCAGCCTCGAGGAGCTGCCGCAGGTCATAGCCCGGCACGAAGTCCATCACCAGATATTCGCGGCCGGATTCTGCAAAGAAGTCGGAAACCTTGGGCAGGTTGGGATGATCGAGGCGAGCCAGCGTGCTGGCTTCGCGGTAGAACTGGTCGTGAGCTTGCGTCTCCATCCCCGGCTCGCTGATCAGTTCCGGCAGCACCTCTTTGAGCGCGCAGATGCGACCGCGCAGACGCAGGTCCTCGGCCTTGTACACTGCGCCCATGCCGCCTTGGCCGATCAGATCAATGATTTCGTATCGGTCGCGCAAGACAGCGCCGACCGGCAGGATGGAAGACATGTTGGTTGTGAGTGTTGCGTATTGCGTATTCCGTGAGATGGAGCCGACGAGACCGCTGACACCGATTATGACGCAACTCAGGAACGCTGTCAAAGAACCACCTGACGTTTGACGCTTGACGTTTCACGCTCGATGCTTCACACCCGGAGCACACCAACTCATGGCCCACACATCCAACGTGCGAGAATCGGCTATGCTCGTCTTGCATCGCGGCGCGGAGCCCAGCCAGACGCTAACGCTGGAACGGCAGACAGTCATCATCGGCCGCAGCTCCAATTGCGATATCGTGCTCGACGATCGCCAGGTTTCGCGCATGCACGCGCGCATCGCCTGGCGCGGGGATCATTATGAGATCGAGGATCTGGCCAGCAAGAATGGCACCCACCTCAACGGTCGCGAGGTGATTGGACCGCAGCCGCTGCGCGACGGCGACGAAATCCAGATCGCCTTGCGCTATAAGCTCGCGTTCGTGGATGCGGGCGCCACCGCGCCGCTGATGTTCGAGAGCGTCTCCGAGAGAGGCTTGCGGATGGACACGGCCGGACACCAGGTTTGGGTCAGCGGCCGGCTGCTGGAGCCACCGCTCTCGGCCCAGCAGTATCGGCTGCTGGAGCTGGTCTTCGCCGCGACGGGGGTCGTCGGCCGCGATGAGCTGGTGCGCGCAGTCTGGCCGGAAGCGGCCGAAGGAAGCGTCTCCGAGCAGTCCATTGATGCGCTGGTCCGCCGGCTGCGCGAACGCCTGGCCGAGCTCGATCCTGAGCACCAGTATCTGGTCACGATGCGCGGGCACGGATTCCGGTTCGAGAACCGGCCGTGATAAGGCTGAGGCTGTACCCTTGCGTTTTCCCATCGCCCTCTATCTCCACGTTCCCTTCTGCGCGACGCGTTGTCACTATTGCGATTTCAACACCTACGCGGGGCTAGAGACGCTCTTCGAGCCATATGTGACCGCCCTCTGCCAGGAGATTCGGTCCGCTGGCGCGGCGCGCGGCCGGCCTGCTGCGTCCACCATCTTCATTGGCGGGGGCACGCCCACGGTGCTGCCAGCCGATCTGCTGGTCCAGGCGCTCGCGGCCTGTCGAGAGGCGTTCGACGTCGCGGCCGACGCCGAGATCACATGCGAAGCCAATCCCGGCCCGCCGGCGGCGTCCAAGACCGGCGCGGTGGATCAGCCGCGCTTCGCCCTGCTGCGCCGGATGGGAGTCAACCGGCTGAGCCTGGGCGTGCAGAGCTTCGATGACGACGAGCTGCGCTGGCTGGGCCGCATCCATACCTCGTCCGAAGCCACAAGAGCGTTCACAGCGGCGCGCGCAGCCGGCTTCGCCAACCTGAACCTCGACTTGATCTTCGGCCTGCCTGGCCAGCCGCCGGCGACGTGGCGTCGCACGCTGGCTCACGCGGTCAGTCTGCAGGGCGAGCACCTGTCGTTGTACGGCCTCACACTCGAAGAGGGCGCTCCCCTGACAGACCGCGTGCGCCGCGGCCTGACACCCGCTCCGGATGACGATCTGGCGGCCGATCTCTACCTGTTCGCGGCCGACTTCCTGGCGACTCATGGTTATGTCCAGTATGAGATATCCAACTGGGCGCGGCCCGTGCAGACCACCTCTGCCACACCCAACTCCCCCGCCAGCGATCGTCGTTGCCGGCACAATCTCACCTATTGGCGCCGCGAGCCATACCTGGGTTTCGGCGCGGGCGCGCACAGCTTCGAGACCGCACCTGAGGCGGCCGGGGCCGATCGGCGGTGGTGGAATGTGCGCGCAGTGCCAGATTACATCCAGCGCATGAACACAACCGGATCGGCTGAAGCGGGCCAGGAGACGATCGGGGGGCGGCTGGCGATGGGCGAGTTGATGATGCTGGGCCTGCGCTTGACCATGGAAGGCGTGTCAGACGCCCGGTTCCGTGAACAGTGCGGCGCGGAGGTGGCCGAGGTGTTCGAGCGAGAAATTCGCCGCCTCGCCGGCCGGGGGCTGCTGGAACGCCTGCCAGATCGCGTGCGCCTGACGCCAAACGGTCGGCTGCTGGGGAATCGCGTGTTCGCTCAGTTCTTGCCGTGAAGACCATGGATACTACCCACTTCCACTTCGCAGGTCAGCTCACCGCGCGCGACTGCAAACGGCATATCCCACATGCGTTTGTCGCGCCGGCCGACAGCCGCGAGCTGCAAATCCATTTCCGCTTCACGCCGGCCCGCGGGCACGGCGTGGCCAATCTGCTGACCCTGACCCTTTTCGACCCGCACGGATTCCGGGGCGCTGGACATCGCGGCGGCGCCTGCCACCAGGTGCGGCTCACGGCAGAGGAAGCGACGCCCGGTTATCTGCGGGGTCAGTTGCCAGCCGGCGCATGGAACGTCCAGATTGACACGCACATGATCATGCCAGCCGAAGCGGTTTGCTATTGGCTGGACGTCTCCATCGTGCGCGGCGGCGTCTCGTCCAGCGAGACGCCGATCGTGTTCGAGCCGCCGGCGCACAAGACGCCGCGTCGCGGCCCCGGTTGGTATCGGGGCGACCTGCACACGCACACGAACCACTCTGATGGCGGCAAACGCACTGTCGCCGAACTGATCCAAAGCGCGCGTCAGGCCGGGTTGGACTTCGTCTTCCTCACCGATCACAACACCAACGCGGGCCAGGTCGAAATGCCGGCAGGCAGCCTGCGGCCAGATGACCTGTCCTCCAATGATCTGCTGATGGCCAGCGGCATCGAGCTGACCACCTTCTGGGGCCATGCGCTCTGTCTGGGCGCGCGGGAGTGGATTGACTGGCGGGTGCGACCTGGCACGGGCGACATCGCAGCCATCGCTGCCGCGGCCCGCGGCCGCGACCAGGTCTTCATCATCGCCCATCCCCAGTCAAAAGGCGATCCTGGCTGCACGGGCTGCGCATGGCGCTTCGGCGAGATGATGCCTGGCGACGCCCGGTTGGTGGAGATTTGGAATGGGCCGTGGGCGGGCAATTCTAACAACGAGGGCTCGCTGGCGCTCTGGTACGATTGGCTCAACCAGGGGCTGCGGCTAGTCGCGACGGCCGGGAGCGACACGCATGGCAGCCGAGACTACGGCCGCTGGCCGGGATTCAGCGTGATCTACGCCGAGGAGCTCTCAGAAGCGGCGCTGCTCAAGGCGCTCGCTGCGGGACGGCTCTACCTCAGCGCGGGGCCGCAGCTCGCCTTCCAGGGGCAGATGGCCGATGGCGCGTGCGCCATCAGCGGCGACACGGTCTCGACGCCTGCCGATTTCACCGTGACCTGGGCCAACTGCCCGGAAGACGCGCAGCTCCGCCTGATCGCCAATGGCAGACTGCTGCGAGTTTCGCCTACCGGCGACCAGGGCGTCTATGCGTGGCGCATGACGCCAGCCGATGCCGACTGGGTGTTGGCGGAGGTGCGCAACCGCGACGGCGAGATGCTCGCCATCACGAATCCGATCTTCCTGTCGTGAAAATCAGCCACCGCTCTGGATTCGAGGCTGTGCACAGCCTCGAATCCAGCCCACCTGTTTTTTATGCGCCGTCCCACAGGGAGGCTTCGCACCCTGGCCTGCGTGGCGCAGCCAGGGCAGGCTGGCGCCGGCCGCGGCATGAGCAACTATCATGAGAACTGCGCGCAGCCTATCCCCGCCCGATGAGGTCTAGGGTCGTGTCAACCAGCAGTTGGCCGGCTTCCGGCGCAAAGATGGCGTTCGATGCCTCGTAGCCGCCCGCGGCCGCGGCCGCTTCGGTGGTGATGTACCCTTGCAGCTCGCCGTTCGCCAGCGAAATGACATAGGCATCTCGCGCCCGCGCCTTCACGGCCAGCGCGTGCTCCACGAACACTTCGCCTGGCCAGCCGACGAGCGCCCAAGGGCCGATCTGCAACATCTGAACCTCGGCCGGAAGACAGGAGCGATAGACGGCCTCCAGTCTCCCCGCGACGGCCAGCCGGGCCAGCCGCACCGTCTCCTCCGCGCCGAACCAATCCACCTCTGCCAGCCGCACCTCCTGGCGGGGCGCGCCGCTGGCGCGCAATTGCGCCAGCTTCTGCGCCGCGCATTCCAGCCTGTGTTCGGCCTCCTCGACCGCTGCCAAGGTCCGTCGGGGCAGATCGAGGAAGGCACGTCGTGTGCCCATCTCCAATGAGGCGACGAAGCGGATCTGCTCTGCAGCGGCGGCCACCGCACGGCCAAGCGCCTCGCCCAGCCGCCGGGCCTCGGCCAGCGTGTTTCCGCGGATGACGTGCCGCGGGCTCTGGTTGCCGGCCGGGCCGGTGTGATGCAGGACCGGGCAGCCGTCGCCCAGGAAGTTCTCTTGCAGATAGCGCCGCGTCATGCCCGGAAAGTCGGCGCTCACTACCATAGAGTCTTCCCGCAGCACTGTCGGGTGCATCGAGCAGACGACCATGCAGGCGATGGGTTCTCGGTTGGCGGCCGACCTGACCATCAACACCGGCGTCTGCGGATCGGCCGGGCCGGCCGGGTCGCGCCGATTCGTGCCTACGGCCGAGCCGTCGGCCGCCGCCAGGCCGGCCTCGGCAGGCTCCGCCCGGCGGACCGCCTTGACCCCGGCAGCCACGATGCCATCCTCGAAGCGCTGCAGATAGGCGGCATCCACCTGCGGAACGGTCGGGTCCCCCGCCAGACTGATGGCATCCACCGTGGAGGGCCCTGAGTGGGTGTGGGTAGCCGAGACCAGAATGTTGGCCGCCGAAACCCCACTCGCCCGTTCGATCCGCCCACGCACGCGTTCTGCCGTCGCCTTGCCGACGAAGATGATGTCGTTGGCGATGAACAGGACAGGCGTCCGCCCATCGGAAAGATAGAGCGCCGAACTCAGCAGCCGATCGTGGACGGCCGTGCTGTAGCGATCTACATGCGGATAGCCGAACAGGTATTGAGGGTCATGGGGCGTGATGTCCTCGACAGCCGCCCCTGCAACCAAAGCTTTCACGCCATTCCCGTCCTGACGAGACAGAGACCAATCTACCAGCTACCAACCATCCCTAATACCCCTTGTCCCAGTCTATCTCGATATCCCGCGCGGCCGACTCGGAGATGTAGCAGTCGGTCGCGAGCAACTGATGGATGGAAGTGGGCAGCAGCGGCGTGACCGGGCCGTGCACCACCAGCCGGGTCATCAGCCGCTGCCAGCTCGTCTGCGTGCCGTGCACGGTAATGCTGTGGATGTCCATGCGGTATCTCGCCGCGATTACCTCGGCCGGGCCGATGGTGAACGCCTTCGGCGGTACCAGTGCGATGTCGCCGCTCATGCCGAAGCTGCCGTGAAGCGCGTTCTGGGCCAGGGTGAAAGGGCTCAGGGTCACGATGCGCGGCCCCATCTGCATCCACTCCTTCAAGCTGGCGGCCTGAAACTCCGGCGCATCCGGCTCGATGAACGCCAGATGCCCAGTCCACCCCGGGCCGGTGTAGCATGCATCTGCCCCGCCCACGCCGGCGATCAGCTTGTCGTAGTCTCGCACGTTGGCGTTGGTCGGCCCGACGAACTGCGCTTCCGGCGGCCGCAAGTCCGGGTCTATTTGCGCATAGAAGTAGTGCTTCATGGCGTGGACGAAGCCCTGGGGCCACGTTTCGGGCGCGACCACGCCGTCCTCGTTGGCGTACTCATCCATGGCAAACGCATACAGATGGCAACAGTTCACCCGGAACCGATTGATCAGCCGCGCGATGTGGCGATACACCGGACACGGGTTCGGCAGGATCAGGACCACCTTCCGCCCTTCATCGGCTGCGGCCTTGATCCGATAGAACATATCTGTGACCCAGATGAACTCGATGTCGTCGTCCTTGACCACCCGGATCTTGAGATCGGGATTCGGGTGCTTCTCGATCTGCTCCCGCCTGATCTTGCGACAGCGCTCCAGAGCCGCCATATCACGGAAGGGCACGTGATGGGACGGACTGTAGGTGAAGAGAGACATTGCTTGCTCCTGGTGGGCTATGATTCGGGGTCGTGATTCACCAGTTGACCGCCGTAGATTGCTGCGTATTCGCTCGGAATCGTTGCCAGAAGCGTGGCATGCAACCGACGGAACGCCTCCGCTTCTTGCCGCATTGCGCGCTGGGCTTCAGAAAGGAGGGCCTTCATGCTGACGCTATGCCTGGTAGAGCACCTGGCCGGCAGCGATCGTGGTCGTCACGGCCAGATCACGAGTCACAACGATAACGTCGGCGTCCATGCCGGCCGCCAGGTAGCCCTTGCGGGGCAGCCCCAACACGCGCGCCGGCGTGCGCGAACAGAGGATGGAAGCCTCGACCAGCAACCGGCCGAAGCGCTGCACCGCGTTGTGCAGACACCGGATGGGCGTCAGCGCGCTGCCCGAGAGCGCGTCATCGGGCTTGCGCCGCACGCCGCGGTCGGCGGTCACCTCGACCTGGACGCCGGGATAGAGGCCATCGTAGACGCCAGGCGGGGCGCCGGCGCCCCTCACCCCATCGGTGACGAAGGCGATACGCTCGAGGCCCTTGCAGCGCAGGGTCTTCTCCACCAGCAGTGGATGAACGTGCACGCCGTCCGGGATGATCTCGACCGTCAGCCGATCCTCCACCTGGATGTAATCGGTCAGTCCGGCCGGATAGACGCCTGGATCGGTCTGGGGCGGCGGGTCGAAGGTGTCGTAGAAATGCGTGACGAGCGAGAGACCGGCGTCCACAGCCTGCCGGGCTTGCGCGATGGTCGCCGCGCTGTGGGCCAGGCTGGTCACGATGCCGCGCTCCTGGCACCAGCGGATGAACGGCAGCACGCCGTCCAGCTCGGGCGACACGTCCCAAATGGGGATCATCCCCTCGGCGGCCCGGTAGAGCGCCGCGGTCGCTTCGGCGGTGATCTTCGTCAACGCGTTGGCCGCGCCCGCGCCGGTCTTGGCCAGATAGGTGATCTCGGGCCGGAAGCCGATCACGTTGGGGGCGAGCCGCAGACGATCGGTCTCCCGCAGGCCCCGCCGCATCGCCTCGACATTCTCTTCCCGCGCGCCGAGCAGCGTGGGCACGCAGCAGGTCGCGCCTGCGGCCGCCATCAGCCGGCTGTACTCGATCAGGCTGTCGTATTGCGCCATGACATGACGGAGGCCGTGGTTGTGGAGATCAATCAGACCCGGCAGGATGTAACAGCCATCGGCCTCGATGACCCGCTCCCCCGGTTCCGGCGCCAGAGCCGGCGCGATGGCCGCGATCCGCCCGCCGACGATGCGCACGTCGCGGCCCTCTTCGAGGCGGTCGTCGTGCAGGACGATGCCGTTCCTAGTCAGCACCTTATCGTTCTCTCCCGATCCATTCTGGCCTGCGCTGCGCCAGCCGCGCCTTCAATCCGCATCCGGCTCCGGCGTCGTGCTCTCGCTATGCACATAGCGATGATGCTCCGCCTGCCGCCAGTGGGGCAGGTTGCGCACGTCGTGCGGGCCGCGGTCGGCCGGCGGACCCGGCAAGCGGCTGGCCGGCCGGCGCATCTCCCAATAGCACTGCCCGGCGTGGTTGTGCTCGTGATCAATCACGAAGCCGGCGTCGTCCATCATCGGCTTGACCCAGCCCATGCAATGCTCGCAGTAGTCGTGATAGGCGGCCAGACCGCGCTGGATCAAATCACCTTTGGAGGGACAGACGAACATATCAATGCGGAAGTAGTCTTCCCCGCGGTCCAAGGTGTAGCCGGCCTCCTCCATCGCCAGCGTATGGCCCCAGTACTCCTCCATGCCGTCGAAGCCTTTGGCCTCGATGAGGCCGCGAGCATGGCGTTGCGAGTCACGCGAGATGGCGCGCAACCAGTAATCCTGCACGGCCGCCTCGCCGTGGTTGCGCCGCAGATACTCGAAGGTCCAATCGTAGTAGCCGATGAAATCCTGCACGCCGATCATGCGTCGCCTCCATCTATGCTGAAGACCTGGCGACAGGCGCCGCCTCCGCCCACCAGCTCGAAGCGCATGCCCGCCTGGCGCGCGATGGCCGTGGAGATGTAGTGACAATGCTCGCAGTAATAGGGCGCGATCTCCCGTCCGCCATCTCGCAGCCAGCGGATGGCCGGGCAATCGCGCACATCAACCTCCACGCCTTGCTCCGTCAGGCGAACGCTCACGTCACCGGATGGCTCGTGGGCAAAGTAGTCGGCCCAATAGCGGCGCACCTCCGCCAGCCCTCCACTGCGGAAGCGCGCTGCGACATCGGCGTGGTATTCACGAGCCATCGCAGTCCAATAGTCAATCAGCGCCTCTTTGCCATAGGCATCGTGGATGAAGCGAAAGGTAGCGTTGATCGCAAAGTAGAAATCGCCTGCGGACATGAAGACCCCCGCGAATACTTCGGAGTATGAGTTGATGGCAAGAGGATAGCACAAATGCAGAAGTGCGTCAATAGACGAGTAGGTGATGACTACCCATAGGTCCGGCTGGTCACTGCGAGGAGCGTCTTTTGCGAGTGCGAAGCCTCCCTTTGGGACGAAGCAGTCTCCTTCGAGGGCGAGATTGCTTCGCACAAGACGCTCGCAATGACGCCCCGGAAGGTGTGGGTAATCACCAGACGAATAGGGTTTGACACGGCGGCAGAACGCAGTATACTCACTCCGACGCAGCCGTTCGCATCTCTGGATGATCGCTCTGGCCTAGAGCCTATCCGAATTGCTGCTGAGGCCGGTCTCCGACTGAGCCGGGCACGGTCAGAGACCGGCCCGAGCGGGGTTATCCGGATAGGTTCATAATTGTGATCTGTTGATACCGTGAACTACCAGACTATCACTCCCAACAGACAGCCCCTGGCGGCAGGGCGACCGGTCACAGATCGGCCGCTGCTCATCGGCGTTGACCTGGGCACGACCGGTTGCAGGGCCGCTGTCTATACCGACGATGGGACCGCGCTCGGCGAGAGTTACCTGGAATACGGCCTGATCACCCTGTCAGACGTGATGGTCGAGCAGGATCCCCTGGCCTGGTGGCAGTTGACGAAGCGCGCCATCGGCCTGGCGCTCGATGCCGCGGCCGCACGCCGAGAGATGGTGCGCGGGATCGCGGTGAGCTCCCAGGGCATCTCGTTCGTGCTGCTCGACGCCCAGGGGCGTCCCCTGGGCAACGCCATCAACTGGCTGGATGGCCGCGCGGTGGAAGAATGCCGGGAAATCCTCAACCGCTTCCCGGCCGACGACCTGTTCCGAGCCGTCGGCAAACGGGCCGCGCCGTTCTACGTGCTCCCCAAGCTGCTCTGGCTCCGCAGACACCAGCCCGAGGTTTGGCGCCAGGCGCGCATGATGTTGATGGGCCACGATTACCTGGTCTACCAGCTCTGCGGCGAGTCCGTCACCGATCATTCGATGGCCGGAGGTACTCTGCTCTATGATCTGCAAAGGCTGGACTGGAGCCAGGAATTGCTCGCTGCGTTCGCCATCCCACGCAGCCTGCTGCCGACCGTGCACTGGTCCGGCGCGGCGGTCGGCGCGCTGCGACGAGCCGTCGCCGATGAGTTGGGACTGCCCGCCGATGTCGTGGTGGCGGTCGGCGGGCAGGACCAGAAGTGCGCGGCGCTCGGCGCGGGGCTCTCGGACCGCACAGCCACGGTTTCGCTGGGCACCGCGTCTGCCATCGTCCAGGTGATGGACCGGCCAGCCACGGACCCGGCCATGCGCATCCCCACCTTCACCTTCGTCCGGCCGGCGCGCTGGGTGTTAGAAGGCGTGGTCGCTACTGCGGCTGGCAGCCTGCGCTGGTATCGCGACACGCTGGCGGCCGGCGTCTCCTACAGCGCCCTGGACGAGGAAGCCGCGGCGATTCCACCTGGCAGCGACGGCGTGCTCTTCTGTCCGCACCTGGCCGGCGCGGGCAGCCCACATTGGCTCAGCAGCGCGCACGGGGCGTTTCGCGGGCTGAGCCTGGCCACAACCCGTGGCCACCTGACGCGAGCGATCCTGGAAGGGGTCGCCTACCAAATCCGCGAGAACCTGGAGATCACCGAGGAGATCGGGGGACCGGTGGAGCAGGTGATCCTCTTCGGCGGCGGCGCGAAGAGCGCGCTGTGGCGGCAGATCATCGGCGACGTGTTGGGTCGGCCCGTGGCCTGGACCGCGACAGCCGAGACCGCCGCCCTGGCCGCGGCCATGCTGGCAGGGGTGGGCAGCGGCGTCTTTGCGTCGCTCGATGAGGCGTGCGGCCGGATGAGGCCGGCGATCCACCGGCAACCACCCACCATTCAGGCGGCCGCCTACGCCGCAACGTTCGCAACCTATTGTCAGATCGAATCACAGATGCTGTCATGAACAACCGTCATGAAACCGGCCGGACGAAGGAGGGCTGTTTCGGAAAGAGCGCGTTGAGCAGCCCTGTGGCCTCGTCGCCGTCCACCCAACAATCGGCGAACGCGTACCGGAGCTCGTCCAGAGTCCGGTAGCCGAAGAGCAACTGCAGGAATGTCAGGCCGGGGAAGCCGGCGACGCCAGGCTCTTCGTGACTGGGCCGCCACGGCTCGACGGCCGCCAGCCGGCCGGCTTCGAATTGCAGCCGCACGCCGCTCCGGTAGAAGCTCAGCTTGAGCTCACCCGCGTGGCCCGCCGCGGCCGAGCGCGCCAGCCGCTCGTCCAGAACCGCCGCGATGTGGCGCAGAAAGTCGGGCAGGTTCGGCACGCGCAGGTACCAGGCGTAGGACCGCCTGACCTGGGGCAGTTGGTTCTGCACTGCCTCGTACATGGAATGGACCGGGCCGAATGCGGCGCAGATCGCGTCGAACGCCGCGGCATTGTGTTGCGCATAGCTCTCGCCCGCGGATTTCAGATAGCGCAGGATGCCCGGCGCCGCGGCCAGCCACGAGACGCCCGCTTGAAGCTCGCAGACGCGCAGCAGCAGACGCTTCCTCTGCAGCCTGGCTTCGTGGCCCAGATAGCCCACCGGCTCGCCGCTGGCCATCTGCACGATGCGCCATTCCAGCCGGGTGAGGTTCCGCTCGCTCTTGCCGAAGATCTCGTAGCGCCAGAGCGCCTCATCGCGCACGCACGCCACCAACAGCCGCCGGCTGGCCTCTTGCTCGGTCCGCATGATGAAGGGCAGATCAGCCTCATCCACTGGCCGGCAGGTGAACGCTTCCTGCACGCCCGCCTTGAGCGGCGTCACGTTCTGGACCGGGCCCTGCCGTCCCCCGTCCAGATCCATCGCCATCTCGTAGCCGAACTGGCGGTAGAAGAACGGGATGCCGGTGATGGCTTGCAGCTTGTGGCCGGCCGCCGCGCTCCACGCGTGCAGCACCTCGAACTGGGCGCGCACCAGCCCCCGATGACGATACTCTGGCAGCGTCCCCACCAACTCGGGCCGGCCGACGCCGAACGGGATGCCGCCATAGGTCCAGGTTTGGGGAATCAGGTTTGAGACCGAGACGATCTGGCCCGCGGCCGTGTCTTCCACGATGGTGAAATCCTCCAACCGAAAGGTCGGATGGTTCTCTCGAAACAGATCGTAAGCCCAGGCGGCCTCGGTCTCTTCTGGCTCAGGCGAATCGGGATCGCGTTGGACGATCGCATTGAAGTGGGCCACGGCATCGGCGTCGGCCCGCGTCGCGCGACGCAGGATCAGCCCGCCGCCGAGGTCGCGGGGCGTGGAGGTTGAGGTTGAAGGCATGTCTCTCGCTCGCGATGGGTATGACGGATTTCTATGCACTGCCCTACTCACGCGGGCAGCTTCTTCCCGGGGTTCATGATGCCGTGCGGGTCGAACAGCGCCTTGACGCCGGCCATCCACGCCAGCGCGTTCGGGTCGAGCGCATCAGCCACATGGTCGAGCTTGAAGATGCCGATGCCGTGCTCGCCGGTGAGGGTGCCGCCCAGCTCCACCGCGGCCATCAGCAGTTCGCCCGCGGCCTTTTCCACCCGCTGCATCACTTCGGGATCGCGGCGGTCGCAGAGCAGCGTGGGATGCAGATTCCCGTCGCCGATGTGCCCGTAGACCACCACGCGCAGGTCGTTGGCGCGGCCGATCTCGTGCAGGCGGGCCACCATCTCGGCCACCTTGCTGCGCGGCACGGTGACATCCTCCCCCAGCTTGTTGCGCGCCAGGCGTGCGATCGCGGGGCTGACGCTGCGCCGCGCCTCCCAGAGCGCTTCCGACTCCGCAACCGAGCTCGCCTGGCGCACCTCAGCCGCGCCGGACCGCCACAGAACCTCGCCGACGATCGCGATCTCACGCTTGACCAGCTCGGCGTCGCCATCCACAGCCACCAACAGCAGCGCCTCCATTTCGGTCGGCAGGCCCAGCCGCTTGAACTCCTCAACAGCCCGCATGGTGCCCTGGTCCATCAGCTCGGTAACGAGAGGGATCACGTCGGCCTGGAGGATGGCGCCGACCGCCTGGCACGCATCCGCCAGCCGCGGAAAGGCAGCCAGGGCCGTGAGTTGGGCCGCGGGCTTCGGGATCAGCCGGACGATGATCTGGCTGACCACGCCCAACGTTCCCTCGGAGCCGATGAAGAGCCGCTTGAGGTCGTAGCCGGCCACGTCCTTGATCGTGCGGCCGCCCAGCCGCAAGACGTGGCCGCCAGCCAGCACAACCTCGAGCCCCAGCACATAGTCGCCGGTGACGCCGTACTTCAGACAGCGAGGACCGCCGGCATTGGTCGCCACATTGCCGCCCATCGTGGACTGATAGACGCTTGCCGGGTCGGGCGGATAGAAAAGGCCGATCCGTTCCACGGCTCGCTGCAGGTCATTGGTCACGACGCCAGGCTGGACGACCGCCAGGGTATCCGCGGCCGAGATCTCCAGGATGCGGTTCATACGCGCCAGGTTCAGGCAGATCGAGCCGGCCGCGGGCAGCGAGCCGCCGGCCAATCCTGTGCCCGCGCCGCGCGGCACGATTGGGATGCGCCGCGCCTCGGCAATGCGCAAGACCGCCGCGATCTGTTCGGTGGTCTGGGGATGGACGACCAGGTCCGGCCGGCTATCCATCCACGAGCCATCGTAGGCATAGGCGGCCAGATCCTCGGCCGCGATGCTTACCCGGTCCGCGCCCAGGGCCGCGGTCAGCTCGGCGATTGCGGCAGCATCCATGCGTGCTCTCCTCTGCGCTCTACAGGCTTTCGTCCAGGACCTGGACGACGTGCTTGACCGCGACCTGCTGGCCCTGGCGACGGCCCCAGGGCTGGCCGCTGCGCCGGCAACCCCATTCCAGTTGCAGCAAGCAGCCGGGATTGGCGCTGACCAGCAGCGTCGCGCCCGTGGCAGCCACATCATCCATCTTGCGGTCGAGCAAGGTCAGTGCCATCGGTGTGTGGGTCAGGTTGTAGATGCCGGCGCTGCCGCAACAGCGGACAGGATGGCTATCGGGCAGGGGGCGCAGCTCGAGGCCCGCGATGCGACTGAGCAGGCGGCGCGGCTGGCTGCGGACGTTCTGGAGGTTCGCCAGGTGACAGGGATCGTGATAAGTCGCGACGACTGCCCCATGGCGAAGCGGCAAATCGTCCGGCCAGATCGCATCCAGCCATGCGGTCACATCGCACACCTTTGCGCTGAACCGCCTGGCCCGCTCGGCCCAGGCGAGGTCATCGTGCAGCCACTCGGCGTATTCAGCCAGCGCCGCGCTGCACCCCGCGCAATCGCTGACGATCGCCTCGACCTGGTCGAGGAGCGGCTCGAAAACGGCGATGTTGCGCCGCGCCATCTCGCGCGACAGGGTCAGCATGGCCTGGTCGTCCTGGGGCGCGGCGCAGCAGGCCTGGCCCGCCGGGGTGATGACCTGGCAGCCGGCGGCCGCCAGCACGCGCACGGTTGCGCGGCTTACGTCGGGCAGCGCGACATTCATCATGCAGCCCAGGAAGAACGCGACACGATGGCGCTGTTCGCGCGCCGCGGGCGTGACCAGCGGCAGCTCAGGCCGGAGCGGCCGGCCGATCCGCGGCGCGAACTCGACCAGTTGGCGCAGCCGCGGCCCGACGCCGGGCAGCCGCCCCAAGAGCGCAGCCCCAAGCCGATCGAGCCTGAGCGCCTGGAGGATGCGCAGCGGTCGCGAGAGGATCTCCGCCCGCGCCGCGCCGGTCAGCATGTGGCGCAGCAGGAATCGGATCAGGAACGGACGCGGCCGCTTCTCCTCGACGGCCACGCGGCCCCGCACGATCAGCTCGCCGATGCGCACCCCTGGCGGGCAGACGGTGTTGCACGCGCGGCAGTCCAGGCAGTGATAGAGATGATCTTCGAGGCCGGCCGTGATCGCCAATCGGCCGTCCTCGACCGCGCGCAGCAGGTTGAGCCGGCCGCGCGGGGAGAAGGTCTCGAGTTGTGTCTCTTGATAGGTGGGGCAGACCGGCAGACAGCGACCGCAGCGGATGCAGCCCATCAGCTCGTCGTAGCTGGGCAAGGTCGGGCCGATGACGCGTGGCCCCGGCGCGGGATCATAGATGGTCATGGCGCGGCATTATCTTCGACTGCGGGGTTTGTGTCAACTTGGGGGAGACTGGGAGACAGACCCTAAGGGTTTTTAGAAACCCTTAGGGTCTGCGAACACTTGACAGGAAGACGAAGCGGCGATACTATCGCCACGTAACCATATCTTTACAGGTGGGTAAACGCCATGACCGTCAATTTCGTGCAGGCTGATCACAGGGAGACCGCAGCGATCGCCCATACCACAACCGAACTCCGAGAGAGCAGTAACATGATCATCACCCGCGAACTTCAATTGCGCACCCAGGGTCACACCACCATCGAAGACATCACCGATCGCGTCCAGGCAGTCGTCGCGGAATCGGGCCTGGCTGCGGGCATCGTGACCATCTTCTGTCCCGGCTCCACGGCCGGGCTGACCACGCTGGAGTACGAGGACGGCGTCGTGGCTGACCTCCGGCGGGTCTTCGATGAGATCACGCCGCCCGAGCGCGCCTACCAGCACCATCTGCGTTGGGGCGACGACAACGGCAGCGCGCACGTCCGCGCGGCGCTCATCGGCCCTTCGCTGGTCGTGCCCTTCGCAGCCGGCCGGCTGGCGCTGGGTACGTGGCAGCAGATCGTCTTCCTCGACTTCGACACCAGCCCGCGTACGCGGCGGCTGGTGGTGCAGGTGATGGGCGAATAGGGAAACGTTCTGATGGATCGGCCCAGGCATGTCGGTGTATTGCTGACCGGCCTCTTGCTCCTGACCATTGGATGCAGCGCGCCTCTCGGCAGACCTGCGGACGATGCGCCGGCCGCCGGCTTCGTCGTGGGCGACTACGCGTTCGTACCGCGCGACCAGCAGGCGCTGGTGATGGATGTGCGCGATCCCCACTGGCCGCAGGTCGTGGCCGCCTGGGACGCGCCAGGTCGGGTAACTCGCATCGTCATCGCCGGCTCGATCGCCTATGTCGTGCATCGGCCCTCGGCCGATTCCTGGCACACGGCCAGCGGCCCGCCAGATGGCGGGTTGCAGATCGTGGAGGTCAGCGACCCGCGGCGGCCGCGGCGGCTGGGCAGCTACCGCTCGGCTGACGTGGCCGAGGATGTCGCGATCGGGGGCGACGTGGCTTATGTGGCGGACTGGGCCGGCGTCAGCGCGGTGGACGTGCGCCGGCCGGCCGCAGCCCACGAGATCGCCCGATTGCCCGCGGGGATGGGCGGCTTGCAGATCGGGGCCGGCCGGCTGGTCGGGGTTTGGGGGGGCTGCTCGGTGCGGGGGCCGTGCAGCGGCGGCTTCTGGCTGGCGGATGTATCGGACCCCCGGAAGCCGGTCGAGCAGGGGCGGACCAAGAGCGAGGGCCTGCCCGGCTACGACGTGACGGTGGTGGGGCGTCATGCCTATGTCGCAGGCTTTGGCGTCTGGGTCGTTGATTTGGCAGACCCGGCGCGTCCTGCCGTGGTCTCCGCGCTCCGGCTGAACGGCGGGGTCTACCATGCGGAAGTCGAGGCGACCGCTTCCCATCTGTTCGTCGCCGCGGATGGGCTGCACGTGTTCGACCTGGCGCGCGCGCCCGAGCTCGTGGAGGTAGCACACCTGCCGATCGAGAACGTGTCGCCTATCCAGATGGCCTTGCGAGGCGGCTACCTCTACCTGGCCGCGAACGGGGGCCTGTACGTCGTGGATGTGCGTGACCCTCAGCACCCCGCCCTGGTCGGGTCGGCGGCCGCCACGCCGATCGCGCCGCCCATGCCCTCGCCGGCGCCTGCCGGCCCTGAGCCCAGCCCCATGCCGCGGCCCACCGATACGCCCTCGCGGACCGCGTGCGACCGCTTCCGAGATCCTCCCTCGCGACTGGCGGCCGCGATCCACCAGCCCCCGTCCCCCGATCCACCGCTGACCGCCGCGGCGGGACCACGGCCGCTGAGCTACGCCGCGCACACCCTGTACGTGGATGCGACCGTGGCGCGGCTGGCCGCGAATGCCGGTTTCGACACGGTTGTCCAGGTCTTTCCCTGGCGCGATCTCAACCCTGAGCCGGGCCGCTACACCTGGGCCGCGGCCGATGACATGGCGCGCAATGCAGCCGGAGCGGGACTCAATCTGGTCGTGCGGCTCGACATGCCGCCCGATTGGGCGCGCACAGCGACCAGCGCGGCCCTCCCCTTCGACCTGGCTGCGTACGCGGATTTCGTCTCCGCGGTCGCCGAACGCTATCGCGGCCGCATCCCTGCATATATCATCTGGAATGAGCCGAACCTGGCCGCGGAGTGGCGTCGCTCCGGCGAAAGCTCGGCCTCTCACTGGTACTCAGCCGAAGGGGGCGTCGCCGATCCGGCCGACTACGTGGGCGTGCTGGGGGTTGCGTTCCGTCGCATCCGCGCGGCCGACCCTGCGGCGCGCGTCGTGAGCGCCGGGCTGGCGCCCACAGGCGAGCAATCGCCCCGAGCCCAGGACGATCTGATCTTCCTGCAGGGGATGTTGGCCGCGAGCGTGGACCCCTGCGCGGACGTAATCGGACAGCACGCCTATGGTTACGGGCAAAACCCTGCAGCCGAGCAGCCGTCGGCCGGACAGCCGGGGCTGGATCGCGTGAGGGCGTGGCAAGACCTTCTCCGCGTGCACGGGGTGGACAAACCGGTCTGGATCACCGAGCTGGGCTACACCGTCGGGCCGGGGTTGCAGCCAGGGGTGACGCTAAACCAACAGGCGGTCTACCTGGCTGGAGCGATCACACGAGCGCAAGCCGAGTGGCCCTGGGTGGAGATGCTGACGGTGTGGAACCTGGCGTATGGCCGCGCCCCCGGCGATGAGGCGGCGGGCTTCAGCCTGGTCGAGGCGGACGCTGGCCCCAGGCCGGCCTATTGGCGCGTGCAGCAGATACTGGCGCGAAACAGCCTGGCCTATTGACGCCAGCGACCGTCGGCGACAGCAAGGGATTGCCCTTGTCCAGCTCATCGCGCGAATCCACCGGCTTTGTGGTAGAATAAAGCAGTGGGAGGTGGGGCATGAGGAACGTGGCGTTGTCTGCTCTGCTCATCAGCCTGATCGCTGTCGGTCGCGCGGCCGCGATCCTGGCGCACGCCCCGTCCAGTCTCAGCCGGCCTCAACAGGCAGAATCGTGCCAGGCTGTCTGGATGTCGGGCAATGATGCGACCATTCTCGGCCAGAGCACTGACGCGGTCGCTGGCCGGGTGAGCGACGCCGACGGCAGCCCCATCCCCAGCATCTTCGTCACCGCCAGCGCCTACGCTACGGCCACCCAGTGCCAGCCCAGCAGCGGCGCGGCGACCGAAACTGATGGCCAGGGCCGCTACCGGATCGACTTGCCCCCCGGCGCCTATCTGGTCTACGTCAACAGCCACGGCTACACCCCGCTGTCTACCTGCCCGAAGCCTATCCCGACGTCAACAGTTGGTCGCGCATCACCGAAGAAAAAGGAGTCCCCTTGACCCAGACAACGATGCGTGGTGTGTACCCGATCCTGGTCACACCCTACGATGAATCCTTCCAGGTGGATGACGACAGCTTGCAGAACCTGGTCGAGTTCAACTTGAAAGCCGGTGTGCATGGCCTGGGGGTGGCCCTGGGCAGCGAGATCATCGCGCTCTCCGAAGCGGAGCGCGGCCATGTGACGCGACTGGTCGTCCAGCAGGTTCGGGGGCGAGTACCGGTGGTCATCAACACCGGCGGCCCGGCGGCCGAGCTGGCCGTGCTGTACAGCCGCATCGCGGAGGCCAACGGCGCGGATGCGCTGATGATCAGGCCCCCCACGTTCCTGCCGGCCGGGCCGGACCAGATCATCGCCTACTACCGGGCAGTTTCGGAGGCGGTGCATCTGCCGATCTTCATTCAGGACACCCCCGAGACGCCGGTCTCCGGCAGCTTCGCCCGGAAGATCGTCGAGAGATGCGAGCAGGTGCGCTACATCAAGGTCGAGAGCCTGCCGCCGGCCTACCAGGTAGGCCGCGCGGTGGCCGACTGCGGGGATCTGCTCGCGGTCTTTGGCGGCGCAGGCGGCAGCTACTTCATCGAGGAGCTGCGCCGCGGCGCGGTCGGCACGATGCCGGGCTGCAGCCAGCCGGAGGCGTTCGTGGCGGTGTGGGATGCTTATCAGCGCGGGGATGATAAGATCGCGCGCGAAGCGATGACCCGTTGGGTGGCGCCCGTCAATCGGCTGGCCAGCCAGGCGCCGGGCGCTTTCTACCATGTGCACAAGGAGATCCTGCGCCAGCGCGGCATCATCCGCACGTCCAACGTGCGCGGCCCCGTGACGCCGCTCGATGAGATGACCCGGCGAGAGCTTCAGCAGGTCATTGACGAACTGTACGGTTCGTAGACAGGAGCGCGCTGTGAAGATCGTTGATCTGCAGGTTGTGCCGTTCCGAGCGCCGAGAAGGCCCTTCAGAAACGGCAAGTTGCTTCCGGAAACCACTGCGGTTCAGACCCTCACCGTGATCGTCACTGACGAAGGCGCCAAAGGCTACTACTTCGGCGGGCATGGACATGGAGATCAGGAGGGCCTTTGGCCGGATGAGATCGCGGCGTTGCGCGGCCGCCTCAAAGGAATGCTCATCGGCCAGGATCCGTTCGACCGCGAGCAGTTCTGGCGCTGGATGTGGGTCGCCAACCTGCCCGAAAACCTCCTCAGCGTGGCCGACATGGCGCTGTGGGATTTGCAGGCGCGGCTGTTCGGCGTGCCCGTGCACAAACTGCTCGGCGGCTGCCGGAGCAAGGTCAAGGCCTATGCCAGCACCTACCCGAACATGGGCGCGCCGGAGGAATACGCTGCACACGCGCTGGCGTGCAAGCGGCAAGGCTACAAGCACTACAAGATCCATCCCTACTACTTCTGGGACCCTGTCGCGCAGAAGCCAGATCCGGGGCGGCCGTCGCACATCGAGCAAGACCTCGAGGTGTGCCGGGCCGTGCGCGCCGCGGTGGGCGATGACATGGCGCTTTCGTTCGACCCGTGGGGGACCTATCGAAGTTACGAGGAGGCGCTGCGCGTCGGCCGGGAGCTGGAGAAGCTCAACTTCTACTGGTACGAGCACCCGATGCACGAGTACCTGGTGGCCGCCTACGAAAAGCTCTCCCGCGAGCTGGCTATCCCGATCCTCGCCCCCGAGATCGCGGCCGGCAGCCTGTACACCCGCGCCGATTGGATCCGCCGTGGCGCCTCTGACATGAGTCGCATTGACGTTCTGCGCGGGGGCATCACCGGCGTGAAGAAGATGGTCTCCGTGTGCGAGGCTTACGGGGTCCGCTGCGAAATCCACATGAGCGGCTTCGGCAACCTGCAAATCCTGGGGGCGACCAGCGAGGACACCTGCGAGTACTATGAGCGCGGTCTGCTGGCGCCTGGCGTGGACTACGAGACGCCGCCGCCCTACCTGGGGGCGATCTGCGACCCGCTCGATGAGGATGGCTACGTGAGCGTCCCTCAAGCGCCCGGCATGGGCTACCAGATTCGGTGGGATTACATTGAGGCAAATCGGATCGACGCATAGGCGAACAGCGGATGAACCTGCCACCTGAAGCTTGGAAACCGGTCCTTCGACAGGCTCCCTGCAAAGGACGCGAGACTTCGCAGAGCCTGCCCTGAACACGGTGAAGGGGTGGGCTCTGGACGCGGCACATCGGAAGGCACCGCCGGTGGAGAACTGGTGGCTGTAAGATCTGAACAGCTATCGAGCATGCCCTCGGTTATGGAGTACTCACCACCGGACGGCCAATCCGCTCTCCCAACCCAGGAGTTCGAGGATCGTCGCGCCGACCAGACCATCGAACGACTCTTTGACGCCCATTCCCTGCTTTCTGGCGATGGTCTCCATGGCTTGACGGGCGCGTGCGTCACCGGCGCGGGCCATAGCGAATGTCGGCAGGAAGACGGCAGACGTATCGCTGATCTTCTTGCCATGTATTAGCGCTGCCACCTCGCCCGATGATCGGCTGTCCAGTGTCTCACCGGTTGCGACCAGCAGTGCTGCAAGCTTCTGAATGGCGAGGCTGCGATCGCTCAGCAAGCCGATCAGCCTTTGAGTGGCTGCCCCGCCGATACTCCCGATGACTTCGAGCGCTGGCACTACGATGCCCCGGTACACTATTGCATCCCAAATGTCCCTGATATGCGACTGCGCAGGCTCACCCTTGTTCTGTTGCCCGAAGGTGATAAGCCGAGAAAGAAGCATACGAACCAGGGGTTCCACCGCGGCCGGCCCATGGCATGCTAACTCCGCCCCCAGCTCCGACGAGGGGACGGAGAGATACTCCAGAGCCACATCTTCGAGGGTACGCCGCTCGGGCGGCGGGTTCAGGCACAACAGAAGCAGGGCTGCCGCACCACGCCACTGCATATCCGGTGGCGGTTCAGGCGCGCCGGCAATCTCGACGCTGCCGATTACGTCCCCCCGTGCATCCTTCACCCGACCGCCGAAGAAGGCTACCTGGCACAGATACCGACCCGAAGCGTCGTGAACGTTGCCGTGCCAATCGGCAGTTCCGACGCAGCGCCCCGACGCGTCGTAGACGCGGTCGCTGTAGATGTCCACAGAGCCGACCTTGCGGCCCGACGCATCGTACACGCCGCTCCAGGCATTCACTGAACCGACTTTGCGGCCATTGCAGTTGTAGACATTACCCACCAGAGATCTCCTTGAGGTGGGCCCCCCAACCCTCATTCTATTCTCAAGTTACATCGGACGTAACACCGCGATCAGATGATCTTCTTCGGCGCCGGCGTGGCATACAGGCCGATCTTCGAGTGCCGGACCCCGGCCTCGGTCAGCGCCTCGGCCACTTTGTAGGTCACGACGATCGGATCGAGGATGGCCGCGCCCAGGTCGCGCTCCAGTTCGTCGGCGTAGCCGGTCATAGATGCGCAGCCCAGGATGATCACCTCTGCGCCATCCTCCTGAATCATCCGGCGCATCACCTCTCGCCCCACCTGTTTGACGCGCTCGGGATCGGCGGTGATCTCGGCCACGCTCATGTTGAGCGCCCGCACCGACGCGAAGCGGCTCTCCAGCCCATACTTGCGCACATGCTGGCGCTTGACCGACTCCTTGTGCTTCTTCTCGGTCAAGATGCTGAACTTGTTCCCCAACAGCAGCGCCACCGAGAACGCCGTCTCCTCCAGCGTGTAGACGGGGATCGTGCTGATCTCCTTGACGGCCTCGATGGCCGGATCGCAGAAGGCCGCCAGCACGATGGCGTCGTAACCGTCTTCGTGCGCCTGCCGGACGGCCGCCAGGATGTGGGGCGCGGCCAGCGACTCGTCGTAATAGGATTCCAGCGTCTCCGGGCCGTGCGCGATTTGCGTGATCGTGACCTGCGTCTCGGGCCGGGCGATGCGCCGCACTGAATCCGCCACCTTTTCGGTAACGGCTGCGGAAGTGTTGGGGTTGAGGACCAGGATCTTCATGGAGGTGCTACTCCTTCAGGGTTGCCTGCGCGCTGGCTGAACGCGGCTGCCGATGGACTCACAGCTCCAGCCAGCACCACTCACGCGTGAGCGGCGTCTCGTTCAGCACGATGCCGCGCTCCTTGCCTACCAAGATCGTGTTGGAATGGTTGTAGCCCCAGCCGGCCGCAGGGTTGTACAATCCCGGCTCGTTGCTGAGCAGCATACCCTCTTCCAGCACCGTCTCATCGCCCAGGCTGATGTACGGCGGCTGATGCCCTTCCATGCCGATGCCGTGCGCCGGCCGATGGTAGATATACTCGCTCAGGCCGGCATCGCGCGCAAGCCTCAGCACTGCTCCGGCGATCGCGTTGCACCTGGCGCCGACGCGGCACAGTTCGGCCTGGAGCTCGGTCATAGCAGTGTGCACGTCCCACACCCGTCTCTGCAGGTCGCTTGCGGGCATGGTCTGAAGCGCACGATAGCACTCGCCAACGTAGCCGCCTATGTGCACAAACCCGGCCAACTGGATCGCATCCCCGCGCTGCAACCTGTGATAGAAAAACTGATTCGGGTGGGGGTAGCCGGTGGCGGGCCCGGCCCGACAGGTGAACCAGAGGTTGACGCCGACCGCGCTGTGCGGCCTGCCATCGGGGGTCATCGCCTCCATGAGCAGCCGGGCGCCATAGCGCTCGACAGCGTGACGGATCTCAAAATCGGTGGTCCGGATGCCATGTCGCAAGATGTAGCCGCGCGCGTAGCTCAACAGATGATCCTGAAATGCCAATACCTTGCGAATCAGAGCCAGTTCCTCCGTCGTCTTGATCTGCCGGAGCTTGAGGCAGAGGTCGCCGCTGGGTTTCAGCGCAGCCTGGGGCGCGACTTCTCGCAGCCGCTCGGCCAGATCGGCTGGCACAGGACCGTCGAAGCCGAGAGTGGCGCGGTCATAGCCGCGCGCAGCCAGGCCCCGCAGCAGCCAGGCGTGGATGTCTTCCGCGGGTCCCGGCTCGAACACGAGCCGGTTGAACGGACCATGGTGGGGATAGTCGAAGTACCATTCCAAATCCGTGATCCACCAACTGCCTACCAGCTCGCGGTCGAGGCCGGGGCAGAAGAACGTGGGTTCACCCTGGGCCGGGATGAAGAGCCAGAAGGGACGCTCGGTGGCGGTATGAAACAGGCCAGAGAAGTAGATGATGTTCCAGATGTTGGAGAGCAATATGCCATCGAGTCCATTCTCCTCCAGCCGGGCTTGCAGTCGGGCGATCGCGCCCCGGTACCATGTCTCTGGCAGCCGAAACGGCGGCTGCAAGTACCACGGATGTGTTAGCGGCATCTTCACCCCCTGTGACGACTTGACACAGACTGTCGATTGTAGACAATATGATACTGAACTTAAGGCGTCCTGTCAAAGCACATTCGACTGTCCACCATCTGGCAGGATCGCGCCATCATCCAAGATCAGGAAAGGAGTTTCTCAATGGAATACCGTCAACTCGGTTTCTCTGGCGTCCGGGTCTCGGTCATCGGCCTGGGCACCAACCGATTCGGTTCGGCGGCGCTGCCGCAGGAAGAAGTCAATGCGATCATTGATTTCGCCGCCGAGGTGGGCATCAACTACGTTGACACCGCTAATGCGTATACCAAGGGCCAGTCCGAGATCACCATCGGCAACGCGTTGAAGGGCCGCTGGGACAGGTTCGTGGTGGCATCCAAGTTCTGGTTCCCCACCGGCGAGGGCACAAACGATCGCGGGGCCTCGCGTTACCACATGCAGAACGCGCTGGAGAACAGCCTGCGGCGTCTGCAATCGGATCACATTGACCTCTACTACCTGCACCGTTGGGATGTCCACACGCCTATCGAAGAGACGCTGCGCGCGCTGGACGATGCGGTGCGTGTGGGCAAAGTGCGCTACGTGGCCTGCTCCGATCTCACGGCATGGCAGCTTGCGCACTCGAATCAGTTGGCCGAGCTCAGGGGCTGGTCGCAGTTCGTGGCGATCCAGTCGGAGTATAACATGCTGGAACGCGGGGTCGAACGAGAAGTGCTGCCCTATTGCCAGGCATTCAACATCGGCTTCGTCCCCTACTTTCCGCTGGCCGGCGGCTTCCTGACCGGGAAGTACAAGCGCGGCCAGCCTGCGCCGTCTGGATCACGCGGGGAGACGGCGGCCAGCGTCCAGCGCTATATGAACGATGCCCGCTACGATGTGGTCGAGAAGTTGGCAACTTGGTCGGCAGCGCGTGGCCGCGGTCTCAACGAGCTGGCGCAGGCCTGGCTGATGGCGCAACCACAGGTGTGCTCGGTCATCACCGGCGCCACCAAGGTCAGCCACGTGCGGGACAACGTCAAAGCGGCCGATTGGCGCATGACGCCTGAGGAGATCAAAGAGGTCAACGCGATCTTGGGTTAGTGATCGCGGCGCCAGTGCGCAGCCTCCCTGTGGGACGGCCCGTGGAAAAATGTCCCGGTTTGGAGGCTTCAGCCGGTTACGCTGTTGGCGAGAGCGACCGGCTGATCCTAAAGGAGGCTTCGCACAGCCTCGAGACCGGAGCGGCGGGCGATTTGCGGGACAGTCGCCGCGAGCCGCGCGCGGATGAGATCAGCCCGCTGACACCTGCCAGAAGCTCTCATCCAGCGTCAGATAAGGCGCGATGTCGAACCGGCCGAACGCGGCTGCCGCTTCCTCACGCGCCAGTGCGAGCACCGTGGCCATGTCCACCGTCTTCACCGTCCGGTCTTCCATCAGAATCTTCCCGTTCACCAAGACCGTATCCACGTCGTGGCCGCTGGTGTAGAAGGCCAGCAGCCTGGGCAACATGGCTTGCGGGGTAAGATGCGGCTGAGCCAGGTTGACCAGGATGATGTCAGCGCGCTTGCCGACCTCCAGCGAACCGATCTCCTGATCCAGGCCCAGTGCGCGTGCGGCGTCTATGGTGACCATGCGTAGACCCTTCCCTGCGGGCAACACATTGAGGTCATTGAACCGGACCCACTGCGCCCAGAGCGCGCGCGAGATCTCTCTGAACAGATCATACGAGGCATAGGGCGCAGTGCCGTCGGTCGAGATCGTCACGTTCGCGCCGGCGCGCAACAGCTCGACCGCGGGACAAACGCCATACATGATGTTCTCGTGTGTAAACGGCACCACGGCGATGCTCACGGCCGCCTCGCCGAGCACCCTCACCTCCTCTTCTGACAGGCCATTGGCGTGCGCAAACACCACATCTGGTCCCAGCAGCCAGCGCAGCCGCTCGGCGCCAAACTTCGCCAGGGCAAAAGACACCGAGTCGCGAAAGATGTGCGAATGGATGATCAGTCCATAGCGATCAGCCAGGGCGCGGGTCTCCTCGGCCGCCGCGATCATGGCCGGAACGTGCTCGTCGTTGTAGGTAAAGAGAAAGCGCGGGTGAGCTGCCAGGCGTCCCAACAGATAAGGGACGTGCAGCGCGATGCGCACCCGGCCTTCGGCCGCGGCGTGCCACTTCTCGATCACCGCGACGCAGTTGCGCACTGTATCTTCGTATGTGAACTGCCGCCGTATCGGCTGGTCCGCTTCCCACAGCACGCCGGTCCACGGCGTCGGCAGATGGCTGACGTGGATGTCTGGCGGCCCAATCCCCACCACGCTGCGGATTCCCACCTCTTCGGCGGCCCTGGCTTGCGCCTCGGCAAAGACAGGGCTGTCCATGCGAGCCGGCGTAGCGCCGACCACGGTGAAGCCGCAGGTGACGCCGAACCGCAGCCGCTCCAGCGCCGCCAGAAGCCCTTCGGTATACCACCAGCGTTCGGTAGTGGCATGAAAATAGAGCACGTTGGTGGGCCAGCCGAGGCGCGGATGCAGGATCCCCTTGATCAGCCCGTGCCCGCCATGACCGTAGGTGTCCACGAGTCCGGGCATGATGGCCTTGTCGTGGGCATCCAACACCCTGGCCGCGGTGTAGTGCTGGCGAATCGTCTCCGCCCGGTCCACGGCCACGATGCGGCCGTCGCTGACCGCGACCGCGCCCGCGGGGATCAGACGATTCGCCGGATCCATCGTCACGACCGCGCCGCCCTCGATGACTAGATCAACTTGAGTCTGCCCGATCGCAGGTAGAGCTGCCATATCACATGCCTGCTATCTGTCCTGAAAATCAACACCCGCTCTGGTCTCGGGGCTTCAGCCGGTTTCTGCCGCCGACCACCAAACCGGCTAATCCTGAAGGAGGCTTCGCGCAGTCTCGAATCCAGCCCACCTGTATTTCATCCCCCGTCCCACAGGGAGGCTGCGCACTGGCGCCGCGGCCGGCATGAGCAACTGTCCTGGAAACCACCCGTCAAGTGCCAGGCATCCTCTCAGGCGCCGGCACTTGGTGGATCTAGTTCGTGGCTCTTGCCGTGTGTACTTCGCGCAAGGCCCGATGGGCGCGCGCCTGGGCGTCACCCATGTGAGCAACCAGCGCCGCCTCGGCCGAAGCCAGGTCTTTGGCCCGCAGAGGATCGAGGATCGCCTGATGGTTGCGTTGCGGCTGGGTGGGATAGTCGTAGGTGGTGCGACTTGTGACGCCGATGAGGAGCTGGGTTTGCCAGCGAATGCTGTTCCACCACTGCAACAACCGGCCGTGATCAGCAGCGCGACAGATGCGCTCGTGGATCAGCAAGTCCGCCTCAACCGTCCGGTGCAAATCGCCGCCGCGCGCGGTCAACTCGCCCAACTGATCCACCAGCGCCTGGATTTCCGCCAGATCCTTCTCGGTGGCGCGCTCGATCGTGCGTTCCAGGGCGCCACGCTCCAGCAACAGCCGCAGGCTGTAGATCTCCTCGATGTCTTTGTCGGTGAAGTCCACGACGAAATTGCCGTGTCTGGGGATGTTGTTGACCAGACCTTCGCGCTCCAGCGCCATGAGCACCTCGCGCACGGGCGCCCGACTCACGCCAAGCTGCTCGGCGATGACGCTTTCCACCAAACGCTCGCCGGGCTTGAAGGTCCCGTCGAGAATGGCGGCCCGCAGATGATAGTGGATATGGCCGCGTAGATTCTGCACGTTAAGAGGCTGCAGAAGCACTCCATGACTCGCCATAGCTCGGTCTACTCCTTGACTGACGCGTGCCCGGCGCGGAAAGCGGTCACGGGTCGATTGTCGACAGATGCGCACCTATCGTATCATTGGGCGGCTTTGCTGTCAAACTCACGCGCCGGCCGAGAAGACCAAGCAAGTTCATCTGCGCGGCCGCGCGTGCGTGTTGACACTTCGTTTTCTCTGTGCTACACTAGCATTACATTAGGATTGTCGACAGTCAACATCCCCATTCGACAGATGACCGCTGCCCGCCTGTCCACGCGCGGGCGATACAACACATCATGCACCACCCTTTGTGGAGAAAGCATGTTGCTCAAAGACAAGATCGCTCTTGTGACCGGCGCCGGTCGCGGGTTGGGTCGAGCCATCGCCATCGCCTACGCGCGACAGGGCGCACGGGTAATCGCGGTCTCGCGCACCGAATCAGAGCTGGCAGCAACCGCAGCTATGATCCGCGGCGAAGGCGGCCGGGTGGACCTGCTGCCGCTGGACCTGGCGCAAGATGCCGCGGTGCGCCAGATGGTCGCGCACACGCTCGCCGCCTACGGCCGGGTGGATGTGGCGGTGAACAACGCCGGCCGGTTGCCCCGCCTGACCCTCGAAGAAATGACCATGGAGAACTTCGACCGCACGATGGCGGTCAATCTGCGCGCGCCAGTGCTGACGTGCAAGCTGCTGTTGCCCGCCATGAAAGCGCAGGGGGGCGGCAGCATCATCAACGTCTCGTCCGCGGCCGGTGTGAAGGGGTTCTTGCAGGAAACCGACTACTGCGCATCCAAGTTCGGCCTCGAGGGGTTCTCCTGGGCGCTGGCGCTCGAAGTCCAGCCGTACAACATCGCAGTCAATGTTGTGACCCCTGGCGGCGGCAAGACCCGGGTACCGATCAAGCCGACCTCCATGACGCAGGCGCAGTTCGAGGCGTTGCCCGAAACCGAAAAAGCCCGTTGGGGTGATCCGATCGTCATGACCGAGTGCTTCGTCTATCTGGCCCGGCAGGATGGCCGCGGCGTGACCGGCCGGCGATTCCAGGCCAACGAGCTTTCCGAGCGCATCCGCGAAGAGGGATGGCATCTCACGCCATAGGAGGACTCTGTGATTCGAACGAACCGGGACAAACTGGTCAAGATCGCGGTGGGAGGCGAGGTATCTCCGCCCAAGCTCCATGCGCCGACCCAGGCCGACAGCACGGGCCGGTCATTCATCTCCATCGGCATGGCTGGCATCGTGTACAACGCGCAGGTGGGCGATCTGGCCTTCGGTTGGAAGGCCGACCATATCGAGCCGGGAGTCTCCATCCACAACCCCGATGAACACGCCGACTATGCCATGCACTACCTCACCTGCGTCGGCAACGACGCGGTGGTATCCTCTGGCGAAGCCGCGGGCGCCAGGGGGCTGGTCAGCGGCGAACATGCGCGCTTGCTGATAGACTTCGCAGCCGACGACCTCGACAGACTGAACATCGGCGACAAGATCGTGATCCAGGGGTACGGCGTCGGCCTGGAGCTGCTCGACTTCCCGCAGATCGCCGTACGGAAATGCAGCCCGGCGCTCATCGAGAACATGAGGCTGGAGGTGAACCGCGCAGGCCAACTGGTGGCGCCCGTCACGCACACCTTGACGCCCCGCCTCATGGGCTCGGGGCTAGAGCTGATCCCCGAATTCGTGGATCAGGACATGGTGAGCGAAGACCGCGCACTGATCGAGGAATTGGGGCTGCTCGATCTCCGCCTGGGGGACCTGGTCGCGATCCTTGACCAGGATCACAGCTATGGCCGCGGTCTCCGCCAGGGCGGGGTCGTCATCGGCCTGATCAATCACGGCGATTCGGCGATGACCGGCCACGGACCGGGCGTCATGACGCTGCTCTCGTGCCCGACCCCCGACATCGTGCCGGTGATTGATGCGAGGGCCAACATCGCCAACTACCTCCCCTTCCCCTCCCGCATGGGGTCACAGGGCAAGTGAACAGAGTGAGGGAAACATGCTGCAAACCAACAAGGACAAGCTCGTCAAGATTTCGGTCATGGGGCACATAGACTCCCCTGTTTTCCCGCCTGTGCCCTGGACCCCACACTTCATCTCGCGCGACGGCAAGCCATCGCTGCTGCCCTATGTCGGCGGCATCGTCTACAACGTGCGCGTCGGCGACCCGGCGCTTGGCTGGGCCGGCGAGGTGATCGAGCCGGCCGCGAGCATCCGCAACAAGGATCCCCAGGCGCATCGTGCGCTCAAAGTCTTCTCATCCATCGGCAACCAGGCCGTGGTGATGACCGGCCGCGCGAGGGGCGCCAAAGGCACAGTGACCGGCAAGAGCGGGCGCTTTGCCGACCATGTAATCATTGACTTCCCACCTGAAACCCTCGACAACCTGGGGCTGGGCGACTCTATCCTGGTGCGGGCGTGCGGCCTCGGCCTGGCGATAGACGGCTTTCCGGGCCTGCGCGTCAAGAACCTGAGCCCTGAGCTGTTGGAGCAGATGGGCGTCACAGCCCAAAACGGCCGGCTGCAAGTTCCGGTGGTCGCGACCCTGCCGCCAGAGATGATGGGCGCGGGCGCGGGCCTCGACAGCGACGGCGGCGCATTGCAGATCCAAACCGGCGCGCCAGGCGCGCTGGAGCAATACGGCCTGACCGGCCTGCGCCTGGGGGATGTGATCGCCATCCACGACTACGAGGCCTTCCAGGCGCCCGGCTTGATGCGGGGCGCGATGAGCATCGGCGTGGTCTGCCACTGCGACAGCATGAGGGCCGGCTTCGGTCCAGGCATGACGGTCATCCTGTCCGCCAGACAAGACCGCAGCGCGGCGAACGTCATCGAGCCGGTGCGCGACCTGAACGCCAATATCGCGCGCATCTTGAAGATCGGCGCGTATCGCTGAGAAGAACGCATCTGGCGATTGGGGATCTGTGACCCCGCCATCTACCGGTCAAAGTGGCGGTCGCAAACCGCCTGGGAGCCGATATGACACTTCGTGCTGCAACCCTGAATAGCCCTACCGCGGCGGCCGTCGCAGAACGGGCCGCGGCCTGGGGACCGCTGGATGCCGGCTCCGGCTGGCCGCGTTGCATCGCCCACGAGGGCCAGCTCGATCTGAGCGCCGACTATGGCGACACAACCTTGCCGGAAGCGGTCGTCAAAACCGTCGAGGACTCGCTGCTGCGGGGCGAGACGCACTACACCGATCGCCCGGGCCTGCCAGCCCTGCGCGAAGCAGTGGCGCGCAAGCTGGCGGCCGATCTGCACATCCACGTGGACTGGCGGAACGAGGTCGTGATCAGTTGCGGCGAGCAAGAAGGAGTGTTCCTGGCCCTGCAGGTGCTGATCCGGCCTGGCGACGAAGTGCTGGCGCCCGATCCCCGGCCCGAATGGTTGGACGAGTCGGTCCGGCTGGCCCGCGGCGTGCTGACAGCCGCGCCGCTTCTGCCGAAGGATGGCTTCGAGCTGAAGGCGGAGCAGATCGCGGCCCGCCTGACAGACCGGAGCCGCGTGCTGGTGCTGGTGCAGCCCTCGAACCCAACCGGCGCGGCGATCTCGGCCGGCGAGCTCGGTCGCATCGCGGCCCTCGCGGCCGACCGCAACCTAACGATCATCGCGGATGAGGCGCTGGACGAATCATTTGCCGGCCAGGCGCGCCATACCAGCATCGCCTCCTTGCCAGAGGCCGCTGGCCGGACGATCGTCGTCGGCAGTTTCTCGAAGTTCTTCGGTCTGGCGAGTTGGCGGGTCGGCTACTTCGCCGGCCCAAAGGACGCAGTCACGACCATCCGCGACATGAAGCAGGCCATGACGATCTGCACCAGCGCGATGGCGCAATACGCCGCGCTGGCCATGCTGACGCAGGTCAACGATTGGCTGACGGCGCGGCGGAACGCCCTGGACCAGGCGCGCGAGATCGTGCTGGCCGCACTGGATGCGTTGGGGCTGCCGCATCCTGCACGCGGGGGGCTGGCCGACGGCCGGCAGGCATCGCCCTACGTCTTCGCGGACGTCCGGCCTCTAAGAGCCGTCTCGGCCCTCACCGGCGGTTCCTCGGTGGCGTTCGCCGACTGGCTGCGCACCGAGGCAGAGGTCACGGTCGCCCCCGGCAGCCGCTTCGGTCTTGGAGGCGAAGGATTCGTTCGCATCTCCCTCTGGCCGCCGCTGTCGGATCTGGAGCAGGCGATGCGCAGGCTGCGATGGGCAGCAGCACGCGCCCAGGCCATGGGAGGCGTCCGATGATGATGCACACCCGAAGAGTAAGCGAAGACGGAACCGCCTTGCGCTACCGGATGATGGAAATGGCCAAGGGCATAAAGGATCTCATCGCCCTGGGCCGCGGTGATCCTGACCTCGACACGCCGCCGCACATCGTAGCCGCGGCCATTGACGCCATGCGCCGCGGCGAAGCCCTGCACATGCCGCCGCCAGAGGGCCTCTTCGAGCTTCGCCACGCCATCGCAGACAAGCTGCGCCGCGAAAACGACCTGCTGGTGGATCCCCATACCGAGGTGCTGGTCACCACCGGCGGCCAGGAGGGGTTGTTCCTGCTCGTCCAGGCATTGGTCAATCCCGGCGATGAAATCCTGATGCCCGACCCCCGCTACACCTCCTATGATCAGGCGATCAACATGGCCGGCGGGGTGATGGTCTCGGTGCCGACCTACGAGGAGGATGGCTTCGACCTGCGGCCGGAGGAAGTCGAGCGTCGGATCACCCCCCGGAGCAAGCTGCTGCTGCTCATTTCGCCGGGCAACCCCACTTCGGGCGTCATCTCGTCGGCGAACAAGCGGCGTCTGGCGGAGATCGCACAAGAGCGCAACCTGCTGGTGATCTCCGACGAGATCTATGAACGGTTCATCTATGACGATGCGGAGGCGCTGAGCATGGCCGCGCTGCCCGGCATGAGGGAACGCACGATCACACTCAACGGCGTCTCCAAGACCTACGCCATGACAGGCTTTCGGGTGGGCTACCTGGCGGCCCCTGCACCGGTGATCGCCGCCGTGCGCCAGCTCAAGATCACGAACAGCCGGGCCACCTCGGCCATCTCGCAGTGGGCCGCGCACGCCGCGCTGAGCGGGCCGCAGGAGTGCGTGGAAGAAATGCGCCAGATCTACGATGAGCGCCGCCGCGTGATGATGGCCGGGCTGGACGAAATGGGCTTCGTCTACTGCCGGCCGAAGGGCGCGTTCTACTGCTTCCCCAACGCGGCCAGCGTCGGCATCAGCGCGGCCGAGCTGTGCTACCTGTTCCTTGAAGAGGGGCACGTCTTGATCTTCCCAGGCAACGCCTTCGGCGAAAAGTGGGGCGATCACCTGCGCATCTCGCTGTTGGCGCCGAAGGAGCGGCTGCGCGAAGCTGTCGAGCGAATGCAGCGCACCATCGCGAAGCACAACCTGGGCCGGCCGCGACCGGCATAGCATGACTTTGGGGGACACCATGTCGGCGGCGGAGTATCACACCCACTATACCACCGAGCAAATCCCGTTGGTTAGGGTACCCTATGGGCCGCTGCGCGAGCTGATCCGCCAACTGATGCGGCGAACGCCCCTGTCGCCAGAGGACGCTGACATCATCGCCGACGCGCTGGTGTTCAGCGAGCTGACCAACCTGCAGGGCCAGGGCCAGGGGAGCCGGCGAGCGCCGTTCTATGTGCAGCGCGCAGTCCAGGGGCAGCTCAACACGCGGACGCAATTCGAGATCGTCAAGGAATCGCCCGCGCTGGCGCTGGTGGACGCGCACAACGGCTCTGGCACCGTCATCGCGGTGCGCGCCATGCACCTGGCAGTGGATAAAGCCAGGCAATGCGGTGTGGGCGCGGTGATGGTGCGTCACAGCACGCATTTCGGTTCGGCCAGCATCTCGGCCATGCAGGCTTTGCCGCACGGCTGCATCGGCGTCAGCTTGACCAACGCCGGCCCCGAGATGGCGCCCTGGGGCGGCATTGACCCGGTGCTCGGAACTAACCCATGGGGGGTCGCGATCCCGACCGGGGACAGCGAAGACGATATGCCGATCATCCTCGACATGGCCATCACCATGGCTGGCAAGGGGATGATGCGCTGGCTGCTGCGCGATGGCCGCAAGATGCCGGCCACGTGGGCCATCACCCGCGACGGCCGCGCAACCGACGACCCCGCCGAGGCGCTGGACGGCACGCTGCTGCCCATCGGCGAGTACAAGGGCTATGGGTTGAGCCTGATCACTGATGTGCTGACGGGCGTGCTGAGCGGCTCTGGATACGGGATAGTTCCCTTTCGTGACCAGGCGCGGCAGGACGTTGGACACCAGTTCATCGCCTACGACATCGGCTGGTTCATGGATCGCACCGAGTTCTACCGGCGCATGGCCGATTTCATCGCCATGGTCAAGGGCAGTCGCGTGCGGCCCGGCTTCGGCGAGATCCTGCTGCCGGGCGAGCTGGAGTGGCGGCGGATGCAGGAGAAGAAACGCAACGGCGTGCCGCTCGACCCTGACGCCTTCGATGCACTGCGCAAGCTCTCGGCGGAGCTTGGCGTGCCCTGGCCGTTTGCCTGATGGCGCGCCGCGCAAGAATCCACGATTGCCGATTGTCGACCATCGGCAATCGCGGAGTTGCCCAACCCCATCGGGTATGCTATACTCTGGCTGGTGGTTCCCGCGTCCGGCGCAGATGGACGACTGCTCTGCGGCCTCTTCACCTGCCAGGGGAGTTCAACCGAAACCATGATCACCTATATCATCCGGCGCATCCTAGTCAGCATTCCGATCCTGTTCCTGGTGGTGTCGCTGGTTTTCTTCGCCTTTCAGATCATCCCGGGCGACCCGGCGCGCATGTACGCCGGCGAGCAGGCCTCGTTGGAGATGGTGGAGCAGGCGCGCAAGGATCTGGAGCTCGATCGGCCTATGTGGGAGCAGTACGCCTCCTACCTGGGCCGGCTGAGCCGCGGGGATCTGGGCAAGAGTTACATCACACGGCGGCCGGTCGCTTTGGAGGTGGGCAACAGGTTCTGGAACACGGTGAAGCTGGCCCTGGCCGCGACCCTTCTCTCTACCTTGCTCGGGATTTCCATGGGCACGGTGTCGGCGGCCAGGCGCGAGGGACGCTGGGACTACTTGCTGACGGTGCTGACCCTGATGGGGATCTCGATGCCGATCTTCTGGCTGGCGCTGCTGGCCATGTACTTTTTCAGCGTTCAACTCAAGGTGCTCCCCACGACCGGCAACGATACGTGGCGGCACTACATCATGCCGACGGCGACCCTCTCGGTATACTCCACAGCTTTCGTGACACGCATGACACGTTCGACGGTGCTGGAAGCCATGAGCGAGGATCACGTGCGAACCGCGCGCGCGAAAGGACTACGCGAGTATATGGTGATGACTCGCCACGTGCTGCGCAACGCCTTGATCCCGATCGTCACTGTCGTGGGTTTGCAGTTCGGCTATATGCTTGGCGGCGCGGTGGTAACAGAGACGATCTTCGCGTGGCCGGGCATGGGGCGGCTGCTGATCTTCGGCGTCTCCCAGCGCGATATCCCGCTGGTGCAGGGCACGCTGGTGATCTTCGCGGCTGCGTTCGTATTCGTCAACCTGGCGGTTGATGTGATCTATGCGTTTATTGACCCTCGCATCCGTTATGCGTAGGATAGGCGATCCATGAGACCGCAAAACGTTTGGAACATCGTCTTCCGTTTTGCGCGGCGCCACCGGCTGGCAGCCGTCGGCGGCGCTATCGCGGTCGTCTTTCTGCTCTTGGCGCTGCTGGCGCCCTGGCTGGCGCCCCATGATCCGAGCAAGATCGCCATGGGGAACGCGCTGCGGCCGCCGGGCAGCGAGTTCCCATTGGGCACCGATCACCTCGGTCGCGATCTGCTGAGTCGGATCATCTATGGCGCGCGCATCTCGCTGAGCATCTCCTGCGCTGCCGTGGCCATCAGCATGTCCATCGGCGTCTTCCTGGGCCTCCTGGCAGGCTGGAGTCGCCGGCTGGATATGCCGATCATGCGCATGATGGATGTCCTGCTCTGCTTCCCCGGCATCATCACCGCGCTGACGATCATCGCCGTTCTGGGCATCGGCAGCATCAATATCGTAATCGCCATTGCCATCGCCCAGGTGCCGCAGTTCGCACGGGTGGCGCGCAGCCTGACCCTCTCGGTCAAGGAGAACGCCTATGTCGAGGCCGCCGTCTCCATCGGCGCCAAAGCCCAGCGGATCTTGGGCCGCCACATCCTGCCCAATATCTTTGCGCCGCTGCTGGTGCAGTTGACCCTGCTGATCCCGGCGGGCATCATGACGATCGCCTCCCTCAGCTTTCTGGGTCTGGGAGTGAGGCCGCCAACGGCCGAATGGGGTTCGATGTTGCAGGGCAGCCTGCAATGGGCGCGCCTGGCGCCGCACGTGATGATCTTCCCGGGCCTGGCGCTGATGCTGGTTGTATTCGCGTTCAACACACTCGGCGATGGTTTGCGCGCGGCCTTGGATCCACGCCTACGCAGCAAGTGAGGCCACGCGCCAGAAAGGAGGCGGTGAAGGGACAATTGTGGATTCGCACTGCATCACAGAGTATGCCAACCAGTCTGAATCAGCAAGAATCAACAAGAAGGAGGAACCCATGAAGACCTACCGCGTCCTGGTAGGAATGCTGCTGGTAGCAACGCTGATCCTGTCGGCGTGCGCCCAGCCAACCCCTGCGCCGGCGCCCAAGGCCCCGGCCGCCCCAGCGGCCCCGGCGGCCACCGCTGCACCGGCAGCCACCACTGCGCCGGCCGCGCCCAAACCCGCCGAACCCAAGATGGGCGGCAACCTGACGATCGCCATCGCAGGGCTGACCACGCTCGATGTCAAGAGCGTGAACCAGGGGCTCGTAAACGCCGTGATCCAGAGCGTCTACGAAACCCTGACCGACCGCGGCCCTGACGGCAAGATCATTGATACGCTCATCAAGGAACGGCAGATTTCCGCGGACGGCCTGGTGCACACCTGGAAGCTCCGCGAAGGCGTGAAATTCCATGACGGCGCGGATTTCAATGCTGCGGCAGTCAAGTGGAACCTCGATCAGAAGTATACCGACAAGTACTACAGCAGCGTCACCAACCAGATCCCACTGGACAAGACCGAAGTAGTTGATCCGATGACCGTCAAGGTCACGCTGAAGGGTCCCTGTCCGCAGCTCTACTCGGTGCTGGCAGTCAAGTCGTTCGCCATGTACAGCCCCGCCTTCTTCGAGAAGGTGGGCAAGGATGCCATGAAGACCCAGGCTTCTGGCACGGGCCCCTTCATGGTAGAGTCGTACACGCCGAACGAGTCTCTCAAGCTGAAGAAGAACCCGAACTACTGGCAGAAGGGCAAGCCCTACGTTGACACCCTCACCTACAAGATCGTGCCGGACCCCAATGCCCGCGCGACGATGCTGGAGGCGGGCGAGGTGGACATCGCCGATGGCCTGTCGTTCCAGGACGCCGAACGGCTGAAGAGCAACGCCAACGTCCAGGTGATCACCCAGCCGCAGTCCCGCCAGTACTACGTCAGCCTGACGGTGACCCACCCGCCGCTGGACAACGTCAATGTTCGCAAGGCGATCAACCTGGCAGTTGATCGCGAGGCGATCGTCAAGAACATCTTCCGCGGCTATGCACGCGTCGCGCAGACCTTCCTGGCCAACGATGCGGTGGAGCCGGTGGTGAACACGGGTCCCTATCCCTACAATCCTGCCCAGGCCAAAGAGCTGCTCGACAAGGAGGGCTGGAAGCCCGGTTCAGATGGCATCCGCGTGAAGGACGGCAAGAGATTGGTGTTGCAGTTGCGCACCACCAAGACCGATGCGGACCGCTGGGCCATCACCGAGCTGGTGCAGGGCAGCCTGAAAGAAATCGGCATCGAGGTCAACGTCAACGTTGACGACAACGCCGTCTTCCTGGCGCAGGTGAACAAGCCGATCGCCGAGGCGCCGCCCTACGACATGCTGGTCCTCACCTGGGGCACCTTCACCGGCGACGCCGCCTATCCGATCGGTTCCGGCTATAGTTGCAAGGCGTTCCCCCCTGTCGCCTACAATTACTCTCACCTGTGCGATAAGGACCTGGAGAAACTGATTGACGATGCTGCCCTGGCTCCCACCATGGAAAAGCGTAACGAAATCTACACCCAGGTGATGAAGAAGATGTTCGATCTGTATCCGGTTCTGAACCTGGTGAACTCGACCGGCGTGTCGGTCAGCCGCAAATACGTGCGCGGCATCTACATTGACCCCGGGCTTGGTCAGTGGCCTGCGAAGTGGGTGTGGCTCGATAAGTAGGGCAGTTACCCATGCCCGCCGCGGCGCCAGCCTGTCCTGGCCGACAGGCCAGGACAGGCTGGCTGCACCATACAGGCCAGGGTGCGAAGCCTCCCCGTGGGACGGCCAGTGAAAACATCCTGGTTTGGAGGCTTCAGCCGGTTACATTGTCTGGCGAGAGTGGCGCAAGATGGCATCTTGCGTTACGTCTTCATCACCCGTCAGGCGCCTGGCGGGCTTCATTCGATCATTCCCGGAGGAATCATGCTCACACCTCACCCTCGCAAGGCAAACGCCTACACCCAGAACGGGCAACCCGTAGTGGTGAAAGCGCCGCATTTCAACGGCGACTATCTGCCCTTCTCGGTCGCCGAGGCCGTGCATTTGCTCGGCGGCCTGGATCGGGTCATCCGGCCAGCCGACCGCGTCCTCATCAAGCCTAATTTCAACTGCTCCTACGCGCTGCCGCTCTCCACCGATCTCGCCTTTTTGGCCGCAGCGATCGAGCTGCTGCAAGACGCCGGCGCACGGGTCATCGTGGGCGAACTGTCGGGCCGCGCCGATTGGCCGACCGATAAGGTGGTGCGCAACCTAAACGTCATGCCGGTCCTCCAACGCTACGGCGTGCCTTTCATCAATTTCGAGTATGACCAATGGCTGCCGATGGAGATCCCGGGCCGTTTCTTCAAGTCCATTCGCGTGCCGCGCACGATCTACGAGGCAGATAAACGCGTCTACCTGGCCAACATGCGCTGCCATTCGGCCGGCCGTTTCTCCGGCGCGCTCAAGCTGGGCGTCGGTTGGATTGATCTGGAGGACCGCGACTGTCTCCACGCAGACACTGCCACCGTGGAACTCAAAGTCCCCGAGGTTCACCTCGGCTGGCAGCCCGACCTGGTGCTCATGGACGGCCGGCGCAGCACTGTGGCCTGGCACGGCCGTGGGGATTATGTCTACCCCAACCTCATCATGGCCTCTGGCGACATGGCCGCGATTGATGCACAAGCGGTGGAAATCCTGAAGGGTTTTCCGGCCAAGAACCGACTGGACATCCCGACAGCCGAGATGGGCCAGCTCAAGGCTGCGGTCGAGCTCGGCTTGGGCCAAATCGAGAGCCTGGTGGTGGAAGCCGAGGGACGCCGGGCTACCGAGCAGGAAGGAATGCTGCGCGACCCGGCCCTGCTGAAACACGCAGCCGAGTTCAAGGCGAGCTAGGCTGACCGAAGGCGACTGCGGTGTTAGAAGAAGAAATCCGGCGTTTTCTACAAATCGCTCTGGCTCTCAACGCGTCCGTGGGCCAGCGAACCGGCGTCGAGCCGCTGCTTTCGACCGAAACCTATGACTACGGCTTCCCGGCCCCCGCGTGGGACTGGGAGGAGATCGGCCGCCAGATCGAGGAGCTCCGACCGGCCATCAGCTCTTTTCCCGCAGCGCGGGCCGGCTTCCTGGCTGACCTGACGACGTCCTTCGAGATGATGGCCCGCGAAGGGCAGGGCGATCGCGTCCCATATGCCGAACGCGTGGTCGCCTACTTGCAGGTTCCCGGCGAGCGAGTTCCCCAGGCCACGATCGCCGCGCTGGCCGAGGATCTGCGGGGCCTGCTTGTCGCCGAGGGCTACGCCGACGACCTGGCCATCGCATTGCCGCAGTGGATCGAGCGCCGCAGCATCCGCGGCGAGGCGCTGCAAACGTTGGCCGAGGAGCTGATGGAGCAGGCGCGCACGACGACGAACGAACGCATCATGCCTCTGCCGGCCGAGCACCGCGTCGAGCTGTCCTTTCCCAAGAACTTCCCGTTCAACGGCTACAGCGCGTACAAACGAGACTATCGCGGCACGGTCGAGCTGAACGGCGACATCGGCTGGCATATCCCGGCCCTCAAACACCTGGTCTGTCACGAGGCGTTCCCGGGCCACCAGACCTTCTCGGCGCTGCGCGAACTGCGCTACCGCCAGGGCCTGATACCTGTCGAGGGCACCCTCTACTTCTCCAACACCCCCATCACCCCGATCGTCGAGGGCGCGGCCGAGATCGGCCAGGAGCTGTTGGGCATGGTGAAGACGGCCGACGACCGGCTCTTCGATGTGTATAACCGCTACCAGTCGGCGTGCGCCACCAACCTGGCGTTCGACTGCAACGCCGACGGCAAGGACCAGGAGACGGCTGTCCGCGAGTACATGGCGCTGACCCACGTCCCGCGCGGTCAGGCCGAGCGACGCTACCGCTTCTGGAGCCATCCGTTGTGGCAGACCGGCTTCCCGCACTATTGGTACGGCCGGGAGTTCATGCAGGAGTGCTATCAGCGAATGGCCGCGGATGTACCTCGCTTCGTGGAAATGATCTACACCGAGCCTCACACCGTTCGCACGCTGCGTGAGGCGGTTCTCACGGCATAGTGAAACACCGTCAGGCGACTGACGGATGATGGGACATTATCAAGACGGTTGTGTGTGCCGGCCGCGACGCCACTGCGCAGCCTCTCTGTGGGACGGGGGATGAAAAACAGGTGGGCTGGAGTGGAAAAATGTCCCGGTTTGGAGGCTTCAGCCGGTTACGCTGTTGGCGAGAGTGACCGGCTAATCCTAAAGGAGGCTTCGCACAGCCTCGAGACCAGAGCGGTGGGCGGTGATTTTTCAGAACAGGAGACCAGTTATGTTAACACGCTTCGCACTCGAACAGGATGTCGCCCGGCGGGTCGCCAGACTCCAGGCGCTCATGAAAGAGAAGGGCCTGGGCGCGGTTTTCATCCCGGCGCGCGGCGCGCCCGGTCTCATGGGCGTCGCCAAGTACTTCACCAATCTCGTGCTATGGGCCGGTCCGGCTTACGTAGTCGTGGGCGCGGAGCATCCCGAGCCGGCCCTGATCCAGTGGTCGGCCTATGGCGCCCAGTGGAACCGCCAAGAGGCGACCACACCCTGGGTCGAAAACCCGGACCCGGACGCCTTCGGCCGCAGCCTGGAGATCGCCCGGCAACTGGCAGGCGCCACCAGGCGCATCGGCATCGAACACCTGAAAACCAGTTGGCTGGTCGGCGAGTGGGATCGCTTCCAGGCCGCGATGACCGGCTATGAGACGGTGGACATCAGTCGCGACATTGACCAGATGCGCGCGATCAAGTCCGCCTTCGAGATCGAGGAGATCTACAACACCGGGCGCATCTTCACCCAGGCTTTCGAACGTTTTGCCGAGGTGGCCTGGCCAGGCGTGCGCGCCTGGGACGCAGCCACCGAGGCCGAGGCGATCCTGAAGGCGGCCGGTTGCTTTTGGGGCCGCTCCAAATACTCGCTGGACCTGCGGCCATACACGATCCCGACCCCGTTGGACCGCTGCTTCACGGAAGACGACATCATCCTGTTCGAGCTGGTGTACACCGGCCCATTGGGCTATTGGGACGAGATGACCGCGATCTACAGCTTCAAGGAGCTGCCGGCGAGCATTCGCGCCCAGATCGAGGCGCACGAGCGCGTCATCGAAACCGCCGCCCAAACCGCGCGGCCAGGCGTTCCCATCGGCAAGATCGCCGAAACCAACCTCCAAACCTGGAAGGACCTGGGCTTTCCGGTGATCGGCCGGCACACGCCCGATTGCCACAGCATCGGCCTGGACGAGAGCGACGGCCCCTCTTCGTGGTTCACGCCCGATTGGCCGCTGGAGGCCAACATGGTGCTCTCGTTCCATCCCAGCACACTGCTGGAGGGCACCAAGGCGTTCCTGGTTTCGGACAACTACCTGGTGACGCCGCAGGGCGCGGTGCGTTTGTCGCCCAAGACGTGGACCTATCGCCGCATCGGCTGAACGCGACATGCCAGTAGTGAGCCACTCCCAGGAGTGCTGATGACGCACACCTCATCTTCGCCAATCGAATCGGCCGCGCGCGCCTATGGGTGGAGCCCCATCACGGACTACCCGCCGTTCTACATGCCCGCCGAAATTCGCGAGGGGATGATCCAGGCTCTGGCCCGCGGGGAAACGCACTACGCGCCCGTGCCAGGGGTGCCGGCTCTGCGAGAGGCCCTGGCGCGGTATCTGGCCACCCTGGGCTGGCGACTCAAGGCGGACGGGAATACGGTCATCACGAACGGCGAACAGGAAGCGCGCTTTCTGGCGATTCAGGCTCTCTGTCGAGACGGCAAGATCCTGGCTCTGCCGGCGCAGGCGCACCCCGGCGTTGCACAGGCGGCCGGGGTCGGCCAGGTGCAAACCATCTCGATGCCCGGCAGCCAGGATGGCAGCCCAGAGCCTGACATCGCCGCCATCCTGACCGCGCTCGAGCGGGGCGCGGACGTGCTCTATCTCGAAAGCCCCCATCGGCTGACCGGCAAAGCGTTCGAGGCGGATGAGCTGGCCGCCATCGCCGCGGCCATCGAGGCGGCCGACGCACGAGTGATCTGGGATCAGAGCCTGGCATCGCTGGTGCGGCCGGATAGACGTTACGTCTCTCCCGGCGCCATCGCTGCTTTGGCCGCTCGCTGCCTGGCATTGGCTGCGCTCTGGCCCACCCTGGGCATGGAAGAGTATCAACTGGGATACATCGCTGGCGACGAGGCGCTCATCCAGCCGATCCAGACACTGCGGCAGATCATCGGCATTTGCACGACGACGCCGGCGCAGTGGGCCGCGGTGGCCGGAGCCGAGCACATGGCCAACCTGCTGCAAGAGCGTTTGACCGAGCTGACGTTAACTCAAGAACAGGGGCTGGCGTTTCTGCAACAGGCGCGGGTCACACCGCTCGACGGCGATACCGTGGCCTACCTGGCGTTTCGTGCGCCGTGGCCGCGCGGCGCCTCGTTGCTGGCCGAGCTAACCCAGGTAGGCTTTCTGGTCGCATCGGGCGAACCGTTCGGCGCGCCGGATGTGGTCAGACTGACGACAACCTCGCGGCTGCTGGCGCTTTGAGGGCAGAGGTCTTCACGACGAAAGACAGAGAATGACGACAAACCCGGACAGAGCCCAACCGGCCGCGCCGGCCATCAGTACAGCCACCCTCTACGGCCTGATGGCTAAGGCAAGGGCCTACGATGATCGGATCGAGTTGGGCCGCGGCGATCCCGACTTTGACACCCCGCCGCACATCGTTGCGGCGTTCGCCGAGGCGATCAAGCGGGTTTGGAGCGAGCCCAACCCGCCTGAGGGCATCCTGCCGCTGCGCGTGGCAATTGCTGAGCGGCTGCGCCGGGTGAATCGCATCGAGGCGGACCCAGAGACCGAGATCGTCGTCACCAACGGCGGGCAGCATGCCCTCTTCGTCATGGTGCAGGCGGCGCTGGCGCCCGGCGATGAGATCCTGGTCCCCGATCCCAACTACAACACCTATCGGGACGCCATCGCATTCGCGCACGGGGTGAGGGTCAGCGTGCCGACCCACATCGAAGAGGACTTCCGGGTGGATCCGGCGCGGGTGGCCGCGGCGATCACCCCGCGCACGCGCGGCCTGCTGATGGTGTCGCCGAACAACCCGGCAGCGTCCGTGATCTCCCGCGGGGATGTGCAGGAGCTGACGGAGCTCGCGCGGGCGCATCATCTGACCATCCTGGCCGACGACATCTATGATCGGTTCTTGTACGACGGGCTCGAGCACGTCAGCCCGGCCTCGCTGCCGGGAGTCAAGGACTACACCCTGACCCTGAACGCGGTCTCGAAGCAATACGCCATGTGCGGCTGGCGGCTGGGGTGGATCGCTGGACCGGCTCATCTGATGGAGCGTGTCCGGCAGATCAAGGCCAGCATCTCGGGCAGCACCTCGTTGGTTGCGCAGCACGGCGCGTTGGCCGCGCTTAACGGTCCAGACGATTGCATCGTGGAGATGCAGCAGGCCTACGCCCGGCGCCGCGAGGTGGTCATGCAGGGGCTCGATCGGCTGGGTCTTCGCTATGGCAGGCCGCAGGGCGGACAGTTCATCTTCGCCGACATCAGCAGCACAGGGATGACATCGCTCGAGTTTGCGGCCTGGGTGCTGGAAGAGGCGCACGTCTTGCTCTATCCGGGCGGCGCCTTTGGTGCGGCGTTCGACCATTTCATCCGCATCACGTTTCTTCAACCGGAAGAGCGCCTGGCAGAGGCCCTCGAGCGCATCGCCAGGCTCATGAACAAGTCCTGAAGGAGAACAGTCAGAGATGGCAGATCAAGCGAAGTGGATCGGGCACAAGGTCGGCACGGCCGACGCCAGGCCCGGCGAGATGGTGAGAGGCGGCATCCCTATCGTCGCGGACATGTATGGTCGCGAGCGGCTGATGCCAGTGGTGGTGGCGTGCGGAGTGGAGCCAGGGCCGGTGATCTGGCTCAACGGCGCGATCCACGGCGACGAACCAGAGGGGCCGTGGTCAATCGCTCTGGTCATGCGGCAGATTGACCCACAGCAGTTAAAAGGCGTGGTGGTCGCGGTCCCCGCGATGAACGTGGACGCGCTGACCGCCGGGACGCGCGGCGACCCGCTGGACACCTTCACCTACGACATGAACCGGGTCTACCCTGGCAGCGCGACGGGCCGGGCGACCGAGCGCGTGGCGTATGCGCACTACCAGGCCATGATGGCCTCGGCCGATTACCAAATCGCCATCCACTCCGGCGGCGATCACTCGTACCTCTCGCAGATGATCTTTGCGCCGGAGATGCCGCAATGCCTGGAGCTCGCCGCGGCGATGGGGCCAGATTTCCCGTTGGTCTTCACCTCGCTGCTCAAAGCCGGCGATCCGACCTCGGAGCTGGTGAAAAAGGGCGGCGGCGGCATCACGGTCGAGCTCGGCGGGCAATGCCGCACCCTGACCCGCGACTTCGATACCGTGTGCCAAACGCTGGCGCGCAGCATGTTGAACGTCCTGCGGCACTTCGGCATGATCCCCGGCCAGGCGCACTACTGCCGCTCATGGAAGCGCGGCCATCAGGTTGCGCTGCTGGCCAACGCCACCGGGCTCTGGATCGGCGATCCGGGGCTAGAGTTCCATCGAGAGATGGCAAAGGGCGCGGCTCTGGGGCAGATCGTCAACCTGTACGGCGACGTATCAGAAACGGTCGTGGCCCCGGCAGACGGCCTGGTATTTGGCCTGCGGCATCGGCCGCAGGTGCGCGTGGGCGACTGGATCTGCTTCTACGGCGTCGTGGACGAGATACGCGACAACCTGCTGCCGCGGTAGCCTGGCGACTGCACTTCCCCCCCACGCGCCAGCATTACGGAAGCGCCTGGCGCGTGGGGGGCGATTCTCAGGACAGTTGTTCATGCCGGGCGCAGCGCCAGCCCGCCCCCTGGCCCGTCGGCCAGGACAGGCTGGCTGCGCCATGCAGGCCAGGGTGCGCAGCCTCCCTGTGGGACGGCCCGTGGAAAAATGTCTCGGTTTGGAGGCTTCAGCCGGTTACGCTGTTGGCGAGAGTGACCGGCTAATCCTAAAGGAGGCTTCGCACAGCCTCGAGACCAGAGCGGGCGGCGATTTTCAGGACAGGCGACGACGTGGCCAACAACAGTGAAGCGCGGCCGAGGTGGCGTGTACCGCGCACCAACAACCCGAAGGTTCACCGCCGGCTGCAAGAGGCGCTCACAGAGGCGGTCGCAGCCGTGCTCTATGGCGACCCGTGGGAGGCCCAACAACTGATCGGCCAGTTCGAGCGCGCTTTCGGCCAGGCGCTGGGTCACCGTCACGTCTCCGCGGTGCAATCCGGCTCGGCGGGGCTGCGCCTGGCGCTGCTGGCCTGCGGCGTCCGGCCCGGCGATGAGGTGATCACCGTCGCTAACTCGGACATCGCCACGACCGCCGCGATCTCGCACTGCGGCGCGAGCCCGGTGTTGTGCGATGTACGGGCCGATGACTACACCATTGACCCCGACCGGGTCGCAGTGTTGATCGGTGAGCGCACGGTTGGGCTGCTGCCGGTTGACCTGCACGGCCATCCGTCCGATGCGGCGGCTCTGCGAGCGATCGCCGATCGGCATGGTCTCTTCATCGTGCAAGATGCGACCCTGGCGACGGGCGCGCGCGACCGCGGGCAGCGGCTGGGCGCCTACGCCGATATGATCGTGTTTTCCTGCTCGCCCTTCAAGCCGTTTTCGGGGATCGGTTCTGGCGGCCTGGTCGCGACGGAACAGCCGCCGCTCTGGGAACGGGTCGAGTTGCTGAAGGGCTATGGCGCCCGCCGCGGGGCGACGCCGCCAGTGACTTACTATCACCTGGTCGAGGGCTACAATCTCTCGATGTCGCCAATGGAGGCGGCCGTGCTCGCGGTCAAGCTGCCGTATCTGGCGACGTGGAGCGCCAAGCGCCGGCTGATCGGCCAGTGGTATGCAGAGCGACTGGCTGGCATCCCCGGCGTCGGCCTGCCCCAGCCGCGTCGCGAGGCAGAGGCGATCTATCGCACCTATACGGTGCAGGTTCCGCAACGCGATGAGGTGTACCGCCGCCTGCACGAACAGGGTATTCATGCCGCGTTACACTACGTACCGCCGGTCCACCAGCAGCCCGTCTATCGGGAGCGGCGCTTGCGCGGAGCCGACTCGCTGCCGATCACCGAGGCATTAGCAGCCCGCACGCTCAGCCTGCCGGTTGACCCCGAGTTCACGGAGGCCGAGGTGGACCTGGTGTGCGATGTGCTGCGAGCGACCCTGGCAATGACGCCGCGGCCATGAAGATGAGATCGTGCATGGAAAACAGACTTGGAGGAAAACTCGTATGATCATCCGACTGCAACACGTAGGGCTTTCGCTGGAGAACCTGCGAGCCTTTGAGGAACGTTTCGAAGCATTGTTCGGCCTGAAGGCGCTCGACCTGCGCAAAGATCAGGGCAGGGGCTTCCAGTTCGATTCCCGTATCATGTTCCCGAACGAGCTGTGGCTCCACTGCGTCCAAAACTGGAACCCTGAGTCGCGGGTCAACAGGTTTCTGAAGCAGCACGGCGAGGGGCTCGAGCACATCGCGCTGGAAACGGACGACATCGAGGGTGACGTAGCGCATCTGAGGAAGCTCGGCGTGCCGCTGTATCAGGATAAGATCTTCAACGCGCCCGACGGATTCGAGGCGTTCGTCTATCCGGCCGATGCGATCGGCTTCACCATCGAATTGATCCAACCCCACGCCACGAGCTGGCGGTTCGATGCAGCGAAGGTGAGCGATGCGAATATCCTGGGGCTACAGCATGTCGGGGTGGCAGTGAAGAACGTGGAGCAGGCGGCCGAGCGATTCGAGAAGCTCTTCCGGCTCCAAGCCGTCGAGCTCCGCACGGACCAGCACTACGGCGAACAGCGGGACATCATGATTCCGATGGGCAATGAACGGCTGTGGCTGCACCTGGTGGAGACGACGCAGCCCGGACATCGCGTCCACGAGTTCATGAAACAGCGGGGGGAGGGGCTGGAGCACCTGAGCATCGAGGTCGCGGACATCCGCAAGGCGGTCATACAAGCCAGATCGGCGGGCGCGACGCTGGAGCAAAACAAGATCTATCTGGATCGGCCCGACGGATTCGAGGCTTTCGTGCTCGCAGCCGATAACCACGGCATCACCGTCGAACTCATTGAGCCCTATCCGACCAGCCGCGGCTATCGGCCAAAGAGCTGACGGTCGAGCTATCCCCCTGCCAACGCGCCAGGCAACCCGGAATCGCCTGGCGCGTTGGCGAGCATGAGGCAGCTTACTCCAGCCCCAACAGCAGCGCGAGCAGCGCCATGCGCACCGGCACGCCGTTGGCCGCCTGGCGGAAGTAGGCGGCTCCTTCGTAGGCATCCACCTCTGTCGCAATCTCATCCACGCGCGGCAGCGGGTGCATGATGATGAGTCCCGGCTTCGCCCGCTGCACCAGCGCCATGTCCAGCACATACGCGTGGCGCAACCGCTCATACTCCTCTGGATCGGCGAAACGCTCCTTCTGGATGCGCGTCATGTAGACTAGATCGCACTGCGCCAGCGCGGCGGCCAGGTCATCCGTCTCCTCGATCGCCACCCCGCGAGCGCGCAGATCGGCTGTGATCTCCCCTGGCATGGTCAGCGCCTCTGGCGCGACGAAGTAGAAACGCACCTCCTGCGTGGCCAGCAGCGCCGCCAGCGAGTGAACCGTCCGGCCATTCTTCAGGTCCCCAGCCAGGGCGATGGTCAAACCCTGCACCCGGCCTCGCTCCTTGCGAATGGTATAGAGGTCAAGCAACGCCTGGGTGGGATGCTGGCCCGCGCCGTCGCCGCCGTTCATCACGGGGATCACCGCGCCATCGGCCAGCTCTTTGGCGCTGCCAACCACCGGATGCCGGATGACCGCGATGTGGGCATACGATTCGATCATCTTGCCCGTGTCGAAGAGCGTTTCGCCCTTGGCCGCGCTGCTGGAGGTCTTCGCCTCGGCCACCGAGAGCACCTGGCCGCCCAACTGGAGCATGGCGCTCTCGAAGGAGAGCCGTGTGCGGGTCGAGGGCTCATAGAACAGCGTTGCCAACACCTTGCCGGCCAGGTTCAGCAGCCGGCCGCCAGCGCGAACCGCGGCCTCGAAGCGCGCCGCGGTGTCCATGATGAGGTCAATCTCATCGAGCGTGAACTGATCGGCGCGCAGGACATCTATGCCTTTTAGAGTGGATGCCATGATGGTTCTCCTCAGTTACAGGTGTTACGCAGTCGCACGTCATTGCGAGCGCATCCTTCGACAAGCTCAGGACATGGTTTGCGAAGCCCTGGCCTGAGCCAGGACGAAGGCAATCTCCTGCTCGGCGACGGGGATTGCTTCGTCCTGAAGGATGCTGGCGCAATCGCACACTACGCTCCTCGCAATGACCGGGCCCAGGAGACCACTGCGTAGGTCCTGGCAGTTAATGACGTTGACCGAATTGTGGAGCTCAACTGTACAAATGACTCGTATCGGTTCGCAAGAACTTCGCGCGGCCGGGCTTCGCCGCTAACTTCCCATTTTCCACCAGCACCGCGCCCCGCTGCATGGTGAGGAGCGGCTTGCCGATGACCTGACGGCCCTCGTAGAGGGTGTAGCCTGCGGCCGAGTGCTGGCCGGCCGCGGTGATGGTCTGCCGGCCGGCCGGGTCGAAGATCACCACATCGGCGTCCGAACCGACCATCAGCGCGCCCTTCCGCGGATAGAGGCCGAAGAGCCTGGCCGGCGTCTCGCACATCACCTGCACCAGCCGCGGCAGAGTGATCCGCCCGCGGTTCACCCCCTCGTGGTAGATCATGGTCAGCATCGTCTCGATCTGCGGCGAACCGTACGCGGCGTCGAAGAAGTCGTCTGTCACGCGCTTGGCTTTCGGCGCATGATCGCTGGCGACGGTCACCAGAACGCCATCGGCCAGACCCTGCCACAGCGCCTGGCAGTCACGCTGCGTGCGCAACGGCGGCCCGATCTTGGCCAGCGGCCCCACCTTGAGCGTCGTCTCATCGTGCGTCAGCGTCAGGTATTGCGGACAGGTTTCGCCGTAGACGCGCCAGCCGGCCGCCTGGCCGCGGCGGAGCGTCGCCAGACACGCCTCGGCGCTGTTGTGCGGCACGTAAAGCGGACAACCCATCACGTGCGCGATGGACATGGCCCGGTTGACGGCTTCGGCCTCCAACAGATCGGGCCGCATTGCGGTGAAGGTCTCCAGCGGCGAACGCCCCTCGCGCAGGAACTTGTCCTCCAGGTAGTCAGTCGCCAGCCCGTTCTCCGCATGCACGGCTATCAGGCCCCGCTCGCCGGCGACCACGTCCATCAAGGCGGTCATCCAATAGTCATCGGTCATCCACTTGAGCTTGGCGTAGGCCATGAAGACCTTGAACGATGTGACCCCCTCCCGGAAGCACGCCGGCACGTCGGCCAGTTGGCGTTCCACATCGAACAGGCCGCCGTGCAGCGCGAAATCCAGCACCGAATTGGCTAAGCCGTCGTCGCGGAAACCGCGCACCGTGTCCAGCAACGCCATCCCCGGCCGCGCATAGGCGTAGTGGATCACGGTCGTCACGCCGCCATGCGCGGCGGTGATCGAGAGGCCGCCCAGGTCGTCCAGATAGACTGGATGGCAGTGCACGTCCACCGCGCCGGGCATGACGATCTTGCCGGCGGCGTCAATCACGCGGCCGGCCGGCCGGCCGGCCAGATCGTCTGCGATCTCGGCGATCTGCTCCTCGCGGATGCCCAGATCGGCGCGCGCCACACCGTCGCCCGTGGCGAGCATACCGCCTGCGATGATGGTATCGAATTCTTGGGTCATCGTAAGACCTTCTATCATTTGATCAGTTTCACCGGCGGCTGCGCGAAAAGGCCGCGCTTGCTGTGCCGCAGCCCCAGGCTCACCAGCATCTCCGCGGTCTTCAGCGCGATCGGGCTGGGATCGAGCACCTTCATCCCGATAGCGGCCTCCACCTCCTCGGCATAGCCGGCTAGACCTGCGCAGCCCAGAATGACCACCTCGGCGCCATCCTCTTTGGCGGCCATCTCAGCCACCTCCATCAGCCGCGCCTTGGTGCGCGCCGGCTCGCGGTCCATCTCCAATACAGTCATGTCGAGCGGACGCACCGAAGCCAGCCTTGCACCCATGCCGGCCAGCTCGACCGATTCGATCTTCGCCGGCACGCGCTTGGCGAAGGTGGTGGTGATGGTGAACCGAAAGCCGAGCTGGGCCGCCACGTGAAGCGTAGCTTCCTGGATGCCCACCACAGGGATCGCGACGAGCTCGCGCGCTGCATGGAGGCCAGGATCCGAGAAGCACGCGATGACGACCGCATCGTAACCATCCCGCTCGGCCTGCTTGACCAGCTCCAGGATGGGCGGGATGCAAAGCGCCTCATCGTAGGCCGACTCGATAGACACCGGCCCGTGTGCCGGGTTGACCACGGTCAGCTCCACGCCGGGGCCTTTCAGCGGCTCCAGCGCGTGAGCCAGGTGCATGGTCATGCTCTCAGTCGTATTCGGGTTGATCACCATGATCTTCATCGTACATCCTCCGCCATCGTCTCCCCCGCCAGCCGCGATCCTGCCAGCGCCTGGCGCCCACGCCAGAAGGCGAGCACATTGAGCTCGACCACCTTCGGGGGCACTCGTTTAGCGATCACATCCACCCACGTCTCGGGTGAGATCTCTGTCAGTCCCGACAACGCGCCCAAGAGCACGACATTCAGCACGCGGGTATTGCCGAGCTCCTGACCGATCTCCAGCCCAGGCGCCAGATAGACATTCTGAGCGGCCTTGCGCAGCGCGGCGCTGCTCTCTTCGATCGTGGGATAGGAGGCCAGGCCCGAGCTGACCGTCACCGGATAGATGCGCTGGCGGTTGACGAGGATGGTCCCTTCTGGCCGCAACTGGTCAAGCCACCGCAACGCCTCCAGGATTTCAAAGGCGAGCAGCACATCCACCTTGCCTTCGGGCACAATGGGGGAACGCACCACATCGCCCCACCGAATGTGACTGATCACGGCGCCGCCCCGCACGGCCAGGCCCAATACATCCGACTTCTTGACGTCATAGCCTGCGGCCAGGCCAACGGCTGCCAGGATGTCGCTGGCCACCACCGTGCCTTGCCCGCCGACGCCGGTGATGAGAAAGTTGCACGATTTCATTGCGTCTCCTCAGACCCCACAAACGTTATCGGCAATGACCACTATTCCCGGTAGAGTCTCAATAGATCACAATTGCTCGCGCCGGATCCGTGATCCGGCGGGTCATGGACCCGCTTGGAGCATGAATCTGTGATCTACTGAGTCTAGTTCATCGCCTGCGTGGGCATGAAGATCGCCTTGCGAGGGCAGATCTGACGGCACATGTCGCAGCTCACGCACAACACCGGATCAATCCCCGCCTTGGGCCGGCCGGTCCTGGCATCCAATTCATCTGCCCTGAAGATGGCCGGGCAGCCCAGGCGGAAGCAGAGTGTACACCCGTTGCACAAATCCGCATCCACCTCGAAAGGCGCCTTGCGCTCCAGCTCCACAAACACACACGGGCCATCCATGACGATGACCGACAGCCCGTCGCAGGCGACTGTTTCTTTCAGGTTCCGCTGCACGGCCTCCATGTCGAAGGCGTCCACCACGCGCACATCCTTGACCCCCATCGCCCGGCACAGGTCGGCGATGTTCACCTGGCCCCCTTCTGCACCCGCCAGCGTCTGGGCGACGCCGGGATGATCCTGATGCCCGGTCATGGCGGTCGTGCGGTTGTCAAGGATGACGATCGTGCCCTTGCTGTTGTTATGCACCATGTTCAGCAGCGGCGCCATGCCCGAATGGAAGAAGGTCCCGTCGCCGATCACCGCCACCGAGCGGTCGGCCAGGCCAGCCGCGTGAAAGCCGTGGGCCACACCAATGCTGGCGCCCATCGCGCCCATCGTGTCGGTGGCGTCGAAGGGGGGCAGCGCGCCCAAGTTGTAGCAACCGATGTCGCCGGCTACGACGTACTTGAGCTTGTTGAGGGTGTAGAAGGTGCTGCGGTGCGGACAGCCTGGGCACAGGATTGGGCTGCGCGCGGGCAGATCGGCCGGCGGCACGCTGCGCTTGACCGCCCCTGGATGCGCGGGCAGCAGCCCGGCCGCGATCGCGCAGCGTTCGATCGTCGCGGGCAACAGCTCGCCATAGCTGGGGAAGATGGACTTGCCCGCGGCCGGAATCCCCAACAAACGCACCTGCTCCTCGATGAAGGGATCGAGCTCCTCGATCACAATCACTCGCTCGACGCCGGCCGCAAACTCGCGCACCAGGCGGGGCGGAATCGGCCACGTCAGCGCCAGCTTCAGGAAGGAGGCGCTGGGGAAAACCTCACGGCTGTAGTGATAGACCACGCCGCTGGTGATGATTCCCAGCCCTCGATCGCCCCACTCGATGCGGTTCTCTGGCAGGGTCTCGGCGTACTCGGCCACTGTCGCGATTCGCGCCTCGATCAGCGGCCGGCGGCCGCGCGCCCACACGGCCGTGGCGACGAATTTGTGGGGATCGCGTTTCATACGGCCCGCCTCGCTCGCAGCCGCCGGCCGGTCGGCCCTCGAGGGAGCGCGGCGCTCGCCAAGCTCGACCGGCGAAGCGGAATGCGCGATCCGCATCACCGTGCGCAAGATCACCGGCTCATCGAATTGCTCGCTCAGGTTCAGGGCCAGGCCCACGAAGTCTTTCGCCTCCTGGCTATCGGCCGGCTCGATGATGGGCATCTTGGCAAGCCGGGCGTAGTGGCGGTTGTCCTGCTCGTTCTGCGAGCTGAACATCCCCGGATCGTCGGCCGTGACGATCAATACCCCCGCGTTGGCTCCTGTGTAGACGCCATAAAGGAACGAGTCGGAGGCGACGTTCATGCCGACCTGTTTGGTCGTGAACATCGCGCGCTTCCCTGCATACGCGGCGCCCATGACGCCGTCCATCGCCACCTTCTCGTTGATTGACCACTCAGAGTAGATCTCCCGGTAGCGCGCCACGTTCTCCAGGATTTCGGAGCTGGGCGTGCCAGGGTAGCCCATGGCGACCTCGACGCCGTACTCGTATGCCCCACGCGCAATCGCTTCGTTGCCGGACAACATGACTCTCATGACAGACTCCTACCTTCTCACAACCAATGCATCCACCGCCATCACCCCCTGACCCGCCGGCAGCGCCATCAACGGATTGACATCTACGGCCGCGACCTCGTGGCGCAGATCATGGGCCAGGTACGAGATGCGCACGATGGCATCGGCCAGGGCCGCGATGTCTGCCGGGGGCCGGCCGCGAAAACCGGTCAGCAAGCGGCCGGCCCTGGTAGCAGCGATCATCTCCATCGCGCTCGCCAGACTGACCGGCGCCAGCCGAAGCACGGCATCGTGAAGCAGCTCGACCAGGATGCCGCCCATCCCGAACACTACCACCGGCCCGAATTGCGGGTCCACGGTCGCGCCGACGATGACCTCCACGGCCTCCGCGGGCGCCATTTCCTGAACCAGCACACCGTCAATGCGCGCCTGGGGGCTATGGCGCCTGGCGCTCTGGACAATCCGCTGGTAGCCGTCGCGCACGGCCTCCGCGCCCGTAATGTTCAGCAGCACCCCCTGGGCCTCGGTCTTGTGCAAGATGTCGGGGGACGCGATCTTCAGCGCGACCGGCCGGCCCAGCGCCGCAGCCAGGCGCGCCGCCTCGTCGGCCGAGGATGCCAGCGCCTCTTGCGGGGCCCGGATGCCGTAGGCCGCCAACAGCCGCTTGCCCTGACTCTCCGTCAGGCTGTGCGAAGACGCGGCCAGCTCGCGCTTCAGGGCCGCTAGCCGGTCTGCGCTGACCGGGCTGGCGGCTGGCTCTGCGAACAGCGCGCGCCCCCGCTCCGCGAGCTGCGCCCGGAATTCGGCATAGCGGATCAACCCCGCGATCGCGGCCAGGCTCTCGCGTGTGCCCTGGAGCAGCGGCAGCCCAACCGCATCGGCCCTGGCCTTGACGCGCGGCTCGATCCCGGTCGAGACGTTGGCAAAGACCGCCACCGTCTTGCCCGAAGCGGCTGCAACCCTGGCCGCCGCGTCCACCACCACGTTCGACTGCGCGATCTCCCGCTCGGCGATGCCAGGCGGGCTATCGCGCGACACCGCGATCACATCCACGTCAGGCTCGCGGGCCAACACCTCCAGGCACGCCGGGTACGTCGCCTCGAAGTCGCCCGAACCCCAAGCGTCGAGGGGATTGGCAATGGCGCTGTAGGGCGGCAAGATCGCGGCGAGCGTCTGCCGGCCGGCAGAAGACAGTTCTGCCAGGCGCAGGTCAGCGCCCCATCGGTGGGCATCTCCCTCCAGCAGATCGCCGATCAGACCGATCTGCCCGCCCGATAGCGTTAGGATGACGGTCTTGCGGCCCTTTGGCAAC